>JAGGVE010000044.1 GCA_021163505.1 Candidatus Iainarchaeum sp. | reverse complement strand
TTGCAATCCTTATGCCCAAATCAGAATACTTTTTCTTCCAATCTTTATAATGCTCCGAAGCTAGCGCTTTTAATGGTGAAGTATAGATTACTTTTTTGCGTTTATTGAATATGCAATTTAATGTGCAGAGCTCAGCTATTATTGTTTTTCCGCTTGCTGTTGGCGAACTTACAACCATACTTGAACTTTGCCAGTCTTTTTGCAAAGCAAGCTCCTGCATTGGATTGAAGCTTTTAAAGCTATTTTTTTCCAACACAAGCTTCTTTATCTGCCCAGCGCTGATGCTTTGATCCATATACAGAGAAAGTATACTTCTTTTTTTATTCAATTACATCAGCTAAAGATTCGTTGCTAAGCTCATTCGCTTGCTCTTTGAGAACCAAGCTTTTGTAAGCCTCTTGCAACGCAACTATCGCTTTTGGAATATCGTTTAAGCGAAGCGAATTGGAACTCTGCCATTCGCTGTTTTTATCCTTAAATCTTCGCGAAACAGTAACTGTATAAAACTCGTTGTTTTTGCCCTCGTTCTGCCAGATAGCCACTTGCACATTACCAGCAGATAATTTCCTAAAAGGTCTATTCATAAAATCACCTCTTAGAAGAATGCATAAGAAAGCGATTAAAAAATGCTTAAGAGCTGGCTTCCGGTAAAATTAGATGTTGCATTGGCATCTGAATCAGGCTTTGGCCCACCTTAGCAACTTTTTTAGAATATCTATTTCCTTATCAAGCTCTTCAATCTTCTTGTTGAGCTCATCTATCTTGCGCTGACTTTCCTGCTTTCTAAATTCTATAAGCTGCTGGCTGTATTTTGCGAGCTTCTTATCTTTCTTATAAACAAAAGATTCCTCAACGGTTAAGCGAAGCTGTTTTCTATAATCTATATCTTCAACAAACATCTTTATCATCGGCTTCCAGCGCGGGTCGGCAACAAGGTTAACTGGGAGCTTTACGCTTCTTGCATCATTTCGGTAATCGCTATCTGCAATATATTTTAGAACGTGGCGCCAGTAAAGCGGTTCAGCGTATTTTTTTAGGAAATTTGTAATATTGTAGAGCTCAGCGTTGAATAATCGCTTCTGCCAAGTGGATTTCCTCTCCATAAGCTCTTGCCTTTGCTTTTTCTTTTCTTTTATTAATGTGCACAATCTCTGCTGTGAAGGGTAAAGTAATTTAGGCCATTCTTTGCTTGTGTTTATTAGAACTCTAACTATACCTCCGTTAGCAAAGTATTCTTTAAGTGCTTGTTCAAATTCAGGGTTTTTCGCCCTAACCCTGCGCCTGAACTGTTTGAAATCTGTAAATGTCTGCTCATGAGCTCGCATGCTGTTTAATAAAAGAAATTGAATATTTATATCTCTTTCTATAATACTTTTATAGCATAAGCGTAATGCGACGCATTAATAAAACTTTTTAAGCTTTAAAATTAGCGATGCCTATGTTTGGAATGAATCCCATGCAGATGAGAAAGCTGATGAAACAGCTTAACATAAAATCCGAAGAAATCAATGCAAAGCGCGTTGTAATAGAGCTTAGTGATAGCAAGCTTATAATCGAGAACCCAAAGGTAACTGCGATAGAGATGCAGGGGCAGCGCACATATACAATCCTTGGTGAAGAAAGGATAGAAAAAGCAAGCGAAGCAAGCATTAGTGAAGAAGATGTAAGGCTTGTGCAGGAGAAAACAGGCAAGAGTTTTGAGGAAGTAAAGAAGGCGCTCGAGCAATCAAAAGGGGATATTGCACTAGCAATAAAATCTCTTACTGAATAGCTACAAAGCAGCTAAAATCAACCTAGAAGCGCTGGCTCCATTGCTTCAATATAGCTTACTTCTTCTCTCACCAGCATGAAGTTAACTTTAACATTTACTGTTTCGCCAACAGAGTGGCCAGCAAGCAAAGTTGCATCTACATTTTCTTTAAGCGGAATTTCAATATTTTTATCCGGGTCTATTATTGTTTCTATTGTAAGCTTTGCTGGCTGAGCAATGCTTGCTTCAATCCCATAGCTGCTTAAAAGCTGTTTTATTGAATCGCTAAGCTTGCCTGCTTCTTCCCCTTGCAATGCTTCTCGCAAAGAGAGCGTAGCGCTGATGAATGCATCTACATTTTCAATATTATGCTCAATTCCTTTTTCGCTGAGCACAGAAGCAATTGCATCTTTCAGATAAGCATAGTTTTTATGCTCGCTAGATTTGAAGAATATTTTAATCTTCAAAATATTGCTATCTGCTGGGCGTTCAAATTCAACATTATTTATATTTTCTATTGAGCGAATTGCTGCATTGAGATCATTTTTTAACTCTTCAGTATTTTCGTCAGCTTGCAAGGGAACGCTAACATAGAAGTATTCCCTAAGCTTGAGCGATAAGCTGGCGTTATTTACATCATCTAAGCCATTAAGCTCGCTTTCAAGAACATTTAGATCAAAGCCATTGTAGCTGAACTGCTCAGCGATTACAAACTTTGGCTCAAGCGAAGCTATTGCTGCGTTAACATCTTGGCTATAAAAGCGCGGTGTAGCGCTCAGATTCTTAGTTTCGTAAGCTTTTGCCGAGCCTTTAACTAAAGCATCACCTTGCAGCTGCAAATAAAGGTTTACCTTTAGTTGATCGCCTGGCTTTGTGGCAAGCGAAACTACTCCTATAACAAACGGCTTATCAAACTTGAACTCCTTTGTTTTATTCGCATCTACGCTATGCAAAGTAATCTCTGCTGGCAATTTTAGCATTGCTTTTACATAGGCTTCTGCATTGCTTAGTATTCCCTTTTCTTCAATGTTTTTCAAAATGCTTTCTATGTTTGAATCGCTTTCGAGCAGGATATCGCAGAAGAAAGCAAGCTTGTTTTGTTCTGGCTTTGAGTAGTTTGGATTGTATACTTCTCTTACACTTTTGATGGATTTGAGCTTTGAAATAAGTTCATAGGGGTTAGCGATAGTGGTTTGTCCATAAAGCACATATGTTGAGGTGAGCTGCTCAACATTTGCATCTATTTCCTCGGCTTTAAAAGATTCTATTGGCTGCTGTGGTGTTGGTTTTGGCTTTGGTTGCTCTGGAGGCTTAAACCTTGGGCTAAACGCAATGCTGAGCACTGAGCCAATAATAATAGCCGCTAAGAATACGGAGAAAATAATCTTGCGTTTTTCCTTATTCATAATAACCACTACAGCGCTAACAAATGTTTTCTCTTCAAAAAGAATAAAAAGGGTTAATAATAAATTATCGCGGTTTACGTCTATGCTTCAAAGCATACTTTAAGGCTTTTGTGTGGCTCGGGGTTTTACGTGTTTTCCTTTGTTCTTTTATCTTTTTGGCTCGCCTTAGCCTTTCTTGAATAATGCGGTGGGTCTGCTGAAGCTCCATGGGCATTTCTAGTCTTTTTCTTTTTGACGGTGGTGCGTAAAACCTTGTTTCAACTAGTGCAACATTTGAAAAACGTTTCAAATCATTACTATTAGGTAGTTTTCTTCTAGCTATCAGATAATTTAGCGCATCTTCAAGTCCATAACCGCGTCTTTCGAACTTTACCTTTGCCATGTCTTTAGGTCTTTCTTTTACAATTCCAGCTATAAGACTAAGCCAAGTTTTGTTTCCAATAAAGAGTGGTTTCAAGGCTTGCATTCGTATTATTCTTTGGCCTGAAAGAGGAGTGAAGTCTCTTATCAGACCTATGCGTGTGGAGAAAAATACTTTGCCAATAACCATATCTATCTTTGGATCTTTCAGAGGTTCCAACATTTTTTCAAATTCTTTTTTTGGAATCTCGGGCAAATCAGCATCAAACATTCCGAGAAATTCAGCATTATTACGCTTAGCCCATAAAGCAGCTTCATAAAAGCTGAATGCCTTTCCCTTATTTTTCTTGTGATTTACTACATCAACCCCTTCACTTCTGAAGGATTCTGCTATTTCCTTTGTTTTATCTATGCTACCATCATTTATAACAAGAATGCCCTGTATTAAACCCTTCTTTTTTAAAGCAACTAAATCTTGAAGCACCTTGCCTAAAGTGTCTTCCTCATTATAAGCAGGCACAAATACATAAAGGCCTCTTGCTTTCTCTGTGCTTTTCTTTGGCATAAAAAACGAATGCGGAACGTAATATTAAAAGATTGTGTTTTAATGTTGCTGTCAAGTTATTTGGGTTTTGAATATTTCACATCTTTAATTTTAAAAAATCAGTAAAAATACAGGCATTGAGCATACGCAAAAGTCCTTTATTCCTATTAACTTGACATTACGGGCAAAGCT
>JAGGVE010000046.1 GCA_021163505.1 Candidatus Iainarchaeum sp. | reverse complement strand
TAGCGGTAGAAATAGCTTCTCGGGCAGTTCTCAAAGCAGGCAAGCTTGGAGTGTGAATATGTTGGCATGCTAAACCCTCGAAACTCCAATTTTTGTAGTAATATGAGTAAAATCGCTTTTAAGGTTTATTATTGCCTTGTTTTTGAAGTTCCTTCAGCACCTTTTCAAACTTCGGATCGAAGGTAGTTAAACCTTTCTCCGCAAAGAAGCGCTGGTGAAGCTTCAGTATGAGAAGAATTAAGTATTCTGCATTCTCTCTGTCTGCGAGCTCTATTCCGCACTTTTTAAGCCATTCTGCAATGTATTTTATTTCTTCAGTTTCATCTATGCAAACTTCAGTCAAAAGACCACCTGAAAGAACTTTTGCAAGTAAAATAGGTGCACAAATTCAATAAAAAGTGTGCTTACTGTAATTTTTGAACGAATATGCGAAGCGTTGTTCCATCCCGCCGTGGCTCACATCTTAAGTATTTCCTCATAGCATTTTTTGCACCATGTTGCTATCTGGAAAGCCTTCTTTGGAACAACCTCTACAACACCATCTTTCTTCACATATTTCTCTTTAGTTATCACGTGGCAGTAATAGTACTCTCGCTCTCTGATTCTTTTGCCGCAGTGGCTACAAACAAAACCTGCTTCACCCTGATTCCTTTTAGAGTCCGGAACCCACATTCTCCTCATCATTTATCACCTCCAACACGATTGCAAATACTTTTTTTATAAAATTAAGTCATACATTTCTGCAGAAGCTGTAATACAAACTTTTAAATTAGCCAGTGCGAAATAATTGTATATGCTCAAGGATAGGAGCGCAGAGAAAGAAAAGAAGGATGAGATTCTTACGGTAAGGATTCCTAGAAAATACAAAGAAAAGCTGAAGGAAATTGGCGGGGAGAAGGGAGTAAGCTATGTTGTAACCACTTTAATAAAATCTCATTTGAGAACCAGAGATGTGAAGCGGAGCGCATACTACCGATGCAATTTGTGCGGCAGGAACATCAGGGTTAATGAGCCTTACTACTGCGAGCTCGCTAACAAGGAAAAATTTGTTTTTTCAGAAGAGAACCCGGAAGAGCTGGAAATCGAAGTAATTGACTCCGTGCCAACGGAAATACTCTGCCTTGAGTGCGCAAAGAAGGAAGGAAAGCTTGAGTATTTCGAAGGATATGGTACGCCAGGCGAAGACGAAATAGCGTTTGTGAGAGAGTCTGAAAGGAAAGTAGAGGAAAAAATAGAGGGAAAGGAAAACTGCAAAGGTGCGTAAATTTCTTTGAGGTGTTCTCGTGGGAGCTCACACTCCAAATAATGTGGAAGAACAATGCAAAAGTTATAAGAAAATAGATACAGAATTCGTGGAATATTGGCAAGAAAGATATGACAACATATGGCATGATGAAGAAAAATACAAAGGGCTTCTCAAGGATGTTAAAAAAGAAGTAAAAAGCCAAAAGTGTATCTCAAAAAAACCTTTACTGAAATTTACAAATGGAAGGCTGCTCGAGCATTTCATTACGTAAAAAGTGATGAATACAACGAATACGAAGAGTGCCTAAGGGAAGTTATCTCTGAAAAGGGAGATATAATTAAAGTAAAAAAACTTTGTGGATTGCCGGGGGTTGGCATACCTGTGGCATCTACACTTTTACATTTCATATGCCCCGAAAACTTTCCCATAGTAGATAAGAGAACGGTAGAAGCGTTACAATATTTAAAGAAGCTTGAAAAGAATAAACTATGCCACTATCGCGATACGCCCAGAGGATATATGGAATTTCGTGATGTAGTGCTAAAATTAAAGAGTGAACTCCAAAAATCGCTTCGTAAGATAGATAGGGCACTTTTCACTTATCATAAAATTTGTTTGTCAAAAAATATTGGAGGTGCTTGTGTGAAAGATCTTGAGGAATATTTTAAGCCCATAACGATTAAAGACGTTAGGGGCTTGTTTGAGGGAAAAGATTGCTCTGGAAAAAAGCGCAGAATCATTGATCTGGTCTATGAGATGGCTTCGACACCTTCTCTGATTGGGCTGGATTTTGCGGACATTGAACTAATCGTTAGAGACAATTCAAAGTTCGAGTTTTTAGAGGGAAGATTAAAGGAGTTTCTGGAGAACCCCGGCAAGATCAGCAAAGCGGATTCGGTGATTTTGGTTATGCGTGTTGATAAGGAAACAACGCTCGGGGAAATAACATCTGTTGTGGAAAAGCTGTTTTCTAAGAAGCAAGACGTTGTTTGGACTGCAATAGTAAGTAAAACGGAGAAGAGAAGGGGCAAGTTTAATCCTAAAATGGAGATTGTTCTGGGATTCAAAGGATAAAAAAGTGGTGTGCTGTTAAAATTGGTAATGGTGAAAGACTGTATTAAACCAAACCAGAAGCTACGGCATGGAAAAATCGCTCAATTTTTATTTAAATTTGTTTGGTTGAAAAAGATCAACAAACTCGTTTTCAGCTTATTGTAATTGAAATTCTGTAGAACTTAAGTTTAACTAAATCACTAATTGGATTTAGCGCGTACTTCAACTTCGGATCTGGATCGCCCTCAAAAGTAATTATAATTCCATAAACATCTTGGCCTGGCTTTGCCAAATGTTCTTTGACCCATCCAATATATCTTAAAACCTGCCCAACAACCTTATCACTTTCTCTGCCACGCTTCAATTCAACTACAACAAAGGCACCCGTCTTTTTATTTCTGCATAGAAGATCAATCCTGCCAACTTCCCTGGTATCATATTGCTGACCAATATATTCCCCATCCTCTTGAAGGATTTCCAAATCCTTAAATTCTGGAATAGAGTCCCACTTGCTCACGATAAGGTCCTCAAGCTGCGATTCTAACTCTGCGGAAAAACTACCTTCTTCCACATCTTCGGTTTGTTTTTCTTCCAAAGGCAAAGTATCGGTGGTCGCTAACCACCAAACTTCATCAATTTGCCATAAAGACAGGCTATTTTGTTTGGCAAGATCGCGAATAATCTCGTTTATTTTTACATATCTTTCTGCAAAGCTTTCATTTTTGAAATTCGGGAATATGCCAAACTTTTTCATCCCATTTTCAACAATGCTGTTATATACACAGTATTTATCGGGATAAACTACCATTAGAATTGGAGTTATCACGGCTCTGCCCAGTCCTTTGATCATAGGAGGTTTGTTCTTGGGAAGTATTTTTTCCAAACGCTCTTTTATAGGCTTCGTTTCGTCGAGAAGTAATTTTAAAGCAGACTTAAGCTTTTCCATATCTTGGGTTATCATATTTCCTTGCCTATGTATGCCCTTCCAGTGCTTGTTATTTTTTATAAGCAGAAATTCTTTGAAATCCCCGGCGGTGAGATTATCTAAGTTGTTTGGATGGAACATACGGCCGTATTTTTCAATTACTTCTCGCTCGGCATTTATTCTTTCAACATCTGTCTGAAATCTCTGCTTTACAATTTGAATTGCTTCCTTTAGCTCCATGGTCCTCAAACAAAATTTGCTCTATATATTATTAAAACAATTTTCTTCACCTACCCCCAATATCCTCTTAATCTCCCCTCGCACTTCACCCTTCGTAAAAGTGGGCCCAAATTCTTTGTACTCCTTCTTCAATCTGGCTTTTTAATATAAATTTTATATCTTTACTTAACATTTATTTTTAACATGTCCAAAATAAGCTGGTCAATGCTATCTTGTTGCTCTTTTGTTATTGTTCCAATCTTGTATTTAAAACAGCTAGCATCAAGCGAAACTATTTGAAAAACAAGTGCGACGCTATTCTTAGTTAATCCATTTTTTAGGTTAGGTTCAATAAGAACAGTAAACGAAAATCGTGCAGCAGCGAGATTGCTGGTTAATGGGATAACAGTAATTATGCCATTTGCATTACTGAGAATAATTGCTGGCCTTCTGCCCTTCTGTTCATGCCCTCTGCCTTCGGGTAGATCTACGATCCACACGTCCCCTTTTTTCATTTAAATTAGCTCCGCATTGATTTTTTTGACGCTTCCTGCCAAGGCCAGAGCTCCTTTTTTAGCTCATTTAACTCCTTTTTAGTTGGCGTAAATAGAAACTCTTTTGCCTTTGAAACGCCAATAGCGATTTGCGCTTCGGAATAAAACGGTTTCATCCTTTTAACATTTTTCAATGCTGTTAATGGATCCTGTTTCTGATCAAATGCGAAGAACGCGTATGTTGCAGCAACTTCAAGAATACTTGGCCTCAGTTCTCGAAACAATTCTTTAAATTCTTGGACGTACTTTAATTCAGTATTTGAAAGATTTTCAGAGGTTACCAGGTTCTCAACTTTTTTTCTGCTTTCATAGATTTGTTCGGTAAGTTCACTTGAGTATGGACCACGAACATACAAACTATAAGAAAAACCGGTTTTGACGCCTTTCAATTCCAACAAATAGACTAATTTTTGAATGATCAAACGGTGCTCGAAGTTATCTATGTTTGGTTTGAAGTTTAAAGCTTTCAAACATGCGACTACTTTGTCCAAACTCATTTTTCCACCTCATAGGCAATCAATTTTGCTAACCAATCTCGTATGTGTTTCCATGCCCGCTGGCCCTCGGAAGTTATTTGATACAGCGTCAATTTTTTCCCCTCAAAAGAGATATCCCTTGAAGTAATGTAGCCTATTTTTTTCAGGTATTCGAGATTTGTGTAAAGCGCACCGTCGCTAACTTGCAGTGCGGCCTTAAGTTCTCTGTAGGTTACGCCATCTTTGCCAACACTGGCAATACTAAACAATAATAGTAAACGTATCAAAGAGAAAACACTTGAGTTTAATGCTTTTGCTTCTTCAATCAAAGATAAAAAATCGCTATGCAAACGACACACCTTTTATTCTTATATGATTTGAACAACCAATAGTTATAAAAACTTTTAGTTTTGCTTTAATTTTAAAAGTAAACCTCAAAGTGGATTTAATAGTTAATTTTAGTTTAAAATCCGAGGTTTGCTCTATTTACCTTTAAAGCGAAGAACAAGCTGTTTAGGCACTTCTTTTACTAGCCACAAAATTTATAAACACTACAAAGCGTATAATTGTTATAGTGGGTAAGTCCACGTCAGCTGTGTACCGATGGCGCACTTTGTCAATATGCTGGCTTGGGTCCACAATTAGCGTTACTCTTTTTCTACATAACCTCATATTTCAGCTATCTACTCTCCAGCACTTCCCAATAACCGCCTTTTGCAGATCCGACTCTTTTTATTCTGCCCTGTTCTTTCAGTTTTTTTATATCTCTTTTTATTGTTTTTTCAGACACCATAAACATTCTTGCTAATCGCGGAACTGTTATATTTCTATTAGCTCTCATAATTGTGATTATCTGCGCCAATCTTTTGGGGACATTTTCGGGGACATTTTCGGGGACATTTGCCATCCGTTGTTCGTAAGATTCTGTTTGCAAATCTGGCCTTATGAAACTAATAGAAAACCATGTTTCATGTGGCTCTATGATCGGGGGTTTCAGCCTGTACTTTTTCATAGATTCCCTGATACGCATAATTCCCGTTCCGGCTTTCTCTACCAAGTCCATGCGCTGCATCAAACTAAACAAGAGATGGTTTCTTGGTCTGCTGATTTTACCCAAATCTTCCAAGGACAATCCTTTAACTAGGCCTCCGGGATTAACAATTTCAATCCTATCCAGAAATATATTAACCTGAATGTGCCCGCTCATAAAATAGTCGCGGTGTGCTATTGCGTTTAAAAGAGCCTCTCTCAATGCATCCTCCGGAATTTCCAATATTTCTTCTCTGGGCCCGCCACGAATAATGTATTCTGTGTTAAGCTTTGATATAATATATTGCATAGCATTTTCATAATTTGAATATAAATCAGAGTCAAATTCCTTGCTGTCCAGAATTTTATATTTTGTTTTTCCCTGAAATACAACGCACATAATAGTTGCATTTGGGAAGAATTTAGTTGCTTTTTTACAGAATAACAAGACACCGGCGTTCTTCAAATTCCCATTACTAAATAACCCAAGATTTTTTAACAGATTAATTCTTCTTATTCTCCCAGTAATCCCGGACCGTCTTAAAAATATTTTAAATGCTTCAGCATTAAAATCTTCTTTCATGTTAAAATCTGGATTGGGTTTCTCATCAAAATTTAGGCACCCCTCACTTATAAAAAAATCTTTTATTTCATCTCTTGTTAGTTGCTGAGAATTTGCCCCATACCTTACAAAAAACTTCCCTTTTACAGAATAAGGTTTATTTTTTCCCTCTGGAACATTAATTATTAATACATTGCCGACCCGGTTTAAAGAAATATTGAGTTTTGGATCAAAATTCCTTGTTAAATCAATTATTTGCGATTTCAATCTGTTTGTTATATTTATTCCTTTAATTTTTCCACAATCCGTAACGCCGAGGAGAATTCTTCCGCCGGAGGAGTTTGCAAATGCGCAGATGTCCTTCGCTATTGAGGCTGAAAATTTCTCCTTGAATTCAATATTGTAGCCCTCGCCTTGGCTTATTAAGAATTTCAGCTCCTTTTCCTTCATTCAAAGCACCCGAGCTGTAAAATATTCTACATTTAAAATTCTATTTAATAGTAGTGGTAGAGAATTTCCGCTGACTTTTTTCACCACACTTTTAAATAGAAAAAGACGCCGAACCAAGAAAAGGTTCGTCCAGGGGAGGACTCGAACCTCCGACCTGCCGGTTAACAGCCGGCTGCTCTACCACTGAGCTACCTGGACATAATAAGGCTAACTTTAAATATGAAAGGAAAAGATTTTAAAAGTAGCAAGTTCCGGGTTGTGCGGAAGCCTGCAGAACAAAAAAACCACAAAAATTGCTAAAAATAGCACTTATACATAATAGGTGGTGTTTAAGTGAAACAGCAAAAAGTTGAAATGCATTCTTCTTTCTCAAAACAGCAAGCGTCTAAGCTCTATTTGAACTTTATTCTCAATATTTGGCTTGAAAAATAATTTAGATTTGTGAAAAAAGGCAGATTAACACTTCTATTTTTATGGAAAAGCCTTATTCTGACTTTTTAATGGACTTTTTACCAAAAAACCAAAAAGAGTTGGATGAGCTAAGAAAATAGCTTAAGAAAGGTTTGTTTTTCTAAGATTTTTTTTATACATAATTAGCTTTTTTATTAACAATTATCTCTTTTTTGAAAAAAGTGTTAATTTTTCTTTATTTCACAAACAAAACCTATTTAAAGGAGTTTGGGCACAATATATAATGAATAGGCTTTTTTAGTAATGAAAGAGGTGGTATTTTTGAAAAGTATTGTAGAAAACGCTATAGAAAAAAGGAGCCTAGCAGAAGATACGCTGGAAGAGTTTGGCACGCCGAAGATAATGGTTGTGGGCACTGGCGGCGCAGGCTGTAATGCGGTAAACCGCTTAGCAAATATGGGCATAACTGGTGCGCGATTAGTTGCGGTAAATACAGATAAGCAGCACCTTTCTCTAATCACCGATGAGGTAACAAAGATTCTCATAGGTAAAAGCGTTACCCGCGGCCTAGGTGCTGGCGGTTATCCTGAGATAGGTGCGAAAGCTGCTGAAGTTTCGCGCAATGCCCTGGAAGAAGTTCTTTCAGGCGTAGATATGCTCTTCTTAACAGCAGGAATGGGTGGCGGCACAGGCACAGGCAGCGCGCCAATAATCGCGGAGATCGCAAAGGAGCAAGGCGCCATTGTAATCTCAATGATAACCTATCCGTTCGCTCTTGAAAAAGCAAGATTAGAAAAAGCGGAGAATGGGATAGTTAGGTTGCAGGAAACCTCAGATACTGTAATTGTGATCGATAATAACCGCTTGGTTGAGCTTGTTCCAAATCTGCCAATTCAGGACGCATTTAAAGTTGCGGATGAGGTTATAGCAAGAACCGTGCGTGGAATTACAGAAACAATAACACAGCCATCACTTATAAATCTGGATTATGCAGATGTTAGAGCAGTTATGAGCAATAAAGGGCTTAGTGTAATAGCCGTCGGTGAATCCAAATCCGTAGATAAAGTAAACGAAGTTGTTGAGGACACATTGAAGAACGCTTTGCTTGATGTGAACATAGAGGGTGCTACCGGAGCTCTGATCCACATCACAGGCGGCCCAGAGCTAACTCTGGGCGAGGCTAACGCTGTTGGCGAACTATTAACAGAGCGCATTGATCCTAAAGCACAGGTGATATGGGGCGCACGCGTTGACCCAACATTCGAGAACAAGATGGAAGTAATAAGCATCTTTACAGGTGTTACATCGCCCTATATAAAAGGACCTGCTTCAACAATGCGAGCAGCTCGTGGAGCGTCCAGCAGCTTAAAAGACCTCGATATAGAGTTTGTGAGGTAAGTACCACCTCTTTCCCTCTTTTTCTTTTTTCTCTATTTAATTAGCTAATTTTCTATCTTATACATAATAATTAGCTTACACATAAAATGCTGCTTATAGGAAAAAAGGCAGCACGTTTAGGAAAGCAATGAACAGGAAGAAGTAAAGCATTATATCTTCAATACGCTTCTTTGCTCGCTCATCTGTGCTTTGAAGGAAATAGGTTGCGTATAAAGTGCTTGCAATCTTGCCGCCATCAAAGGGTATTACAGGCAATAAATTAACCAATGCAAGCAAAAAGGAAAGAAGGAAGCAGATCATTATGAAGCCATAGATATTCCTAATAAAATAAAGCTCACCAAGCAGCTGCTCATCCACTTTGGCACCTTCTTTAAGCACATCTTTAACAACTATGCCAAAAGTGCCAAGCTCCTGATTCGGCTTTATTTTAAATTCCTTTATTTTACCATCCAAATCTTTAACAGTAAAAATACGTTCTGCAAAAGGCCTTTGCGCTAAAACCTTCTTAAGCTGCTCAGTATTCTTTATTTCAATATTATCAATTGCAATTATTTCCATACCTGGCTTAAGAATTCCATAAGCAGGCGCTTTCGGATTTCCACAGTAAGGAATCCTTTCACTAACGCTTTCGATCTGCACCTTTTCCACCAGGTCAAGGTAAACGCCTTCATACTTTTCGGCAACAGGTTGATAAAATGTATTAAAGAACCAGAAACCTATCAACCAAAAGACAACCATGAAGAGCAAGTTTGCTGCGGGCCCAGCAGAATACACACACATGCTCTTTTTCGGTTCCGCTTTTTTGAGCTCTTCTTCATCAGGCTCAACAAACGCACCAATTGGTAAAAGCCCTATAAGAAGCAACCCTGCACTTTTAAGTGTTAGCCTTTCTCTAAGGATCTGTATCCCGTGAGCGCTTTCATGAACAATCATCGAGAAAAATAGAGCAATCCACCCATACCACGGGATGAACACCGGCACTTTTGGTATCTGCACGCCTGGAATCACTGGGGCAATTCCAGGGCAGGCTGCTTCCCCAATAAGAATGTTTTGCAGAATATGAATACCATTTACAACCAAGAGCAGTAAACCGAAAAGCGAAATTCCAAATACGGAAAATGCCAAAGTAAGCAATGCCGAATAGTTGCTAGTTAGCGGTGCAATATCAATTGCAAAATAAAGTGTATTATAATAAATGAAAAATAAGGAGGCAACAGTTAGCACTGCAATAATCACCCTTTTTGCAAATCCCTGCTTTCTTGCAAAAAGGTAATCACTTGCAAGTACTCCAAAACCAAGAATAAGGCCTAGCTTAGCTATTAAATCCACAAACCTATGCAAAAAATATGTTCTCCCTATAAACCTTCTAAACCGTTCCATGCGCCATATGGAATAAATGTAATGCGCCTCAACGCCAGCGAACCTTTTTAAGAGGTATGTTGAACCAAAAAGAAAAAGCACTATGCCAAACAACGCACTAAACCAAAACTCAAAATTCATAAAGATCACTGCTCTCTAAGAGTTATGCCAAGCACTTTTTCAAGCTTGAGCACCAAAGCGTCGCTTGGCTCTAATTTATTTGCTTCTATTCTCTGCAACACCGATTCCTTCTCAAAGAGTTTCTTTGCAAGCTCTTCTCGAGTTAGACCCTTCTTTTCCCTAGCTTTCCTTATAACCTCGCCATAATTTTCTATAAGGGTAAAAGGTTCTTCAATTTTAGGATAATCCTTCCTTGCAAATAGTTTCGATTTGCCCTCTGGTTTATACAAGGGTTTTCCTAAAGAAGCGCATTTGCTACAAACCAAAAGCTCAGCACCTTCAATTTCAGCTCTTATTAGCTTAGCTTCTCTTCCACAAACCTCGCAGCGCATAATAACCCCTATCAAAGAAAGAAGATAGCTTTTTTATAATTAGCGCGAGCACTGAATAAACATAAACTTTAACAGTCCACTAAATGAGCACATACAAAGGAAAAAAGAGGGGAAGACAAGCTTCCCAAGGGCTCGCGCCGAACTAGCTGAGAAAACGGGATAGGCTCACCAAGCTAGTTCCAGCTTAATATATAATAGCTGCATACCTTATATTTAAACCTTTTGGTTATGTTGGAGTTATGTTTTGCTCTTTTAAGAAAGCGCTTAAAACTACCAAAAACCGCAAAACAAAGGCGTTTTTCAATCATTTTAGCATATACATAACATCGCAATTCAAATAGCAAATAAGTACAGGAAGGAGTGCCTTCTACATAACAATTGGCTACCCTTATTAAACAAATTGGTTTTTTCTATAAAAGGTTGGTTAAATGGCAGCAGTTAAAGATTTGCCTGAAAAAAGCTCTATTTTGATAGATTCGCGAGAGATTCAATACTTTATTAGGAAAAGCAAGCGCGCTAAGCATCTGCTTCTGCATATAGACTGCAACGCAGCTCTCGAGGTTGTTGTTCCTTTCCGCAGAAAAATTACATTAAAGCAGATAGAAAAATTCCTCTTGGAGAAAAGGTGCTGGATTTTACGAAATTTGCAGAAAGCAGAGGAAATTGCAAGAAAAGCGAGCAGGCGAAGAAATTTTTTGCTCTTTTTAGGCAGAGAAGTTCCAATAGAAATAATTGAATCCAAAAGGAAAAGAGCTACTGCAATACCAAGCACTGGAAAACTAATAGTGAAAATTCCTATCGGAAGAAAAGAGCTTGTAGCAAAAGCTATTCAGCGATTTTATAAAAAGCATGCAAGCAAAATTATAACGCACTTGGCAGAGAAAAAAGCTCGCGAAATGAATGTTTCTTTCTCATATATCTCAGTCCGCTCACAGAAAACCCTTTGGGGAAGCTGCTCCCCTCGCAAGGTGCTTTCCTTCAACTGGCGCCTAATTGCCGCACCTCAAGTAGTAGTCGAGTATATAATTGTGCACGAGCTTGCGCATTTAAAGCACAGAAATCACTCGAAGGCATTCTGGCGGACAGTGCAGAAATACTGCCCTGAGTATAAGAAGCACGAAAGGTGGCTAAGAAAAAATGGCGATCTAATAAAGGCAAGAACGGATAATTGGTTATAGAAATGCATAAAAAAGATTTAAAGTAAGTTGGCATATTAATAGAATAAGAGAGCAAGCAGGAGACAAAAAAAATGGAAAAAGGAAGTGCAATGGTAAGACAAACAGCAAATGTAAAAGGACAGCAAGCAGTGAGACAGCAAGAAATCAAAGAAGCGGTTAGGGAAAGCATGAAGAATGTGAAACACAAAATTATGGTGATGAGCGGTAAAGGGGGCGTTGGAAAAACAACTGTTGCAGTAAACCTTGCCTTTGCTCTCAGCATGCAGAACCTAGAAGTCGGTCTAATGGATGCAGATATCCATGGACCAGATGTGCCGAAGATGCTCGGCATTGAGAACAGGCAACCTGAAATTATCGAGGGCAAAGTAAATCCTGTGTTTGCAACACAACATCTGCGAGCAATTTCGATTGCTTTTTTCCTTGCAGAGAGAGATTCTGCAATAGTTTGGCGGGGACCTCTCAAAATGCATGCGATTCGCCAATTTTTGTCGGATGTAAACTGGGGAAAACTTGACTATTTGATTATTGATTTGCCTCCTGGAACAGGAGATGAACCTTTAAGCGTGGCCCAACTTATAGAAAATGTTGATGGTGCTGTTATTGTGACCACCCCACAAGAAATTTCGCTCTTAGATGTGCGTAAGGCAGTAAGGTTTGCTCAGGTTCTTGATATTTCCGTGATTGGAATTATAGAAAATATGAGTAGCATGGTGTGTCCGTATTGCGGAAAGGAGATTCCAATCTTCAAAAAAGGTGGGGGAAAGCGTGCTGCTCGTGAAATGGGCGTTCCTTTTTTGGGAAGCGTGCCTTTTGACCCCCATGTTGTTGAGGATGCAGATAGAGGAAAGCCATTTATTCTTCACAGGGAATCGAAGGTGAGCAAGGCCTTTGAACGTATTGTGGATAGAATTCGAAAGTCTGTTGAAGATAATGCTTGCAAGCAAAATAGCAGTCAATAATTTGAGCTTATTGCATAACCACATCCCAAATGCTGAACAGGAGATGCACTGAGCATGGAAATCGATGAGCTGAACGAAAGAATAAGAAAATGTAAAAGATGCAGGTTATCCGAAACCAGAACAAACGCTATCTGTGGAGAAGGAAATTTAAATGCCAGAATTATGTTAATTGCTCAGGCACCTGGGGAAAAAGAAGATAGAGAAGGAAGAATGTTTATTGGTCCTTCTGGAAAGGTATTGGATGAATTACTAAGCGAGGCAGGAGTTAATAGGCAGGAACTTTACATGACAAATCTAGTTAAATGCATGCTTCCGAAGTATAGAAAGCCCAAAGAAGACGAGATTAAAGCCTGCAGTTATTACCTAAATAAAGAGATTGAATTGATAAATCCAAAGATATTGGTGCCTTTAGGTTACTATGCTACCCAATACATTTTTCAAAAATATGGCGTTTTATTGCCTGCCAAGGTAAAATTTTCTTCAGTTTATGGAAAGCTTTTCTTAGCTAAAGACAAAAAGATATTGCCTTTGCATCACCCTGCAAGCCTTCTTTATAACCCCGACTCCAAGCAGGATTTAATAAAGAGCTACAGGAAATTGCAGGTGTTACTTAAGGATTGTAAATGGTATGCCGTATGTCCGATGAAGAGGTTTTATGAAGAAGGAAAATTGGATAAGAAATGGATAGAAATGTACTGCAAGGGGGACTGGGAAAGCTGCAAGCGTTATCAGATGGAAGAAGAAGGCAGAGCACACCCAGATTGGATGCTTCCTGATGGAACTCTAGATAAAAAATTACGCAAATAGAGGAAACAGCTATGCTGCACAGCATCAGCAGAATAAATTTTAAATAAACTATGCTCTATGAATGTAAACAATATGGTAAACCTATTTATCTTTTTCAGTATTGCATTTTTGTTCACCTTTGTAATCGGAAAATTAATAGAAAAGATAAGAGTTCCTTGGGTTTTTGCGGCCTTGATTTTTGGTTTTTTGCTTTCAATTTACAACCCGTTCAGTTCTATTACCTCCTCGCCCGAATTTAACTTTCTTGCCCAGATTGGCATGTACTTCCTGCTTTTTATCATAGGGTTTGAGCTGGATTTAAATGAGCTAAGAAAACAGGGCAGATTTATTCTCAAAGCAACTTTTTTCATAATTTTCTTAGAAGCATTCTTTGGAACTCTTCTAATTCACTTTGTTTTTGGATATAATTTGCTTATTTCCTTTGTTGTGGCACTTTCTTTTGCCACCGTTGGGGAAGCAATTTTAATCCCTATTCTAGACGAATTCAAAATCGTGAATACGAAACTGGGGCAGAGCATAATCGGAATAGGGACTTTAGATGACATAATAGAAATCTTCACTTTAATACTGGTGATGTTTTTAGTAGGCTCCAGCGCCTCTGTCAATCATTTAAACATAGTTCTAACATTAGTCTCACTCTTTATTCTATTCGGTTTAGCTTCAGTATTAACAAGATTAAAAAAAGAGGGTGCAAAGTTTGGTTTTTTAGGCATAGAACAGCTGTTTCTTTTTGTATTATTTGTTTTATTTTTGTTTTTAGCCGTTGGGGAATACGCACATGCCACCCCAATTGCTGCACTGCTTTCTGGAATTGCTCTCAAAACATTTATACCTGAAAAGAGACTGAAGACTATTGAAAATGAAGTAAAAACAATGTGCTATGGCTTCTTTGTCCCCTTATTCTTTGTGTGGGTTGGAGCTACAATGGACATAAATTATCTCGCTTCGTATCCACTACTTGTCCTTTTAGTTGTTGGAGTTTCTAAGGGATCAAAAATTTTGGGAAGTTTACTTGTTGGCAGGAAAGAACTTGGAATAAAAAAATCTATTTTGCTGGGAATCGGGCTTTCAGTAAGGTTTAGTACAAGCTTGATCATCATAAAAATTTTGTTTGAAAACGGCCTAATCAATGCTGGTTTGTATTCTGTTATTGTAGCTTCAAGCATAGTGTTTAAATTTATAGTTCCTGTTTTATTCTCCAATCTGCTTGTGAGATGGAAAATAGTTAAAGCCGGATTTGAAAATGCAAATGTTTGATTAAAAGCTATAAGAAAAAACAGGGGACAGAAAATTAAAGCCCTTTTTGTTTGGAAATTCTAGAGCTAATAACTCAAATTGCTACAAATCACTGGAACTGAGCTGGAAAAAGGAATTTATAAAGTTTGTTCTTGAGAATTATTGAAGCTTTGCAATACCAGAGGAAATGCGGATACCGGCGGGGCTTAAAGGGCGGATAATATGTATAAGATGGTTTGGCCACACGGAAGAAGAAAGTATTTTTGGAACGGAAAGCGGGGATATAAAAATAACCAATGATAACTTTCTGAGCACGGGGCTCATTCCAGACGATTCAGCGAACCTAAAAAAAACAAAATATTACTACAAGGAGCGGTGTTGGCAAAAGAGGCAATTAGAAATCAAAACGAGGCAGATGTGCAATGTTATTTGAAGAAATAGTGAAAAAAAACAGCTCGTTTTTATTAAACAATAAAATGCATGATCCGAAAGTGTTTAAAACACCAGATTTAGAAAATGAGATAATAACAATATTCAATAATCTTACGGAAGACGCTTCTTGGTCATTTGAGAATTTATCAAGAAAAGAAACCTCATATGCTACACACGGCTATCACAGATATCCAGCTAAATTTATTCCACAATTGGCAAGAAGATGCATTGAAGATTATTCAACTGAAGGCGAAATTGTTTGTGATCCCTTTATGGGTTGTGGGACAACTTTAGTTGAAGCGTTAATATCTGGAAGAAAAGCTGTTGGTGTGGACATAAATCCTGTAGCATGGTTAATCACAAAAGCCAAAGCGGTCCCAATAGAACCTGAAAAACTAAAAAAAGAGATCAATAAGATACTATCAGATATTTCAGCTTTTATAGAGTTTAAAAAGAATAAAATAAAACCACTAAAAGAGATAGATATAGAACCGACAATTCCTGACAACGAAAGAATAAAATATTGGTTCCCGCATGACTACATAAGAGAAGAATTGGGAATTATTTTGGGAAGGATTAATAGAATAGAAGATTTGGAGATCAGAAATTTTTGCCTATGTGCTTTTTCCCAGATTTTGAAAAATTGTTCTGTATGGCTGATGAAAAGTGTCAAACCGACAAGGGACTTAAAAAAGAAGCCTGCTGACCCATTCCAAGCCTTTAAAAAACATATAAATTATATGGTTAGGGGAAATGAAGAATTATTTAAATTAATGCCAGAGCATGTTAAACGAAGTTTGGATAAATATTTAATTGCCGAAAGGAGAGATGCGAGAGATTTGCCATGCAAGTCTAATTCTGTAAGTTTGATCGTTACATCTCCACCCTATGTTACTTCTTACGAATATGCTGACTTACATCAATTAACTGCACTTTGGTTGGGATATACTAAAAATGTGATAGAATTTAGAGAAGGTTTTATTGGTTCAATATATAAAAGAACCGCTATTTATGATGGAATAAAAAGCGAGATTGCTAAAAAAGAGATTAAAGAATTAGAAAAAAAATCAAAAAGAGAAGCTGAGGCAGTAAGAAATTATTTTTTTGAGATGCAACAATGCTTTGAAGAAATGCATAGGATTTTGAAACACGGCGGGAAGGCATGCATTGTTATAGGAAACACAGAATTGAAAAAAGTGAAGATTTTAAATGCTGAAGTATTTGTTGAGATTATGCTAAACATCGGATTCGGAATCCATAAAATAATCAAAAGAAGAATTCCCTCAAAAACATTACCTTCAACCAGAGATTCAAAAACGGGGAGATTCACATCAAACCATAAAGCCGATAGATTGGCTTATGCTTACGAATACATTTTAATTATGGAAAAATTATGAGGTATTAAAATGAAGTTTGAAGATCTTGTTAGGTTATATGGAGAAAAGAAAAAGAAATACGGGGTTGAGGCATATAGGCACATATCTGAATTGTTAAGAGAGGCCAAGGAATTGCATAAAAAAGATTGGTTAAAGAAACCTACACCGAACAAAGATCATGAACAATCTTGGAGAGCATTCAAAGGAAAAAATTTTGAGAAGTTGATAATTCACATAATAAAAGATGAGGTTGAAAGTTTAGGATTAAAAGTGGTTGATGGCAACACATTGGAAAGGACAAACAGCAAGAATCTGTCAAAAGAATTGAGTCAGGTGAAAAGAAATCTCCTAATTGATTATGGGGAATTTGGCTCTCATTTGCCAGATGTTGATATAATTATCTACAATCCTAAAACATCGAAGATAATTGCAGTTATTTCAAGCAAAATTACATTAAGAGAAAGAATCGCGCAAACAGGTTACTGGAAACTGAAATTGATGCAGGATAAAGTTACTAAGCATATTAAGGTATTCTTTATAACACCCGATGAAGATGGAACTTTGAAAACTAAAAAACCTGCAAAGAAAGGCAGAGCAATAGTTGAAGTTGATACAGATGGAAGTTATGTAATGAGCGAGGAAGAAGTCGAGGAAAGCGATAAAGTGAAAATGTTTGATAAGTTTATTGAGGACTTAAAGAGGCTGGCAAATGGTGGAAAATAAACCTGTTTTACATCCAACAACTTTATGGGATTTTCCCAAACAGAGTTATGGTAAAACTCCAAAAGGAGATTGGAGATTTAATGGTGTTACTCCTGCTGGCGTAATTTATAATTTGATTATAAGATATACAAAACCGGGAGATTTGGTTGTTGATCCGATGTGCGGGAGTGGAACGACAATTGATGTTTGTAAAGAAGAGGGGAGAAAAGTTATAGGCTACGATATTGCACCTACAAGACCTGATATAATCCAAAATGATGCAAGAAAAATCCCGCTACCGGATAATTCCGTCGATATGGTTTTTATTGATCCCCCGTATGGAGATAACGTAAAATATTCTGATCACCCCGATTGTATCGGCAAAATTTCTGCTGAAAAAAAGGAATTTTATCAAGAATTAGAGAAAGTTGCTAAAGAAATACATAGAATTTTAAAACCTGGAAAGATTGCTAGTTGGTTGATTGGCGACCATTGGAGAAAGAAATCTGGTTTTATACCTGTTGGCTTCAAAATCTATCAAATGCTGGAAAAATATTTTGAACCTGTAGATGTTATTTGTGTTGTGAGAAGGAATCAAAGATCAAACACGAAAATTTGGGAACAAAGAGCCCTAAGGTATAACTTCTATTTGAGGGGATTTAAGTATTTGTTTATTATGAAGAAGGTTTGAGAGGTTAAAAGATTGGACTATGTTTGTTATAGTTTAGAATAGAGCTGATCTACAAGAAGTAACCATTCTCTCAACACATCGCTAAAACAATGGTCCATTATTTTCTCAAGCAATGTTGCATTGCCACTAATTAGGTATTGTTCCCATAGCTTAGGCACATCCCTGCCGCTTATTTTTTGCTCATTAAAGTAATCTTCAGGTTCGCTTATGAGGTCATCTAAGCGCGGCCATTTTTTACATAGTTTTTCGGCTTTTTCGCGATAAGGTTGCATTATATCGATTATTTCGCTAGCGCTTAGCTTGAGCGCCAGCTCCTTTTCCAGAATTGCTCTCTCAAAGCAGGCGTTATAAGCGTAGAAGGGTTTTGGCAGAGTGGCGAGAAGCTGCTTTAGCCCAGTATAGAATGGTTCTTTCTCTTCTGTCGTGCGTTGCAGAACCACAAGCTCGTTTTTGAAACAATAGCCCAGCGTTACTATCTCGTGCTCTTGGGTTTTGTAAGGAATACCTGTTGTCTCGAAATCAATCAAAGTGCCTTTTGGCAGGGCTAAAGGCATAGAGCGAACTATTTTTGTAGAGTGCGCACAAGAAGTGAGCTGCATAATAGAATCTGAAGAGCAAGCGGGAAAAGAATTTTCAAGGTAAAATTCCGGTGAATTTTTATATTATTCTTGCAAGCAAAAAATCTTGGCTATTTCATCGCGAGCGGAGCATTTTAAAGGTTTTATTTTGCCGTTCTGCATGAGTTTCATTCCAAAGCGTTTTTCCTTTACTTCACCAATAATTGCGGCTTTTATTCCATTTCTTTTATAGACCTTCAGGAGTTTTTCCGCGTTTTCTTTGCGAGCGGAAATGAGCAATGTGCCGGAGCTTATTGTGGTTAGTGGATTTAAATTGAACTCTTCGCAAAGAATTTTTGCTTCTTTCAGAATTGGAATTCTATCGGCATAAACTAAACAACCTTTATTGCTCGCTAACATCATTTCATAAATTCCTGTAAGCAGGCCTCCCTCTGTGGGGTCGTGCATAGCGTTAGCATATTTTGAAGCTAACAGTGCATCTTTAACAACCGAAATCCCAGGGCTGAACAGATAGCGCTTTGCTTTTTCAATAAATGGCTTGCTGAATTTTTTTCTGAGCATTTTTTCCTTTTCGCGAGCGATTATGGAAGTGCCTTCTATAACAACTCCTTTAGTAATAATGAGTAAATCGTTTTGCTTTGCACCCGCGCTGGTGATGAGCTTTTTCTTTGTGGTTGTGCCGAGCATACAGCCTACTACAATAGGCCTATCCAGATTAACTGTAATCTCCGTATGGCCGCCCACAAATGAAACACCAAGTTTTTTGCAAGCTTGCGATATCTGAGAGAATATCCTCTCTGCAAGAGCTTTGGTTGCTTTATATTCCGGCAGCAGAATTGTTGCGAGAAACCATTTTGGTTTTGTACCAGTAACAACAACATCGTTGGCGTTTACATTTACAGCATACCAGCCGATTAAATCGCTAGCAAAGGTTATCGGGTCCGTTTTTGCAACTAAAAGGTTGTTGTCTAGGCGAAGCACAGCCGAATCTAGGCCGAGCTTAGGTCCAATTAAAACGCTTGAATCAGCAGGGCAATATTTGGAAAGAAATTTTTCCAAGAGCTTGAAGTCAAGTTTGCCTACAGGCAGAGCCATAATAAAAAGGGCTCCCGCAAGATTATTATAGTTTATTGCTGCTCTCCCAAATATTTGCTGTGGATTAATAATTGTTAATCTAAAGAAAAAAAGCAAATTCTTTTTGAGCTATATAATTAGCATTGTTCTGAAATCGATCTATGGATTGTAAGACCGAAGTGATTCTTTGCTGATTAAAACTTTTTGAGGATTCGAACGAGCTTTTTATGGAGCTTTCCATTTGAAGCGATAAAATTGGTTTTCTTTGGCTTCCAGGGCTTAGCTTTAAAATCGCTCACCTTTCCCCCTGCTTCTTCTACAAGTAGAACGCCTGCAGCGACATCGTAAGCTGGAATGCCTGTTGTAATAAATGCATCTGCTCTAGAGCTTGCGACCCATGCACATTCTAAAGCTGCAGAGCCGAGCTTTCTTAAATCAATGGAATTCAGAATAAGGCTGTGCCATATTTCTGCGATTTTTCGCCTATTTTTTATACTGCCTTCGCAAGCAACTAAATAGCTTCTCTTCAAATCGGAAACTGCAGAAACTGTTATGCGCTTTCCATTTAGAAAAGCACCTTCATTGCGGGAAGCGAAGAAGAATTCTTTTAGGAACGGAGCATAGATTGCTGCATAGCTGAGCTTTCCTTTTATTTGCAACGCTATAGAAACCGCGAAGAATGGATTGCCATTAATAAAATTGGAAGTACCATCCAAGGGATCAACGATCCATAAATAGCTTGCATCTCTTTCCTCATAACCAGTTTCTTCAGCAAGGATGCTATGCTCAGGGTACTTCTTTTTTATGAGCTTTTTTATTAGAAGCTCTGATGCTTTATCATAGGTGCTTTTGGCTTCCTTCGGGCTAAAGCGAGCGCTTAGCTGCTTTTTTCTGAATTCTTTGAGCAATAGCAAGCCTGCTTTTTTAGCAAAGATTTGGATATGATGTTTGTAATGCTGCATTAATATCATCTCCTACGCAAAAATTTTTTTACAAACCCTTTTGGCTTCTTGCTCAGCGTTCTGGCAAGTTCAGCATCAGTAAAACCAGAACCAATTTCTTGCAATTTTTTTAATAAGTTTGCGGAAGTTCTAACTC
>JAGGVE010000008.1 GCA_021163505.1 Candidatus Iainarchaeum sp. | reverse complement strand
AAATCTGTGCAAGGTCCTTTGTAAAGCCTTTGAAGCGCAAGGAGCTTGCTGGAAGAAACACAGAGGCTGTTGCAAGGATTGTTCTGCACAATTCATGCAGCTTATTGTTGCGCATTACAAGGGCGAGTGGAACTGGAAATTTATTAGGGAAAATAATTATGACGCAAAGCCCCTCATAGAAAGAAATATAAATATTCAATATCTTTTTTAACTTAACAAAGTTTTTACTATGGTCTTGTGATTTAAATGCCGGAGTTTTATACATTGCGATTAAAAGACAATGAAGATGTTATAGCCAGCATTCATAGATTTATGGAGAATAAAGGAATTGAGCTGGCAATGCCAATTATGGCATATGGCAAGATAAAGAATGTTGAGCTTTTAACACTAGGCAAAAGTGCTTCTATCTTTAGGGATTACTCTGGCAACGGCTACGAAGTAACTGCGATGAGCGGAAAGGTGCATAAAAGTGATGAGGGTTATTATACTAATATAACAGTTATTTTAAATAAAAGCTATGCTACCACTGCTCACGGTCTGCTTAGAAAGGCACTCGCAGATGAATTTTTAGAAATAAAGCTGAGAAAGATAAATCTGCGGAACATAATAGAAGTATAACTACTTTAACAGATAAGCTAACTTTTTAAATCCTTTTAAAGCAAAAATTAGTATATCCTTTTGGCTACAATGTTTTATAGTGTTTTGTGCGGGGTTGCCCGAGTGGCCGAAGGGGCAGGGTTGAGGGCCCTGTGGCTTAGTGCCTTCAGCGGTTCGAATCCGCTACCCCGCATTCCTCCTTCTGTTCGGTGCCTCACCTTTTAAAGGATTTCGGTTGAGGAAGGTGAGGCTATGAGAAAAAAGCTTCATGACTTTGATAAGATGCTAGAAGGTGAGCTTCGGCGCATTAAGAAGGCTCCGATCTCCAAGAAAAACAGGCAGCTGATTTTGCGTTACACCGACTACAACATTTCGCGCGGTCTTAGCAAGGCCAGAACACTGAGGATTGCAATAAGCCTCCGCCTCACAGCAATGCGCATAAAAAAGGACTTCACAAAGTTCACCAGAAGCGACATGGAGAAGCTTTTCTTGCTATTGAGAAAGGAGGGCAAATCCGAGGCTTCAATCGAAACAGACAAAATCGTGCTTAAGACTTTCTTCAAATGGCTCTACAATGGGGAAGAACCTGAATGCACAAAATGGTTCAAGTGCAGCAGAAAAAATGTTGCAGATAAACTGCCCGAACATTTGCTCGTGCAGGAAGACATAAAGAAGATGATAAAGTTTGCATCCAACAAGAGGGACAAGGCTTTAATTGCTGTGCTCTGGGAATCAGGTGCAAGGATTGGGGAGATCGGTGGGATGCAAATAAAGGACGTTGTGTTCGATGAATTCGGCTGCAGGATAATTGTTTCAGGCAAAACAGGTATGCGTAGAATACGGCTTGTGAATGCAGCGCCCTATCTGATTGAATGGATCAATTCACACCCAAATTCAAATGATCCAGAAGCCCCTCTCTGGGTTTCTTTGACATACAAGGTTGGAAGCCAGCTCACACACCGCTGCATCACAAAGATGCTCAGAGCTGTTGCAAAAAGAGCGGGCATAAAAAAGCCGGTGAATCCTCACAACTTCAGGCATTCAAGGGCAACATTTCTCGCACAGTATTTAACAGAAGCATTGCTGAAGGAATACTTCGGATGGGTTCAGGACAGCAAGATGGCCGCTCGCTACATCCACCTTTCAGGCAAGCAGATGGATGATGCTATTCTGAAGATGCACGGGCTGAAAAAGGACGAAAAGAAAGAGGATATTTTGAAGCAGGTTCAGTGTCCGAGATGCAAGCACATGAACGATCCAAACAATGAAATATGCGAGAGATGCTGGCTGCCACTCAAGCCTTCAATTTACCGCGAAGTGGAAAAAGTCAGAGAGATGAAAGAGGAAAGCTCGGTAGTGTTAATGCAGCTGCTTGAGCTTGCAAAGACTCTTTCAAAGGCAAATCCAGACAAAGTTCAGCAGATTTTAGCTTCGATGCAGCAGCAATTGCTTTTGGGTGAACAGAGAAGTAGTGGGTTGTAGCAAATTAAAGTTTGACATTTGTTTAAAGTTTAGGGTATACAAACTCACAATGGTTGGAATAGTGATAGCAAATCGCATGCCTACTATTAGACACATTGATGTTCTGTTATAGTTGGGCATCTAGTTTTTTCATCATGCTTCTTTAACTTTTTACTAATAGATCTAGTTTTCGTTGCAGAGGTTCTTTTGCCGAGCATTGAATTTAAAATTTTAGGTAATATTTGTTCACAACTCTCACACGCCTTAAGAATTCTTTTTTCATTAAATCCATCGATATGTGCTGAGAATCGCTCTCTAAGTATAGGTACTAAGTTTGGGTTAGTATTAACTATTATCATTTTTTGGTTATTTTTCATTGACATAGACCTTGAGATAATTTTTGTAATATATGTGTCTGCCTCTGAAAAAGAGTACCCTACAATTATAAGATAATCTGCTTCCTCAATAGCCTGACGAGCCGAATTCCATATATCTATAAGGTTAGGAAACATCAAAAATTTAAAAGAAAGTGGTGGAACTAATAATGGGCGACGTAATCCACCACATTTTTTGCATATTCCCATCACCGGATAACTAAGCCTGTCTTCCTCATAAATCTTCTTTAACTCAAGCAAATCAAACTCTTGTACATCTTGGCAAGAATCACAATACGCCCAATTTATGGATCCATGCATCTTTATTAATTGCACTGCATTTGGGTTATTTTCGTTTTTACCACCTATTGTACCTTTAAAAGGTATTTTTTCTCTCAATAAAGCTTCATCCATACACCCATCGTAATTAGTGGTAACTATGGATGTGTTCTTATGTTCTTTTATGAAATCCACAATTGCTTGATGTGCAGGATTAGGGCTTGCAGAAATCATAGTACTTGTTAGAAGTCCAAATAATGTTTGTAAAGTATCTTGAAGAAAACTAATTGAAGAAACATCTATTTCCGCGTTTCTAAGTAACCTACCACGTCGAATAAAATACTCTTCCTCCTCCAACAATTCTCGACCTCCAGAGAAAATGAAGTAGTCAAGGAGTGAAGTGATATTACGATTTCTTGCGGCGAAGTTAGATATGTAAGCAGCAGTTAGCAAATCTTCTATATTGGTAATGCCTCGTTTTTCGCACCATTCAGCTAATCTATCCAAATCTTCTCGGCCTATCTTCCTTGCTCGTTTCCATAGTTCCGAAAGTAATTTATCAACAGTGGGAATACCGGAAGGAGCAGATGCCCCTGCACCCAATAGAAAGGTAACTTTTGTACCTTCGTCAATTTTTATTTTCCAAATTTCTTCATCATAGGGCTTAATAGGGGATATAATTTCGTCAATCTTTTTGATTACTTTTGATGGAACAACTCTGGGTGCATAGCGTTTATATCTATTCCAAATATCCAGCCATCTGGGATCAAGCAGTTCGTCTTCTGGTTTTTCACTAAGAAATTCAAAAATGCGGCGAATAGCAGTATGTATGGGGTACTCGTGTGTTTTAAGCATGTCAAGTAAATATTTCTGCTCTTTTGATATTTCCATCATTGTATCATCTCACACTCGTCAACATAACCCAACAAATATTTTATCAATTTTTTATTAACACAATCCTTTATAATATAAGTTTAAAGCGAAGTTTTTAAAATAAAGAATTATGTAAATTTTTACTCAGTTTAATTGTAAATTGTAGTAGCGACATTTCTTAACAATTTACAACCTTGCCTTGCTCTCCAACTCGCTTATCCTACTCATCCCTTCAATTATCAGCTGGTCCAATTCCCTCAGCCTGTGCTCTAAAGAATCAATCCTTTCCTGAATCTTTATATAGTTTGCCTGCGGATTATTTGAATTGAATCTTCTCCGGGTCAGATCCCTCATCAGATCCCCTCATGAATTTATCCAGCTCTTCAAGGAGATACACAAACAGCTTTCCGTGCACCTGTTCGAAGTGCTTCAGGTCTTTGTATTCCAACACCACCACCCCGCGCTTTTAACATTCTGTACTTTTCAAGCTCTTCAAAAACAAACTTCAGCTCCTTTCTGTTCCTCAGCATGAACTCCAGAAGCTTTGCAGTGATTTCAGAATCTGATAAATAGTCTTTTTTGCCACCCATACGACCAGCCCCCATAAATTAATCCCTCTTCTTCAGCTATTTAAAAGTGTGGTGAAAAAAGTCAGCGGAAATTCTCTACCACTATTATTAAATAGAATTTTAAATGTAGAATATTTTACAGCTTAGGTGCTTTGAATGAAGGAAAAGGAGCTGAAATTCTTAATAAGCCAGGGCGAGGGCTACAATATTGAATTCAAGGAGAAATTTTCAGCTTCAATAGCAAAGGACATCTGCGCATTTGCAAATTCCAATGGTGGCAGAATTCTGCTCGGCGTTACGGATGATGGAAAAATTAAAGGGATAAAGATAACAAACAAATTAAAATCGCAGATCTGCGATCTTGCAAGAAACTTCGATCCAAAATTCGAGGTCTTTCTTGAGGAAGCAGGCAACGTCCTGATAATTAAGGTTCCTGAAGGTCAAAATAAACCGTATGCCTTTTCTGGAAAATTTTACATGAGAAATGGTCCCAATTCCCAGCAGCTAAGCAGAAAAGAGATAAAGGAGTTTTTCATCAGCGAGGGTTTGGTGCATTTCGATGAAAAACCTAACTATGATTTTGATCTGAGAAAGGATTTCAATAAAAGAGCCTACAGAACCTTTCTGCGACTGGCTAAAATAAGCGAGCTTATCGATAAGAAGGATCTTTTTGGGAATCTCTGCCTGCTCAAGGAAAATAAGCTGAAAAACGCCGGTGTTCTGTTATTCTGCAAAAAGATAACCAAGTTTTTCAGCCATGCGACCATAACCTGCATAACATTTCAGGGAAAGGAGAGAATGAAAATTCTGGACAGGAAAGAATTTGATGCAGATCTTTACTCCAATTTTCGGGGTGCACTGGGCTATTTGAGGGAAAAACTGAATACAGAGTATATTATACGTGGAGCTGGTCCCAGAGAGGAGAGGCTAGAGCTGCCTGAAGAAGCTTTAAGAGAAGCGCTGCTTAACGCAATAGGTCACAGAAACTACTTTATGACAACATCCGTGTTTGTTGAGATTTATTCCGATAGGGTAGAGATCACGAATCCCGGGGGCCTGGTAAAGGGCTTAAGTAAAGAGGATCTAGGAAAGAAAAGCCTGCCAAGGAATAATCTGCTTTTTGGTCTTTTGCAGAGGATGAATCTCGTTGAGAAAGCCGGCACAGGCATAAGGAGAATGCAGGAGGCAATGAGGAATTATAAGCTTGAACCACCAGAGATAATAGCAGGCAGGGATTGGTTTACCATTGTTTTCAAAAGGCCTGAGATGAGCTATGAGGAAAGGTTTTATGGAACTAGGGAAAAAACTAGGGAAAAAACTAGGGAAAAAATTTTGAGACTGATGAGAGAAAACAGGGAGATAACAATAGCCGAACTTGCAGAGAAAATAGGAATCTCTGAAAAAGGAATAGAGTGGCAGATCAGCAGATTGAAGAAAGAGGGGCTTGTAAAAAGAGTCGGTGGGAAGAAGGGTGGCTACTGGGAAGTATTGGAAAGTGAATAGCTGAAATATAAGGTTATGTAGAAGAAAGAGTAAAGCTAATTTGTGGATCCAGGCCAGCATATTAGCAAAGTGCACCATCCGGTACACGAGTGGGTTTGGACTTACCCACTATAATAATTATACCTTTTATAGTGTTTATAAATTTTGTGGCTAATAAAAGAAGCGCCCAAATAGCTGGTTTTTCGCTTTAAAGCTAAAATAGAGCATATTTTTAAATTTTTGGCACTAAAAAAGTCTATTTTTAAAGAGTTGCCAAGAGTAAAAAGAGCACTAGTGGGTGATAAAAGAGTAATTAGGCTAAGGCATGCTTGTAAGTTTACCTAGTGTCCCCCCAGAAAACCCCCCTAAAAACCCCCCAGAAAATTCTCACAGGGCTTGAAAGCAGAAGCTGTAAAGTTACGATGTCTTCTTTTCATATCTGCTATTATTATAGTTGTTTTTTGGTTTCCAATACCTACCTGATAACCAGCATATTTAGCAAACTTAGACTTGGTCCTGCCAACAGCAAACCTAGGGCAGGCCCTTTAGACATGCCTTTGGCAATTAATGCCTGCAAGATTGGTATCTCGGTTAATGTTGAAAAAATCCATGTTTCTTTAGGCCACATTTTTGTTGTTTTTTCGGAACTTAAAAATATTTATAATTATCAATCCTTAAATAGCGCCCCATGGTACGCATGTATAAAAGTTTTTACAAAAGTAACCAGCCAGAAAACAACTAAAAGCCAATATAAAGCAAAGCCAATGTAGTCTATCAGTTGAATTTCAAATAATGATGATATTGTATGGCTTGCTGCAACGTATGCACCAAGGGGAAATGTAAAAGCCCACCAGGACATTGCATAGGGAAGCTTTAGTCTTTTTATGTAGTGCAGGGTTAATGCAATGGCCATTATAACCCACCATATGCCAAACCCCCAGAATAAAAATCCAAATATGAAAAAAGGTTCTCGTATGGTTATGAACGATGAGTTTTTAATTAGGTTAACCAATGCAACAGTTCCTGCTCCAATAGGCCCTAAATTTATCCATATGGTTGGGGCCAGGGTGTTTGGCAAAGGGTGATGAAGAATAAAACGATACATTGCTATAGCCAATAGAGCGAGATAGACGAAAAAGCCTGCCCCCCATCCAAAATAGTTAAGGAATATAACAATTTCCCATGCAACTCCTGAAACATGTGGAATAATTAAACTCCCTGCAATAGGAATTACAATCAACCCAACTGGTGGTATAAACCATGCGGGATTTATGTGATCAAGTTTAACATGCTCACCTTTAAACATTAAATATGGCGTGAGTATGCCAAAGAATATTGTAGCTAGTGTTCCTATAAACCAGAAAACTTCTCCTACTCCTATATTTTTTCCGATCACAATGAAATCCGCTGCTAAAACAAGCATGCCTATTGCTATTGTGGCGTAGAAGTTTGAAAGCACAGGATGTTCTAAATCATTTAATGCCTCTTTCCTAAAAAGAATCCATCTGAGGATCCATGGGATTAATAAAATAAAGAACAGGATAATGTTAAAGTAGAACAAGACATAAGCTAAGTTTTTCAGAAGGGGAACATATCGGGCATAAAATAGGCTAGTCATAGCTAATATTCCTGTTCCCATGACACTTGCAAACCAAGATGGTGTGAAGTTTTTAATAACTTGGCATTTACATTCTATCTCCTTTAACATAACGATCCCATTGATTCTTTAAGTTTTTAATTGTTGATTATTTTTGACCTAAAGTAAAGCAAATACTTTCAACGCTTCTTTATTCCATAACTTTCTTTCTCGCTTTTGCAATAATATTATATTTCTCCAAGAATGATTGGATAAATTCTCTTCTGTTTTTTTGGGGAAAGGAAATTGCCCCTGTGGGACAATAAATGCTACAATTATCGCATCCTACCATGCAATTAAACGGATTTTTAACCTTTGATTTATTTTTATTCTTGTCATATTCAAAAACTTCTCTTCCACACGTAGCGATACACATACCGCATCCGATGCACTTACCCTCATCAATTATAGGATACCAATCTATCTTTTTTCTGTCAATATCCCACCATTTAGAGAAATCTATTTTTGAAAGGATTTTTTTAATCTCAGGGTTGGCAATTCTGTAATAAACATTTTTCCCCTCCCTTTTTGACTCAACAATCCCCAAACTTTCAAGCTTTGCTAATTGAATTGAAACTGTTGATTGTGCTCTTTTTGTGAATGGAATAATTTCACAAACGCACTTTTCTCCACTAAGAAGAGATTCAACTATCTTTAATCTGGTTTCATCACTTAACGCTTTGAATATTTTTAGTGCTTCTTTCATATTGCCATATTGGTATATGTAAATATTTATAAAGTTTGCTGAAAATTATAATCAATTGTTTTTCACTTTTGGGAACTCCCTCCGTTTGTAGCAACCTTTCCCTGTTCTTCAATTTCCAATTCTTTAACAACAATACACCCGGGGTCGGAAGCAAGATAGTCGCCAGTGTAGGCGTATGCTCTCGCTCTGCAACCACCGCAAACATACTTATATTTGCACTGACCACACCCATTTTTAAGGAGTTCTCTGTCTCTCAACTTTTGCATAACTTCTGAATTTTTCCAGACGTTTTCAAACCCGTCTTTAATAACGTTCCCAACTTTGATAGGGAGGAACACACACGGCTGAATATCGCCGTTATATTCAATAGAACAATAATTTCTACCGGCTCCGCACCCTCCAATAAAATCAGCAAGGGCTATTGCCCTTCCTCTCAATTCCACAGCTGCAAAATGTGTTGGAGCAACGCTCCCTTTTTCGCCAGCACTCACTCTTTCCAGACTTATTCTCGCATAAGCAGGACATGTCGAAAATACTTCCAGATTGTTTTTTTCTTCCAGTTTGTCGTAAAGAAAATTGAGGAGTTTCTCTCTTTGCTCTGGAGTAATGTCAGTGTCTATTATCTCCTTACCGCGTCTTGTTGGAACAAAATTAAATGCAATAAATCTGTGGACCTTCAGCTTCTGTGCAAACTTAATCATGTCGGGTATGTTGTCATAATTGTATTTTGTAACTGTAGTAGCGATGCATGTAACTATACCAGCTTCTACGCAGTGCTTGATTCCTTCAACTGTTTTTTCCCATGCGCCTTTAACACCTCTAAACTCGTCATGTATGCTTGGCTCAGTGTGATCCAAACTTATCTCTATATAATCAACCCCTGCGTCTTTCAATTTCTTCGCGAACTCTTTCGTTATTAATGTTCCGTTAGATGCAACGCTTACATGCATGCCTTTCTTGTGAATATACCTCACAACCTCGAAAAAGTCCTCTCTTGTGGTTGGCTCTCCTCCAGAGAGAGCTACAGCGACAACGCCTGCCTCATCCAATTGGTCCACCACCGCTTTCGCCTGTTCTGTTGTTAATTCGTCGGGAGCACGCTTCCCGGCATTGGCATAACAATGCTTGCATCTGAGGTTGCACCCCCTTGTGAAATCCCAAACAACAAGGAATGGTGCTACTAACTTTTGTGGTTTTGTTACCCCGTACTCTGCTATGCTTCTTAAAACAAGGCTTAGCCCTCTTCTTGGAACAGGTTCCTTAAAATAATTCACAAAATCTTCTTTTTTACCACCAAAAACCTCGGCTCCTCTGTTAATGGCCTGTCCTATTATGAGAGCATTTATCCTTTCTCTAATTCCCTTTGGCTGTCTGAGATTGCAATATATCTCTAAAGCATTGTCAAGCCGTTCTTTCTTTGTAAAATACTTAATTAAATGACGCGAAAGTGGATTTTCGAATATTCTCTTCAGTGAAACAATAGCATCTGAAGTTCTATCTTCCTCTTTTTCTCCCATATTAATCCACATAAAGTTTGCGACTATGTGAAGTTTTTGGTGATTCCGTTATATTTATATATCAATAGATATAAATGTATAAAGTTTACGGTTTTGGTTTCTGTTTGAAAATTGTTGGCAAAATTTATTGGCAAGCACATTATCTATATAGGTAAACATATACAAAGCAATGGGTTTTCATGACCAAAAAAGATGGTTACTCAAAAAATCGGAATAAATGGATTGCTGTTGGAGATAGCCCAGCCTTCAAATTCAAAAAAGTTGCCGTCCAAGCTTAAGTTGTTGATTTAAACAATCTTTGGGCTTTTTCTTGAGACATCGGTTATTTAAAAACAGCCTTTTTGGGAACTATTTCCGGAAAATCAGTTGTTATCGAATCCACGCCCATTTCTATCATTCGGTGTGCGATCTTAATATCGTTTACAGTCCAAACATTTACCGCTAAGCCTGCCTTGTGTGCACTATTTACAAGCTCTTTTGAAGCAAGTGTGTAGTAAGGGCTTACTATATTTGCTTTAACCTTCGCAGCTTTGGCCAGCATTGTTTCTATTGGTTCTTTTTTAGGAAACCCATACTCAAACGGAATTCTATCCTCAAATTCCCTTATCCTCTTTATCACGGAAGGCAGCTCGGTGGTAAGTATTACTGAATTTCTTGTTGCGTAATTATCAATCATTTCAATAAGTTTTTCTTCAAAACCACAAGCTTTTATATCAATTTTTATTTTACAACGACCACCCAATAGCTCCAATGCGTTTTCCAGCAGAGGAACCTTCTCGCCATTTAAGGTTGAAAATCTGCTTAGCTCTTCAAGCCTAAGCCTGCTCACAAGCCCCCTGCCATTTGTGGTGCGCGCTACATCATCATCGTGTATTATAACAATTTTTCCATCCAAAGTAGAGCGCACATCAAATTCTATAATGTCCGCTTTCAATTCGAGAGCTTTTCTAAAAGCACTCAATGTATTTTCAAGAGCGTGACCTGAAGCGCCCCTGTGAGCAATCGTTAGGACCATTAAACAATATGCTTATCTCGATATATAAAAATTTTTCGCTTGCTCGCTAAAAAAGCTTGAAGGTTAGTGCTTCAATCAGATAGCCAAACTTGAACAAGCTTAGTAGTATTGATGCTAAAAAAGCTAATATGAGCAGCAGAAGCCACTGAAGGAACGCTTGCTCCCATGTCACTTCTTGCTTGTAGGCAAGCTGTGCGCTTGCTTTAACAACCCAAATGCTGAGCACAAAGCTTATTATAAGTAAGAGCATTTCCGGGAAGTTCATAAATGGAATATAAAAACAATAATTTAGAAAAACCCTTTGTAGCAGCTTATTCTTATGAAGGTTGTTTATTCAAGCGATTTTTTGAAGCATGATTTTGAAGGCCATCCCGAACGAGCTGCAAGGGTGTTAGCGATAAAGCACGCTTTAGATGCAAAAGGTTTTAGCGATTATATTGAAGCGAAGCCAGCTAGCGAAAAGGAGATTTTAAAGGTTCATACAAAACGCTTGCTCTCTGAACTTAAAGAGCGTTCGGCAAGAGGGCTTGGGAGTATAGATAACCCCTTCTCGAAAGAAACATGCGAAATAGCAAAGCTGAGCGCAGGCTCTGCAATTATTGCCGCAAAGCACGCTTCAGAGTTTGCTTTCTCACTAGCTAGGCCACCGGGACACCATGCAGGCAAGGATTTCTTCGAAGGATTTTGCTACCTAAACAATATTGCGATCGCTGTTGCCTCCTTGCTTAAAAATTATTCACGAGTTTTGATTGTAGATTTTGATCTGCATTTGGGGCAGGGCACTCAGAATATCTTTACTGGTAGCGAAGCGGTTTACTACTTTTCCATGCACCAGGATACAAGCACGATCTATCCATGGCGCGATTTTCCAATCCGCGATAATACAACGAAGCTTGTCCCTCTGCAGCCAGGCACTACTGATACAGAATACCTAAAAATATTTGGGAAGGAGCTCAAAGAAATAAACCAGGGATTTGAACCAGAGTTGATTGCTTGCTCTGCAGGCTTTGATATTTTCTATGCGGATAGGTTTTACGTTGGCTCGCTGCTAAATATTACCAATCCAGAAACATTTAAGAAGATAGGCTCAATAATTTCTAATGCAAAACTGCCTTGCTTTGCCGTGCTCGAAGGGGGGTACCATCTAGAAACCCTCGGCTTGCTTGCGCGTAAATTCCTTGAAGGCCTTGCTTATGAAGGTTCTGATAGCTTATCAGGCGCACAATAAAACAAACGAACAGGTAGCAGAAGCCATGAAAAAGGTATTTGAGGAGCGCGCATTAGAGGTAACAATGCAAGCGGTTGAGCCAGCAACAGAGATGCGCCTTTATGACTATGTGAAACTTTTTAGAAAGAACAAGCACGTTCCTCTCAAAGAAGCTATTACTGATATGAAGCAGTTTGACCTTATAGTGATTGGCACACCCGTGCTTAAATTCTGTCCTACGCCGATAATGGAAACTTACCTTAGGTCTCTTAAAAATACAAAGGGCAAGCAGTTTGTGCTTTATTGTACGCCGGTTGGGCCTGCAGGCACAACAATAAAGCGAATGTCAAACATATTAACAACACGTGGGGCAAAAATAAAGGCAACGCTTACAATTTCCTCTATATTCGAACTCAACGAGAAAAAGCTGAGTGCTGTGCGCGAATTCGCCAATAGTTTATTCGATTAATCACTGGCGATTTCCTCAGGCAGATATTCGCGCTCTTCTTTACTTAGATTCTTCTTGAGTTCCTCAAGCGTGGTGTCGCGCTCGGGCATTCTTATTGTTAATTTGAAGGGTTTTGCGATTATCACGCTGCCATTAGGCGCCTTTTTTGCACCTTCTGCATTAAAGCCTCGCCAATAAGGGCTTGCCCAAAACAGAACCTGCCAATTGTAAGATGCACTTGGTACTGCTAAATAGTTGTATCTTGGACTTGCAAAGAATTTTATATCCGCTTTGCCATCTTCATCGCTATCAACTTCAAATATGGCAGTAGAATCTTCACTTATTCCTTCGAAGTCGCGCAACGCAGGAGCATAATAGCTCAGCTCAACGTGCTTATCTAAATCAGCATCCATTCCAACAAACCTAAGCTTCTTTCCGAATTGTACATTGAACGTTTGTGCAGCAAGCAAAATATAGAACCTTTTCTTATCTTTTGAAACAAGGTAATAATACTTTTCACCAGTTTCTTTAAACTCTATTGGATCCGAGCTAACTTCTCCAGGGACATATTCATAGGGTCCAAGAGTATTTTTGAAGTAATCCTCAAGATAGAATTTATTGTTTATAGTATCGAACGAAGCCCTATATATTTTCATATTTGCAAGCACTTCACAATCTTCAACAGAACACTCCCAATAGAGATAGACAGTTCTAACATTTTTATCGTCAGCAAACAAAAGTTGGTTATTATAGAAATAGATTGTGGTCATAGGTGGATCAGGAAAGTAATTTTCATCAACATCAAAGCTTGCATCAGCCTCTACAATGCTTGCATCATCGCTTGGCGGCATAGCTCGATTTAAATATAAAAAAATTGCACCTACAATTACAAGAATTATGATTACCAAAAAAATGCCCTTCTTTGAGCTCACACTATAAATTATGCCTGCGCTATTTAAATATTTTTGCATATAACGAACATTGCGGAAGAACCTTTGTATTGGGTTGTGGTTACAAATGGTTACATTATAGACCAGCTAAGTACCGATTTGCTAATCTTACAACCTCGCCTACTTCATTTTGTGGACAACCTTGTTGAGAATTATGCCTTTGAGCTTTATTTGATTTAATATAATTTATCAATTGTTGAACTCTTAGAGGGGATTTTTGTGTTAGTTATTGATTAGCATGTTGAGTTGAAGTTTTTTCAATTAACGAATTAATTTTATATTGAAGGAATACAGGCCCCAAGAAAAAAGTTAATACTGGATTAAGATTAACATTATATTGGCTTTGTAATATACTTCTTAAATTGAAAGACAAAAATATTATCAACAATGCCCTCAAAATATTTAATATTGTTCCAATACCATAGAAGTTTGTGGTGAAAACGTTTTCTACTCCATTTACAGTAGTAGTGATCGTAATGCTAAAAAATGGAATTAAGAAAGAAACAATCATAAGAACCGTAATGAATGTATTGTTAAGTTTTTTATCCTGTGGAAATGTATCAGTAACTTTCTTAATTTTTTTATACCAGAAAGGAATATATATCCCAAATGTAATTGATGAAAGTACTAAAACAGATATCCACGATTGTTTTTTGAAATTATCTGGCATCCATATTTCCTCCTTGCTTTTTCTCTTGTTGAATTAACTTTTTTCGCACTGTGAAAAAATATAAAATTGCTCCAATAACATTAAAAAACAGTATTAGCAATATCCACATTGTTTTATCTTCAAATTGCCTTCTGGCACAATCAATTAACATCCACAACCAGAAAGCACCAAAAATGATAATAAAAGGCAAAATTATTAGAAATATTTTTATGATAAATTTGAAAACATATTCAACGCCCAGTTTTTGGTGAAAATCTGTGTCAACAAGCATCCAAGAATCCCCCACTTTTTCAAATATATAATAATTAGACATTCCATCAATATGCCAACCAGGTCCTGCAGCAGAATATCTTCCTTTTACCTTAACTCGGTTGTTTCCTAAGTCTTCATAAGAGGTTATGCTTTGCTGAAATCGAATCATCTTACCTGCAAGGTTTTGTTCAATTTCACTTTTTAATGCCGGTCGAGCAGTTGGTGAAATTGTGTTTATGATTGAATTGATGTCATTATTATTTATAGAGTTAACAATTAGTGCCACTTGATTTTGGATCTCAGTTTTATCTGTTGGCGATATCTCTGCAAACCCAATGTGAATACTTAATAAGAATGCGAAAACCAACATTAGTAAAATATTTTGTTTTTTAAAGACAATCATCATGAACAATTTTTAGAATATACTCATTAATAAACTTTTTGTTTTCTCGTACTTTGCGTCATAATTATTTTCCCTAATAAATTTCCAGTTCCGCTCGCCCTTGTAATGCGCAACAATAAGCTGCATGAATTGTGCAGAACAATCCTTGCAACAGCCTCTGTGTTTCTTCCAGCAAGCTCCTTGCGCTTCAAAGGCTTTACAAAGGACCTTGCACAGATTT
>JAGGVE010000048.1 GCA_021163505.1 Candidatus Iainarchaeum sp. | reverse complement strand
GTTGGAGAACATGCGGCCATCATAACTGAAATTAATCCAACTGGTTGCAATGGCATTAGCTGTGAGGTAGAAGTGCCTGAAAATGGTGTGCAGCAGGCATCCTTCAAAGAACCCGAAAAGAACAAACACCAGTTTAAGATCCTTTTACAGGGTTTAGAAATCAGCTCTGTTACAGCTACACCAAATCCGTTTGAGCAGGGCTCAACAACAACGTTTGTTGCAGAAGGCAGCGGAATAGCTCAAATAAATGTTAAAATATGGGATTTAGCAGGCCACTTGGTGTTTGAAAGCGGCTTTGTTGATGGCACTACTTTCGTTTGGGATGGGAAAAATAATGATGGGAAACAATTAGCAATAGGTGCCTATATCTACAAAATACTTGCCACAAATGGCTCTGAAACAGTTGAAAGCGAGCAGGATTTCATCTACATTAAATCAAGTGCGGAAAATGGTGGTTCCAGTTCTGAATTTAAATTTGAATATGGTGAAGTAGAAGCTACACTTGAATGGCAAACAGTGACCTTAAGCCAAAGTTTTTCTAATCCGATAGTGGTCGCTAAGCCTATAGAATCCTGCACAACAAGAGCTGATGAGCAGTGCGATATGGTTGTTGTTAGGATAAAAAACGTTATGCCAAATAGTTTTGAGATAAAACTTCAGGAGTGGGGGGCAAAGAAAAATAACGCTCTTTCTATGCCACACAGAGTAGAATATCTTGTTGCAGAAGAGGGTCATTATAATGTAAATGGTTTTGAGATCGAAGCAGGGAAATTTGAAACAGACCACGGAGGCATGACGGTTAGTTTTAAAGAAGACTTTCCATCAACTCCAGTATTGATAACAAGTATAGTTACATTTAATGGCGAAGAACCAGCGGTTACTAGAAACTTTAATCCATGCAAGAATGGAACGCAATATTATCCTGGAAGAGTGGTCCTTATTTGTGGTGATATCGATTTTATTACTAAGATACAGGAAGAAGAAAATAGATGGTTCAAATGGGGGCATAAGCTTGAAGAAATTCATTACATTGCCATAACTCCAGGCAGAGGGACAATTAATGGTAAAAGGATAGAGGTTTCAGTAATTCCAAGTGTTACTGACGTGGCAACCGAGGTTCCTTTCCAATCTAAGTTTGCTTCAGAACCCATCGTAATTGCAGATATGCAAACAACAAACGGTGATGAGTCATGTATGCTTAGGTATTCACATAAGACAAGTTCTTCAATAAAATTCTTTATTGCTGAAGAAGATTCTGCAGATGAAGAGACGACCCATAAAGCTGAAACTGTTGGTTATATTGCAATAGGTGAAAAGAGCTCTCCAGTAGAGTTAACTGCAGTTATAGAAACAGATAAGGATTCTTGTGAAAAGCCACCATGCACAGTTATATTTGATGCTACATCAAGCACAGGCAATATAGTGTCGTTTGACTGGGACTTCGGCGATGGAAACACAGCAGAAGGACCGATTGTGGAACACACATTCGAAGATCCAGGTACTTATGAGGTATCGCTTGTGGTCACAGATGATAGCGGCAGCACAGACGAAGCAATGAAAACTATTGTAGTTGGTTCTGGAACAGAACCGACTCCGTCAAATCCGCCAGAGGGTATAATTTTGTATCCCTATGAGACTCTTAAAATTACTCAACGTATTTCAAATATAACCCCAGGCGAATATAACCTTGGGTTAGAAGTTAAATATACGGATTTATATGGCGCTAGCGATAAAGTTGCAACTAACTGGCAACCAGTAACTTTGCAAATTGCTAATATTGATAGTGATAAGTTCCACATAAAGCTTGATTTGTACGATCAAAACTTTTGCATAGGTTCGGACGGGACCTTGGGCTTAACTGGAAACTCAGCATTGCCAAAAATTAAGCTCTCTTGGGATTTCGTAGGCGATAACGCTATCTCAATAGATGAATGTGATAAAAAGCCAAGCAATGATTTCATCTATTGTGATCCAACGCAGTTCTCGATAGAGCTTGCGCAGAAGTTACATAGAATAGAAGAGCTTGCAAACCAAGGAGATTTCGCAGGGTTAGAACAGTACAAAAGCTTCAAAGCCTATTTAATAGGGGATAACTACTCAGAAGACTTCCAAAAGGACTTCGCTTACTTCTATACACATGGGTTCTTTGCAGCGCCGAGCTGGTTTACTTCTGAGCCCACTCCATGGCACATTTACTTTGCAGACCCGGAGCGCTTAACATTTGAGCCAAGGGAAATAACGGGTGGCTTATATAATATTACGCTTGATTTCAACTTTGAAGCTGAAGAGTATAATTTTTTCAATGAATCGAAGCCCACAGCAAGAATCAAAGTTAGGTTTGAGAAAATACATGATGTTGGTGTAGACGTACCTTACTCACCGTTCTATTTCCTGCCCTTCAACGGGTTGGTGGGAACAATGCGCGAAGATGAAGACGGCAAAGTAGAAAGAAAGGGTTATGGTGTGGGCTTTACTAATGATAATGAGCCGATAGTGCTTAATGTAGCTGGCAATTCTTTTATCGATACTCAAGCAAGTGGCGGCAGAGATACCTACAAAACTGCAATCTACCGCGATTTCGCTGAGCTCAATATAGATCCTCGAGGTAGAGTATTTGAAATAGACTTTGCACATAGGACAATGCGGCTATATGCCAGCCAAGCAATGCCGGTTATAATGGGTATACAGAGTTCTAATAATACTGCGGAAGCTTTTTACCAACTCTACGCTGGCGATAATGTATTTGGCGAGAGTTTAAGTACTCTAAGTTACTGGACAGGTATTGCTACTTCGCCTTCATTGGGTTGTGGTGACTTTTACGGCAATGCCTTACCATATAAAGTACCAGATAGCTCGGCCAGCTCGTTTGATGAATGCTGCGCGATGAGCGAATATCATTTGCCAGCATTTGGATTTCGCTGGCCAAATGTAGCAGATAATGAAAGCATTTTTTTGAGCACAGTTTTCTATCTGCCGTATGACCAAAGAATGAGCTTGTCCAGTGCCTGCGCAGACAATATATCAGTCTTTGCGTCGCAGAGTGGCATTAGTACAAGTCCAGGTGAGGCACTAAGCTTAGAAACAATGCTGCGCATACAGAAACTTCAAGATGTACTTAATTTAATTGAAAGCGAACTTGTATGCGTTGCTCCAGAACGTAGCAATCTTCCCCCAGTGGATAACAAATACGTTTTCTTCTGGAATGAGCAGAAGATAGAAGAACAGCTCGAGCAAGCAAAAGCTCGTATTGCTGAGCAGTGGGGCTTCAACTGGGAGAACTACGCTTGTACCACATCGCACTAAAATAATATGAAAAACGCATGTGCTGTTATGCAAGTAGATGTTTTTCCAGTACGCTTCTTATTTTCTCCCCATCAAAACCTAACTTAATTAGCCTTGTGTGGCCTCTAAATCCTTTTCCTGAGTTTGTTGTTAGTAGCAACCCGTACATTTCCAATTCATTTATATATTCTTGGAACCACCTGATGCTAACGCTGCTAGCTTTTATCTTTCCTGCAATTTTTCTATATTCATCATAAACCTCGCCAGAGCAAAGAACGCATTCCTCATTACCTAACTTCTTAATCCCTTTTTTATCTGTTGTGAGCCTTGCTATTGCATACAAAACAAGCTGTTGCTGCTCTGGCAAGCTACAGATCATATCCATCACAATTTCTTCCTCAACTCTTTCTTTAGCTTTTTTCACTTCTCTATCAGTAACTTTATTATGGTTTCCCTGCTCTGCTATCTCAGCAGCCCGAAGCATAAGCATTACCGCAGTTCTAGCATCACCAGATTCTTGAGCCGCAATAGCTGCAGCAAGGTTTATTGCAGATTCTTCCACAACGCCAGGTTTAAAAGCCATTTTTACACGATCTTTTAATATTGCTCTAAGCTCTTCAGCATTGTAGGGCGGAAAAACAAGTTCTCTTTCGCAAAGCGAACTTTTAGTGCGTGGATCCAAGCGGTCCTTGAACATAAGCTGGTTACTTATCCCCAAAATACTTATGGATGAGTTCTGAAGTTCATCATTTGCGCGTGTTAGCGCATAGATCAGCTCATCAAGGTCCTTAGTCTTATCTATTTCGTCCAGCCCTATTATCAGTCTGCAAGCGTTTTCCTTGCAGTATTTTAAGAGGTTTTCGTAGATGAATGTGCCACTATACCCTATAAAATCTCTATCTGGATAAAGCTCCTGCACTATCCTACTCAAAACCTTATATTTGCTATTGTAATGCCTACAGTTCATATATACTATTTTCACTGCCAAGCCCTTGTTTTTAACAAATTCATCAAGCTGATTTAGCACATGTTTCGTGCAGGACGTTTTTCCTGTGCCAGGTTTCCCATAAAGGAATAGGTTGTCCGGCTTGTGGCTGTCTATGGCTACGCCAAGCACCGAAACCATTTCTTCTATTTGCTTTTCTCTAAATGGTAGTCGTTTTGGCGTATAAGACGGCAGCATTATGTCCCTGTTAATAAATATGTTGCTTTCTTTAATCTTGCTCTCAAATAGGTTTGGCATAACCCTCATATAGTTTTTGCTGAATAACAAATAAAATACTAAACAGTTTGAAATTCAAATAGCTTTGCGAGCGTGCATAATAAACGTTAAACTTAAAATAATGTATAAGGAAATATTATAGTAACAGCACATATTGCTAAGAGGTGATAACTTTGGCCTTTTTAGACAAGGTATTTAAGAGGGAAGAACCAATAAACATTGAAGAATTCCTGAACTCCTTGGACGTTGAAGAAGAAACAATGTATGAGGATGTTGATGCATTTGTAAAGCCCCTAAGTTTGACTTCGCCAGAGGATGCTGAACGTGTTATAAAGGAAGCCAAGGAAGGAAATATAATTCTTCTTAATATTGAGGCCTTGGCAAAAAGGAACGCATTGAAACTCAAGGAGCTTGTAACCAAAATAAAAGAACAGATTATGGAAATAGATGGTGACATTGCAAGGATCTCGCACGATAGGATTCTGATTACTCCAAGTAAAGTAAAGATAATAAAGAAAAGAATCCAGGCGTAACAGGGCTTTAAATGATAAAGCTTAATCTTCCTTGTTTGCCCCCATCCCTCAAACTCGAGCAAGCCGTAGTGCTTTTACGGAACTTCTACAGGCAACCAATAACGAAAGATGGTGAAAAGCTGATTTTTGCCCCTTTCTATTTTTTTACCTTCCTCGTTTATAAAACAGAAAATAATATTGTTAAAGAGTACAAAAAACTTAATGTTGCTTTAGATGCGATTGATAGCAACATCCTTTTTGACGTTCCTTTAAAAGAGACTCTCACCGAAATAGATGAAAGCACTGAGTATATTGAGCTTGAACCGAAAGTTACCTTAGAAGAGGCCGAGCGCATAGCAAAAATAATGGTTTCCCATAAATATGAACTACCTGTACAAAACGTGGAATGCTTGCGTTCAAGCACCGTTTACTGGCCTTTTTTTGAAATACACTTAACTGCACCAGAAAAAAGAACTTTTAAGATCGATGCATTTTCAGCTGAACTTATTGGCGAAAAACCTAAGGCAAAAATTTCAACACTGTTTGCGGAAACAATAAATGATTTAAAGAAGCCAAGCAGCTGGCTTTATTACTCTAAAGAGCTTGCAAAGGATTTGGGAAAATTCGCCTATAAACTTCTCAAAAATAGAAATGTGCAAATTGTTATATTAGTTTTAGTACTTCTCATCCTTATTTTTTCTACTCTATATAGCTAATTAGGCGAATTCGCCAAGCGATTTTTGTACAACCTTTTCATTTTTGAATATCGAACCTATTTCTTCCTCTATAAGCTCAATCCTCTGTTTCAGGTAATCACTTAGCCCATATTCATTAGCAACTTTTTTCGCTATTTCTAGGTATTTCTCAACACTGCCTTTTGCGATGGTCAGAATAATTGTATCTTTCCCGCACTTTAGGCACTTGCCGGTGAGGGGCATGCGCCTATATTTAGTGTTGCAAGTTGTGCACCTAAACTGCTGTCTACTAAAAGCACGCGTATTTCCTATAATATCCGGCAATAAATGTGTTTCTATAACCCTTGTTAAAGCATCCTTTGTATTTACCGCCCTTATTTTGGTTTGTAGCGTCGCCTGAGAAATTATTTTATCTTCCATTGTTTTCAATTTTACATAAGTAGAATATTCCGGACCATTCGCAAACCCAGAGGTTTCATGAGTATAGCCAAAACCAGAATACTGTTTTTCACTACCTAATCTATGTTCAACCCTTTCTATGTTTACAGCATCCGCTGGTGCACACTCAAGACTCTTTTCATATAACTCTAATGGGTACTCCCAACATGTTTCCATCTCATATACTTCAGTGTCAATTTCATTTGGCCTTAAAACGGTTGTAAATACTAGAGGTGCATCCATTCTGCCCCCACGCGAGCTTGGCAAGTACGCATGTGAAAAATTGAGCAATGCATCCATAAGCAACATTATCGAGTCTTGGTCTCCATCTGCATTGCGCCTCTTTGTCTGATGAAAATAGGGGTGAGCGAAGCACGCACGCGCTTTAGTAAAACCTATTATTCTACCAACAATCGCTGCTGATGTATGTGGTGCCAAACCAAGGACAAGCTCGCCAATAAGATCCTCTTTTTTATTTATATTATAGCATGGTTTTAGCCCATAAAACTTTTCCAGCTCATCATCTATAAACCTTGCAACTCTAACTAAAAAGTCTGCAGCTTTGTTATGTATAATTATATCCTGAGGGAATATTTCAACTATCTGTTTTTCACTTATAAGTTCTTTGCCATTAATGTCTTTGTCATACCCCAACTCCCTAAGTTTTTTCACACTTACACCAATCTCTTTTGGCTTGAAATGTGTTATTGGCACGTTTATTAGCTCGTATCTGATTGTACCATCTCTAAATATATGCAGGTTATGCTTTGCTCGTAGGAGCCCCTTTTCAATAGGCTCGGCAATTTTATCGGTACTCATTAAGCCGCGAACACCTTTAACAATATCCGGTATTTTTATACCCAGTCTCTCAGAGGCTTTCCTAACAAGCAGGTCAATACGTTCCTTTCTGCTCGAAAACGCCCTTGTTTCTGTACCGCAGCGCGCGCACCTTTGCTTTGTAGTTTCTGTTTTACATTTTGGACAAAATCTAATTGCAACGGTTCTTGTATTGCATTTGTAGCAATAATAAAAGGGCGTAATCTCTTTACATTTTGGGCATTTGAATGTAGCGGCTTCTATTTCTATGCCATTGTTTTTTTCTGATATTTGCATTGCTTTATTTATGCTTCTTGTACTGCCCCCATAATTACCTATCGGGAACAGCGTATGAGGCTTTCCCTTCATTTCTCTTTCACCAGATGCTTCGGGTCTGCCCATGCGCACGCCCACAAATGTGCCGCCTTTATCCCTAACTTTTATTCCCGAAAGCTTGCTTATAATCTGGCATATGTCGTTTTCCTCTTCAAGCCGTATTTTTTTGAGGTTTTCCTTATTTCCAAGAAGCTTAACAGCAGCCTTAGCGTCTTCGTTGAGTACTACAATCTTACCATCTTCAATGTGGTGAGGCATGCCAATTTTTTCAAGGGTTTGCTTAACATTAACCGAACCAAAAATTAGCTTAAATTCTCGCTCACCTTCAACCTTTTCAGCGTCGCTAACGGCTTCTATGAGCTTCTTTAGCTCATCCTTTGTTAAAGCTTTGTAATAATGCGTAAACCTTGGGTGCAACGGAATATTGAACCTCTCGGAAAGCTTCAATGCATCTTCAAATGAGATATTTTTTGGGTCTTTTATAAATGACTCAATACTTTTTTGCTTGGCGCCTGTTTTCTTTACTGCTTCTCTGAGCTCTAATGCCCACCATTCCTCATTGTAACCTGCTGGTGCTAACGGACTTGCGCTGTACTTGAAATCTCCATAAGGCGTAAGCAAATCCCCGAGAAAGAGAATCTTTTCTACCTGTGGCTTCAATAAGCGAGCTTCTTCGACAGAATTTATTTGCCTTACCTCACCGCTCTTTAATTTCACAATAGGCCCTTCGATTTCGTCACATGCTGTTACAACACCTGCTTTACCAGGCCTTTCCACTTTTATTTGTGTTCCTATTGCAATAAACCCATCTAAAAGCTCCAAGGTTGCTGGATGCATGGCTTTTGCCATTATGCCTGTTGCACGGGTTCTTCCGTAGCGCAACCTGAAACCGCCAGTTTCACAGGGATAGCTCAATATCGGCCTGCCGGCAGCGGTTCCACTAAGATATTTGTATGAAGGCTCTATTCCGCCAACGCTTTCCGATTTCTCATGTTTTATTATATCCTCAAGCCAGCTCCAATCAAGGCCAAACATTGAAGCCAATTTGAGCGCTTTCCTAGCTTTCAATGCTAAGCCCTCACTTATCACCAGACAGGCGCCGCCGCGTATCCTATTGTGTGGAATCCTTGGCAGGTCTCTATGCACGGATACTTCTCTTTGTTCAGTAGGTTCGCCATTTATACAAACAGGGCAGCCTGCAATTATTTTTCTTATTTCATCATCAGTTAGTTTATATTGCCTGCTCACTATCTCATCGTATATCTGTATTTCTTCAACGTAGCGTTCTATCTCATCCTTCGTTGGCTTGTACCTATCTAAATTTAGCAGGTGCCTTGCATAATCGCCCAAAATAAGCGGTAAAACCTGGGATGTGCCGCCTGCGGCCCTTATTGGACCCGCATAGTAAATATCGATGTAGCTTGTGCCATCAGGGTTCTTTGATATCTTCACCTGGGGCACGCCATCAATAGGTGCAACAACAACCCCATCCGTGTTTAGTACCAAGGCAGTTTTTATCGCCTGCTCAATCCTTTTTTCATCATTCGGAATCTTACACCACTTTTGCTTTATTATTTCCTCAAATATCTGGAATATAACCCTTATTCTTTTGTTTTCACCAGTAGTGGTTTCCATAAGCTCTCTGTATCTTTTTGCAACCCCTTTTGGGCCTACAAGTGTTTCTGCTCTATCCGCTAAATCACTCACCGGCTTTGTTTCAATATCTGTTGCATAATCGTAGCCTTTAGCTCTCGCTTCTTTAGCTATGCCTAGGAGCTTATTCACTTTTTGCTCTATGGTTTCATAGTATTTTTTAACTTCCTTGCTGGCAATAATTTCCATCAAGACACCAAGAAATGTCTTTCAAATATCATCCTATTTTTCAAATTTATCACAGGCACAATTCCTGGTGTAGGTATATGCCCTTGCCTTATTTGATAATCTGTTCTGCCCTGCCAGGTGCTATTATTTACTATAGTTGTGCCCCGGTAATTTGCATAACCGATGTGGTGCAAATCCCCTACGAAAACGAGGTCAGGCTCTTCCCTCACGACCATATAGTCCCTTTGCTCAGGTACATATGGCTGCTTTAACCCGTAAGCAGGCATTAGATCGCGCTTCCTTAAAAGTTCTATTATTGCATATTGTGGTTTTTCATAACTCAAGCCGCTAACGTTAGAAAATAGATCGTGCAAGCAAGAGCCATGATATAACAGCACTTTTAATCCTTCAATTTCAACCCAGCTTGGCGAACCTAACAAATGCACATTTTCTGCTTCGTAAAGCTTTGGCACAAGCTTTTCAGGAATTGCCGGCTGCGGTTCTGCCCACCTCACGGAGTCGTGTTGCCCAGGAATTATGAATATTTGAATTCTTTCTGGTATCTGAAGAATATAGTTTGAGAATACTTCGTATTGCTCTTTCACATTTTTTATATTTAGCTCATCGTATTGTTTCGGATAGATGCCGACGCCGTCAACATTGTCACCAGTTACAAAGAGATATCGTATTTTTTTAACCATCCTTTTATCCTCATCTGAGCCAGCATTGCCATTTATCCATTCCACAAATCGCTGAAAGGCTTTCTCTAAAAACAGCTTGCTTCCCACATGCATATCTGATATGCTCGCTACATAAACCTCTTTTTTCAATAGCTTGGGCGTTCTTTGCGGCAGATCAGGCCAGAAGATTCTTTTTGCAATAACCATATCTTTATTTATCTTAACGCCGCTGACTCCTATAACATCATCTAGCATTATCTTTCCCTTATCATTTTCAAGATATCTATCATCTTTTGGTATTACAACAACACACCTATCTTCAAGGTCCTCAAGCTCTAAAGCAAGATGTCCTGCTTTCGTTTCCCACTTTCTATAAACCATTCCCACAATTTCTACTTCTTCCTTATCTCTCACATATTTCAGTCTTTTGATGGGCTTAGCTCTTAGTGTGTGCCTTTGTTCAAGTATGTTTTTGAGTGTCAAGAACTTATCTCTAAATAGCTTAATGAAATCCTGCACCGTACCTTCAGTGTAGCTTTTACCTGTAACATCATACTCCTTCATTATTCTAAATCTTGGTACCCAATATTCAGGGCTCGTTTTTTCAGAGCTCTTCTCAGCTTGGCTGCTCGCTTCAACTAATGAGATTTTTGTGTGATGAATTTGTTTTTCTATAGTTTCCCTCGTTACAAAAAAGATATTTTTCCTAATCATATCTTCTAAAACATCGCGCCAGTTATCATGCTTTGCTAGAATCTCAATAGCATCCTTGTCAATTATGAGCTTCTTATCGCTAGCAAAATCAACTATTTCCTGCATTCGGCTCTTTTGGAGAGGTTCTAGCAACATGCTTTTACTCAAGCTCCTTTATGTGTTCTTTAACACTTTCAAGTCTACTTATCGCAGTCCAAATACTTGTTCTTGTATATGCAGGCATATTTATGTCATTGCTTATATCGTCCAGCAAGTATATGGCCATTGAGCAATCCACTGTTGTTGGCTTGCCCTTATTAACCTTTTCAAGAGCATCGCTTACCACCTTTCTTATATTCCTTGGTACAGTGCGGTCATCAATTATCTCTTGCATTATTTCTAGAGCCTCCTTTAGTTCCTTTTTTATTTTTTCGTCCATATTCTGCACCTCAAAAAAGAAGTTCACTGTAACGAAGCAAAATAATTTTATGGGGAAAAATTTAAAAGAATCTTTAGGGCTTACTTCCGCAAATGGTTAGCGCACTTAGTTGTAAAATTCCAGATTCTTTCTTTTAGTGTTTTGCTGTTATTTAAAATGCACTCAAGCCCCAATTTTTCAGCCACTTCGCTAGCTTTTTTAATTTCTTCTTCGCCTGCGATATCTGCCTTGCTTATAACAACCAAGATAGGCACCACAAACTGCTTCTTTATCTCTTTTAGGAGTCTTTCTTGTTCTTCTATGGAATAGCCGCTTGTTAATGTTGGGTCTATTATAAATACAATAGCATTTGCCAAATGTTTCAAAGCCAGCACGCTTTTTCTTTCTACATTGCTCCTCTCACTAAGCTTCCTATCAAGAAGGCCTGGAGTGTCTATGACCTGCAATTCCATCGCATTTTTTTCCATATATCCTAAATTTAGCTTTGTTGTTGTGAATGGATAAGCAGCTATTTTTGGTTCAGAGCCGGTAAGGGTTTTGAGCAACGTTGTTTTACCAACATTTGGATAGCCAGCTATTATTAAAGTGGGTATGTCGTATCTTACATCCGGTATCTCTCTAAGCTTTCGCATATATTTATTATACAATCTTATGCTTCTATCCAACCTTTTTACTACTGATATAGCCCTGCCTAAAAATTCCCTTGAAATTCGCCGAATTTCATTATTTGCTGCAGTATTTTCTAGCTTATACATTGTTTCCTTTTTAAGCTTTGCAACTATCTTGCGGCTTTTTCTAAAATGGGCAAGCACCCTTCTTAAATTCCCCAATCCAATAATAAGCTCTACAAGCTCTTTCTGAAAATCGTGCATTTTATCTATTCTAGGCAAACTACCTTGGGCAGAAGCAAGCTTTTTGCCTATTTCGCCGTAAAAAGTAAGCACTCTGGCCCTTTCCTTTTCCTTCGCTGTTTTTTTCATTCCCGCCTTTTTGGCTGCTTTCCTTAAAGCGGAATCTATGAGAGTTTCTGCGCTTGGCAGTATTTTAGCTTTAAATGATTGTGCCATAATAAATCTAAAAGCAGAGCTATTTTTAAACAGAGCAACACTTTAATGAACATGCTCTACGCTATTCATGGCTATTGAAACATTTATAATTATTTACTAATCTTAATTAATATACTTTATTCTCGTTTTCGCTTATTTGCGGTGATTTCATTGTTCCATAGCATAAATAAAATGATTGACAGGTTCTATGCTGGCAATTACAAGCGCTATATGATATTGCCTGCGTTACTCTTTATTATATTTTCAATTCTCGCATTTGTTTACCCTGGGTTAGAAAAAGGCATAGATATCCGTGGCGGGACACTAATTATTGTTAGGGCAGATAAACAGGTTGATATAGCCGCCTTAGAGAATGCGTTAAGTAGCCTTAACCTAACAGAACTCAAAGTAATACCTTTCCAAGGCGGAGTGCAGATACAGTTTGGTGCAAATAAAGTGCTCGATGAAGCAAAACAGCTAATCGAGCAAGCGAAGGCAACACCAAGTGCCTCGCAAAAGCAGCTTTTATGTAAGCAGGCATTTGAGAAACTCAATACGATGCTCGCAAGCCCTATTACTGCTCCAAATAATGCAGAGGAATGTGTTAAAGCTTTGAATGACGCATATTCAAAAGCGAAGGATTCTTTCAGTGAAAAATTAGACAATGTAATTGTTGCTCAGCTTGGCCTTACGGAAGAGCAAAAAGACAGGATACAGCACACTGAAGTTTCACCAACGCTTGGCAAGCTTTTCTGGGAGCATGCTTTAAAGGTATTCATTATAGCTGTGATAGCAATAATAATCGTTGTCTTCGCTTTTTTCAGAGAAGTTGTTCCGTCGCTTGCAATAATCGCTGCCGCAACATTTGATATACTTACAGCATTAGCATTTATGGCAATCTTCAGAATTCCTTTCTCGTTAGCAACAGTTTCAGCATTGCTTATGCTTGTTGGTTATTCTGTGGACACGGACATCATGCTTACTACAAGGTTATTAAAGCGAGCTGGCACATTAAGCGAAAGTGCAAGCGCTTCGCTCAAAACAGGCCTTACTATGACAGGTACAAGTTTAATTGCAGTTATGATAATGACCCTCTTCTCTGTAATTTGGGCGATTGATATAGTTTTTAGTATAGCTTCAGTTTTGCTCTTCGGGCTTTTAGGTGACCTTATTTCAACGTGGTTTATGAACGCACCATTGCTTTTGTGGTATGTAGAGCGAAAAGGTAGGAAGCATGTTAAGTGATCCGCATGAGTAAAGCATCTGAACTGATAAAAAGCTGGAGGATATGGTTTTTGATATGTGTGATTTTGTTAGCGGCATTTCTGTTTATGTTTGTAGGCGTGAGGTTTGGAATAGACTTTGAAGGCGGAACAATGTTCCAGATTCACCTTGCTGAAAAAGTGGATAATATTGAAGAGGTATCGAATATTATTGAAAGCAGGCTCAACTGGAGCGGTTTGCAGGATGTTAGAGTGTATGCTACCGAAGGGGAATTCATATTTGTGGTTGTGAGGCAAACAAAGCCGGAGGAAGTTAAGCGTATAGAATCTTTGATAAAGAAGCAGGGTCGCTTTGAGGTGCTTATAGACGGCAACGTTATGTTCACGGGCTCCGATCTTGTTGCTGTAGACCAGGACCCCAATATTCCTTCGGTAATGAAGCTACGCGATAGCTACCAGTGGCAGCTTCCATTCGTGCTCTCAATACAGGCAGCAAAGCGCTTCCGTGATTTAGCATTTCATAAATGCACACCTATAGTGCTTCCAAGCGGAGAAGCAGACTATGAGTGTGCATATACATACTTCTTTATTGATAGGCCAACAAGCTCAGTAATTATTATTTCAAAAGAAACATTTGAGAATGATAAAGCAATCTTTCTAAGCGGCACAGCAAAAATACCACAAGGCATAGCTATAGAGGAAATACTCAAAAATATTGGTACAGATGTGCTTATTGTTGATAAGGGTCTTTCAGAAGAGCAGCTAACTAAGCTTAAATCACTCACAAGCAAGAAAAAGTATGCTATAGTTGATGCTTCCTTGCCAGAGAATGTTATTTTTACTGTTGAGAAGATGGGTTTCAAGGTTAAGACAGTTGAAGCAAAAAAGGATGAACCTTGGCTTTACACAGTTTCTGGCTTAAAATCCATCGTGAGGCTAAGACCTTCTATTACAGGCAACGATCCCTATGTTGAGCGCAAGGAAGACGCAAAGATATTTACTGAGTTGCAGATAGTTGGTTCAGCCCCAACAAAAGAAGACGCTGTACAAGAAAGATCTGAGCTAAAGATACTTCTTAATTCAGGCGCATTGCCTGTTTCAGTGGAAAGCATAAGCCACTATTGGACTTCACCTACCCAAGGAAAAGAGTTTCTCTTCCAAACAGCCATAGTTGGTTTGATAGTTCTCATCGCAGTTTCCGCAGTAATCTTCTTGCGCTATAGGCACCCATTGCTTTCTGCCGCAATTGTATTTACAGCAATTGTTGAAGCATTTGTAACAACAAGCCTTACCTCTGCATTGGGCCAAAGCCTAGATTTGGCGACTTTGGCCGGAGTTATTGCTGCTGTGGGCACAGGCGTAGATGACCAGATTGTAATAACAGATGAGCTCTTGAGAGGGCACGATGTTAGTAAAGAAGCAACATCCTTGTTAAGGCGTGCAAAGAGAGCGTTCTTTATAGTTATTGCTGCAGCTGCCACAACGCTGGCCACAATGATTCCAATAATCCTCTTTGGCTTTGTGCTTGTAAAGATTGTTGGCTTTGCATATGCTATAACAATTGGTGTGCTTGTAGGAATATTTGTGACAAGGCCGGCTTATAGTGAAATAGCCAGATATATCTTAGCAGAGTATTAATGATACTAAATGGCATTTTAGTTAAAGAAGCCCTCTAAATTCTTTCACACCGATGATCTTTTTAGTTGCCATATACCAGCAAACTATTATTGCCGCAGACATAAGAAACCAGCTTATAATATGAGCAAATTCTGCAAGCGTTACACCAAACCTTATACCAAACAGTATAACTAAATACACACGTACCAAATTTATTACAAATAATGTGAGAGCACACACAGCAAAGATGTAAAGCTTCTTCTTTAGATCGGGTTTTTTTAGTGAAAATACAATCGCTGCTAATATTGATGCAGAAACAAAACCGGTGCAGGAATTATTTATAACAAAGCTCACAGAATCAAACAGGATAGTGCTACCCGCATTTTCTAATCCCAAAAAAGATGCCTCTAAGGAAGCTATAGGCTCAGTTATAAATTGCATTGGCGCAACATAAATCACATACTGCAGAACACCATAAATAACGAAAAACTTTAAGAGAAAAACGAGCTCAGCCTTTCGTATATTTAAACCCAACAAAAATCACCACGGCACTTTTTTCATTTTCAATTTATATGCAATATAGTTGCTTGCCTTATGCACAAATAAAGTGAGAATTATTATTATCGCTACCTCAACGATGCTTGGTACTCTCATCCAAAAAGTAAACGCAAAACCACCTAAAACAAAGTCAAGCTGATCTAAGAGTAGCACAGGCTGCCCCCGCGCTATGCCAAACCTTCTTTTAATAAAAGAACCGGCCAAATCACCAATAATCGCGCCTAACACAAGGAGCACACCGAACAACAAGTAATCGCCAACAAACTCTTTTGGTATGAAAAAGTTAGTAATTGAGGCTGCCAAAATTCCGAAAAACAAGCCAGCAAATGTACCTCTAATGGTTTTTCCTTTGCCAAATATCGGCCTATTAAAAAGTTTTTTATTGAAATCCAGAGGCAATCCGCCACCAAACACAAGGGCGCTACTATTGGCTACATACATAGGAATTATATAGGCGGCAATAGATACAACCAAATTTTCGAGACTCATTAAAGCAATTGTTTTTAATTAGTTTTTTATTCTTATAGTTTTTAGATGGTTACGATGAGTATTAAAAAAGTCCTGCTTGTCATCGTGATAGCGCTATTTTTCCTGCTTTTTTTAGGCATACTTTTTTCCCTCCTGATTGAACCCAGCTCTGCTAAAAGCATTCCCTTTCTTTTTGGCCAGGTTGCCATAATTGAAATAAATGGCGAGATTGTTTCAGATAAAACAACACTTATAAACACAAATGCTTTCGATATTGTTGATTTGCTTGATAGAGCGGAAAAAGATCCAGGAGTTGCAGCAATCCTCCTCGAAATAAATTCGCCTGGTGGCAGCGTAGTGGCTACAAAACAAATAGTTGAAAAAATAAGGACGCTTAAAAAACCCACTGTTGCATGGATTTCCGATATCGGAACAAGCGGCGCCTATTATATTGCTTCAGCCTGTGATTTGGTTATTGCCGATGAAGATTCAATAACTGGCAGCATAGGCGTTATTTCAATAGTGCCAAATTTGTCGGAGCTTTTGGATAAGCTTGGTATAAGGATAACTGTTTTAAAGGAAGGAAAATACAAAGACATGGGTTCTATATTTTCAGAGATGAGTGATGAGGAAAAGACAATGATAAAATCTATGCTAAACCAAGTTTATGAGAACTTTAAGAAAAATGTGCTTGAATTTAGGAAAGGCAAGATAGATGCGAAAAAATTCGAGAAAATAGCAGATGGGCGCTTACTTACTGGAAAACAAGCGCTAGCGTATGGGTTAATTGATGAAACAGGGAGCCGGGAATACGCCATTAAAAGAGCGGGTGAGCTGGCGGGCATAACAAATCCAGGGGTAAAACGCTATGCTATCAAGCCAGAAAGTTTTTACAGTCTATTTTCTAATGCAGGCCAGGCCTTTGGTTCGGGATTTAAGCAAGCATTGATTCAGCAACACTTTACAATAGGATAGTTAGCACATGTGCTATTAGCGCTCCACTTGCAGAACCTAAAAAATTCACTTGGGTGTTATTTAACATTCCTTTTATTTCAAAGGTAGCCCCGAGGATAGAATCTATAATACATCCAATAAAACCACTTATTGTTATTATTATTACAATAAATATATCCTTGTAAATGAATGCGCCTATAGCTGCAATGAAAAATGCGCCTATTAAACCAGCAAGGAAGCCAAGCACAGTAACGCCACCATCCGTGCCTGGTTCAACCTCTTTGAGGTTTGTTATAAGCCTTGGTTTTGTTTTTGATAAAAGGCCTATCTCTGAAGAAAGCGTATCTGAGAGAGCTGCAGCTATTGCACCATAAAATGCAATGTTTGAACCAAGAGCAAGCGCTATCAACGCTGGCGCACCGTTACCTATAATATTGCCAATTGTTCTTTTCTCATGTTTGCTTCCCATAGCGCTTCTGCCAGCTTTAGTTGCAAGCTCCGCAACAGTGAAGAACAACACCATCGTTAAAAAACTACTAACCCCGCCTAAAAGATATATTGCCAAGCCCATAATGTTTGCTATGATAGTTCCATCCCTATCTAAAAGTTTTTTCTTGAAAGAAATGGCTGAAAAAATTAGAAGAACAATAAGAACAAAGATGGCCTCATATGTTCCATTCATCGTTTTGCCTCTTCTAAAAGATTTGCTTTTACAATTTCTACGCGCTGTATTGGTGCTATATTCTTTATGCTGTTGAATATCTTGGTGGAGATATTCCCAAACATAAGCTGTTGCATAAAGATATCAAACTTTGCCTTCTTTGCTTCGGCACTTATTACTTCGCCCATTGCTTTCCTCACTGCTTTCTCCTTCGCTTTCTCAACCCTCGTTCCACATATGGTTACGGCACTTACTTTAACCTTATTTTTGTCTGCGGTTTCAACCACAGTAACATTTTCAACCTTGGTCCTCCTTCGTCTAACCATGCGCTTTAGATAAGAATTATCAACTTTACAGCCAATTGTTCTGGTGATCGCTTTATCGTTTGCAATGTTAGTTATTCTCAATCGCACAGTTATATGTCTGAATTTTCTCTGCCCTGTTAAGTCAGCTAGGCTTGCTTCAACAACCCTGTTCATAGCCTGTGCTTCTTTTTCAGCAGGAGTCTCGCCAATAACCAATTCATTAAAAAGTTTCGGAGCTACGATTTTGAACCATTTTTTTCTTTTCCACTTGTCTACAGTCTTTTTCTTCTTTTTAGCCACCATACTCTTCACACTCTTTTAATATCTCGGCCTCAATGGTTTCATCTATTTCCTTGATTATGTCTTCGGTGCGCTTATCGCCTTTCACCTGAAGCTTCTTACCATTTATTAAAAGTTTGGCCTCAAATTGCATATTATCACTTCACGAGAAGCTTAGCGTTCTCTTCTGTGAAACGCCAATGCTTTGGCAACTTTCCTTTACTTTTATAATAATCTACAAGCCTTCTTATTTTTGATACAGTTAATTCATAACCACGTTTTGCTTTGAAATCTCTTCTGTGTGTTTCTATATGTTCCATTAGTTTTACACTCTTTCTTATTAGATTCATCAGATCTTCAGGAACTTCTTCTTTAATATTTTGCTCTTCGAGAATCTTTGAGATGGTTTTACCTGTTACAGCCTTTACACTAGGTATTCCATATTGATCGCGAAGAATGAGGCCTATTTCGCTTTTAGTTTTACCTTCGTGGTGTAGCTTTTTTATAATTTCAGCTATTTCTTCAGGTTTATATTCCACCCATGGTACTCTGCTTTTGTTTTCCTTTTTCATACTACCAACTCCATTCCACCCTTAGCGGCGTGGAATAGACACAAATAACAACAAGAATATAAAATATCGCCAAGGAAATTAATTTAAATGTTTGCGCATGCAAGCAATTCTAAATATAGCGTGCTCTGCTCTCGATATGTTGCATCCTTTTTACGATCTCTTTGCCTTTATGCGCGTGCTTCGCATAGTAACGCATTATTGCGTTCCACTCCTTTTTTAGCTCTGGCTTTAGCGCTAAAAGGCTCTTTTTCAGGTTTAGCATATCTGTTGCTTTGTCCTCTATTTTGTGCGAATAAAAGCCAAGGCCAAAGTCTATAAGCACAGGTTCCTTATTGACTACTATTATGTTATCCATTGTTAAGTCTCCATGGATGATTCCTGCATTATGTAAAATTGCAATATTTTTGGCGATCTTTTTGCAAAGTGAAATATTTTTTTCAATGCACTCCTTTGCCTTTGTTCCATCAATATATTCAACCAACAATTCGTTTTTTCCCAAATCCGTCTCAAATACTGTTGGTGTTCTTATCCCCAAGAGCTTTGCTTTATGCAGCAGCATTGCTTCAATTTTTGTGCGCATGATTCTTATCCTACTATCAAGCTTCTTATCTCGGTAGGCTTTCTTTATTCGCACCTTTTTAACTACACGCAGGCCATGCCAGGTGGTTTTGAAAAGTTCTGCTTCAGCGCCACGCTTTATGAGTTCCATTATTCAAGGTATACTGGGAAAGATATATAAAATATTCAACACCTTTTCTATAGGAAGTTTTTTATTTTAAAGTGGGCTTTTTTTATTATGGCTCGAGCAAAGTTTATAGCCAAGGAAGATATGCCGATTTTTAGTTTTAGGCTTAGGGATATCTTCAGCAATAGAAAGCTTTTTGCACTTTTATTGATTGAGTTATTTTTCCTGCTGCTCTTTGTGTTTGAGTTTTACATTATAATCAAACCCGCAATAACTAGCAAATCCCTTGTTTTTTCTAACGACTTCAATAGTTACTTGCTTGCTGCGCTAAGCGTTTTTGGTATAGCAGTTATAAACTTAGCTCTCATGAAAAAACAATCGGAGCTTTACACAATTCAGCACAACGCTTTCCATCACATAAAGGATATTGCGAAATCAAAGCTTTATGAGCAAAGGGAGAATCCCTATGGCATGACTATGCTTACGATTGAGTTTGCATATGTTATTGGGATTGCTGTAGCAATATATTATTATTTAGACCCTGAGCAAAGTATAGAATGGTGGAAACCTTTAGGCTTGGAGCTCCAAGCCCCAATTACAACTATTGCGAATATAATAGTGTTTTCGGTTATAACCGCAGTGTTTATATGGCTGCACGCCTATATGAGACAATTTGATGCAATGAAGTTTAAAGGAAAACGCGGACTTAGGCACTTCAAGAAAGCTCGCTGAATGCATTGGTTGTGAAATTCGCATAGTGTTCAAATCCTTTTTTAATGCTAATTGTTTTTTCTTTTTATTGGTGATTCTGTGAGCACAGATAGGAGTTATAAGGAGATTTTGGATGAACTTGTGCAATGGGAATATCGTGAACTCTTAGAGCAACACACCTTGCAGGAGCTTCGTGAACTTAAAGAAAAATTTGAAAAGCACAGACAAGAGCTTATAAAAGCACTCAAAGAAAAGGAAAGAAAAGGCGAAATATAGCTACCATTTTATTTCTGTATCATCCAAGCGCAACTTTTGCTTTACCGCACTTTTTTCCACAGGCGTGCTTTTTCCATGTAGGAATTCAAGCATTCCGAGCCATGCAATCATGGCGCCATTGTCTACGCAAAACTCTTGCTTTGGAACAAAGAGCTTTGCGTTTCGCGCTTTGCACATTTTAGAAAGCATGCTGCGCAGAGCTCTGCTTGAAGCAACACCGCCAACAAGCAATACTTCATCTCGCTCAGTATATGCTAAAGCGCGCTCAGTTACTTCCGTAAGCATGGCAAACGCGTTTTGAAGCAAGCTGTAAGCCAAATCCTCCTTTTTCGCCTTTCCAATAAGCTTCTCGGCCGCGGTTTGCAAGCCAGCAAACGCCAAATCAGTGCCTTTTACAGTATATGGCAATTCAACATAGCTCTTGCCTTTAAAATACATTTTATCCAAGATTGGCCCGGCAGGAAATCCCAAACCAAGGGCTCTGCCAAAGGAATCAAGCATATTGCCTATGCCAATATCAAGCGTTTCGCCAAATATTCTGTAACGATTTTTCTCTAAAGCTATTATTTGGGTGTTGCCACCACTCACATAAACAACTACAGGGTCTTTTGCTTTTGTTAAAAGTTTGCCTATTTCTATATGTGCAACGCAGTGATTTACAGCTACAAGTGGTTTGTTATGTAGAAGAGATAGTGTGCGTGCAACTGTTGCGCCAACCTTTAAGCAGGGGCCTAAGCCAGGGCCTCTTGCAAACGCAAAAACATCAATATCCTTTATAGAAAGCTTAGCTTTTGCAAACGCAAGCTCCAATACTTTGCAAGCGTTCGCAAGGTGAAAGTCAGCCGCTTCCTGTGGTTTTAGGCCACTGTGCTTGCTTCTAAATGACTCCTTTTCGTTAGCGAGTATTTTGCCTTTATCGTTTACAATACCTATGCCGAATGTATGCGCAGTACTTTCTATCCCAAGACACAGCATAATTGCTTTCACCCAAATCCAAATAAGGTTATAAAGAATAATAAATTATATAAGCTATGTGCAATTATGTTCGGCAGCAGGTTATTGTTCCGCTTATATGCATAAGAAAACACAAGACCAAGCACAAATGCACCGATAATTTCTGCAATAGAACCATATCCATAATGTGCCAAACCAAAAATTAAAGAAGCTGGCACGATCCCAATCTTTTTCACTAAGAATCCTCTGAAAAATATCTCTTCAGCTGGTACACGCACAACTAAAACGTACACAGTAAGCGCAACGCCCAGTGTTCTGACTCTTTCGTTTACTTTTGATGTATCATCGATTCCAAAGAAAGAAAAAATAAGGAAGAGAATTGCTGATATAAGCAAAACCATCAACAGCAATATTGTGCTTTTTATGACAAGTTCTTTTGCCTGCATGCCCTTTAAGCCAAGCCTCTTAAATGCCCTTACAAGTTTTTGTGTATTGGTGTCTTTACTTTGCTCTTCGCATATGTAGATAATCACTGGCACAAAAATAAGTAAAATATCGAATATTACAAACCACATAACTATTTATCTTTCCATTTTGTATAACCACAGCTTCCGCAAGCGTACCTATCTTTGTGCTCAGCCATAAATACACCTGGCCCGCATTTCGGACAAAAAGGCCTTTTTCTCTCAAGCTTTTCGCCGGTATATTCGTAAAAGCTCGCTTTTGTATATTTCTTCTTTTTACCTTCTGTCATTTACATCAACCTTTCTATTTCTCTGTTTTTTGAGCTTCCATGCTCTTTTCTTTTTTCTTACCTCGCCCAAACAAATATTTCGGCTCGGCTCTTTTTAGCATTTCTGCTGATTTGTAAACATGTGCCTTACCCACTGCTCTGTGCTCACCAAACAGTTGCTTTATATATTTTATTACTATTAGCTCCTCCTTGGCATTCTTCAGAGCAGCTAACTTCCTTTTTATTTCTTCGCGCGAGGGCGTAACAACAGTGTTTATTTCAAATTCAATCTCCTTCCTTTCAAGAACAGGATTCTGAACCTCGTTTGTTATATTCAATTCCATTGCATCACCTGCTTATACGTAGTGCATATTTACCTATGTTGTTTATTCCCATCTTTTTGGCTATTTCCGACTTTTCTGGATCTAATATAAGCACATAGCCACGCCAGAATGTTGTAAAGGATGTGCTGCCACACACAGGACATTCCTTGCCTTTCTCCACAATTTTTCTACAATTCCTACATGCCTTTTCCCTCTGCATCATTTTTTACCACCCCTTTCTTTCTTTGCTTGCTTTTGGGGTTTTGCTTTGCTTTTGGCCGCTTTCTCCTTTTTCTCCTTCGCTTTGCCACTTCTCACATCTTTTATCTGCTGCTCAACCCATTGGAGCTTTCCAAGGAAAGGCTGCCTCATGGTTAAACCAAGTTTGGAGTCCGCAAGCGTGCCTTTGAGACTTATGCTTACTATTCTTGCTAACACTTTATCGTTGAGTCCAATCTTTTGCTTGGTTTCTTTCGATATAAACATTGAATTCTTTGAGTCGTAATTCAAGTATTCATCCATTATTTGACTTACATGTATTAATCCATCCATCGGGCCGACTCTCACAAATAAACCAAACTCTGCAGTTTCTGTAACCAAGCCTTCAACCACTTCATGAAGCTTTGGTCTAAATGCTAAGAACTCAAGCTCAGCTTTGTAATAAACTGCTCCATCTCCTGGAACGATCTTACCTTCACCAACTTTTTTAGCATTTATAACAGCCACTATGATGCCAATATCTTCATCAACTAAGCCTTCATACTGCTCCTGTGCTATTTCAAGCAGTGCCTTTTTCATTTTGCTACCTAATTTTGTTGGTGGAACTCTAATCTTATCCCTTACACGTACAACCTCAAACATCTACATCACTTCTATGAGTTTTTTCTTTCTTAAATAAATAACCCTACCACCAAAATCTTTAATTCTTTTTTTAAGTTCTTTGTCGTTCGTTGCAACTATCGTTCCTTGCTTCGCTAGCTCTAACAGATCATTGTCAGCATCATTCGAAAGCTTGATTATCTTCACTTGGTTTTTTTTCATTAGCTGCTCTGCGATATTCACCTGCTTTGCCCTGTTCGCATTTACTTTTCTCAATCTTTCGAGTTCATTGCGTACACTTTGTGGAACGATGAATATAACATTTCCAAAGTTTTTTCTTATCTCGGCAAAGACATCAATTTTGTGGGAGGTTATATATAAAAGCATGTTTGTGTCTAAAGCAACCTTATACAACCTTGCCATAGCCCACTAGCCTCCAGCGCATATTATAAAGTTTGCTTATGGCTATGTTCTGCCCTTTCCAAAATGCTGCAGGTTTTTTAAGTTTAACGCTTATTCTGTTTCCTTTTACCTTAACTATCTTGCCAAGCATGCTCATCGAACCTATTGTTAGCACCACCGACTCATTCATCTTTAACTCTTTTGGAATAT
>JAGGVE010000052.1 GCA_021163505.1 Candidatus Iainarchaeum sp. | reverse complement strand
GAGCCAGCAGCAGCAGGTACATGCCCGCCTGCATTGCCGCGAGGAATTCCCTGTACTGCTCTCTCAAGCAGCTCGTTCATCTTTACTCTAAAATCCTGTCTGCGAGCAGAAAACCTTAGCTTTTGCTCTTCCAGATCCTCGACAATAATAATTGTTTTATCTGGGTATTTCTCTGTTAAGCGGTCTATCAGAGCTGATTTGATCGGAAATTCAGGTTTCATTACAAAGAAGTAAAGCTCCAATTCGGGATAGTATTCAGCTTCTTTTTCAAAGCGCTCCTGCCATTCTTTAAGTGCTTCGTTCAATTTTTCTCTCATCTCGTTTAAAGGGTGCTTTAATATCTGTTTTGGGCTAAGGAAATAAAACAGCTCAAATAGTTCAGCGAAACTTTCAGGAGCAACAACCTTGACAGCTTCTACTAGCTCAGCGATGCACTTTAGCTCTTCTATAGAAACGTTATTCTCTTTCGATGTTTTATTTAAAAACTCTCGCCATTGCTTTGCACTTTTATCCCCGATTATGCCCACACAAGCAATCCAGGCCTCTTTTTTCAAATTAATCAAGCTTGAACACAAGTCAAAGCACAGCTTGCTTGCAGGATATCTGCTTGGCTCTATTGCGCTCAGCATCTGCGGTTTTATAAAAACAGTTTTTTCAGAGCTAATATCGTTAGAGATTTTATGGTGGTCTATTACAAGTAGCTTTGCGTGCTTTTCTATTTTTTGCACCACCTTTGGCTTGGAATCTATCGCAATATCCAGAAAAATTACGTTTGCTGGCTTGTGCTTTTCAAAAGCGCTCAGCATCTTTTCCGTTTCAAAATATTCAGCAGGCAGAGCTAAAGGTGCTTCGTTCCCAAGCTTTTCAAAGGTTTTAGCCATTATTATGCTTGCGGTTAAACCGTCAGCGTCGCTATGGTAAAAAAGCAGGGTGTTTTCCTTTGCTCCTTTAAGGAATTGCTTAAATTTGTTTATAAGTTTTGGTTTAAGGTTTTTACGTTCCATAGTGTTCTTTTTCTAGGCTAAGCTTTTTAATCTAAATGTTTCTTCTTATTATTCCTGTCGGAGGTTTTTCTATGGTTTGTTCTTATAAAAACTCCAGAGGCAAGATCTATTATCTGCATAAAAGAGGAAAGCTTTACTATTTTAGCACAAAGAGAGAAGGGGCTATTGAGCTGCCTGCTGGCTATGCAATAGTGGAAAATACAAGAACCGGTTTGCCCATGCTAAAAAAGAAGTAGGTGTTGATTGTGGTAAGCAAGCATAACTTAAAACTTTTCAACAAGGCTGTGAAGCAATATAAAAAGAAGCTTAAAATACAAGGCGATGCATTAATTGTTCTACCTTTCAAGGGTAGGCAGGCGTTTTTCTCTTTGGCACCGCTAAGCAAGGCTTTGCATGACTTGGGAAAAGATGTTTGCGTGCTTGTTTATAGTAATCGTTCTGAAAGCAATCTGCCAATTTTGGAACGGGTTTGGCAAACACATGAGCGAATGAAGCAAGGTGGCATAAGCAAGGAAGAAAAATTATTGCAGGAATTCATTGCCGCTGTAGAAAAGAAAACAAAGAAGCACGAGTTTGAGCGAATATTTAAAAAACCCGAGATAATAATTAAAGCTCGCGAAAATGGTTTTGTTGTAAATGATAAAATTTTACTACAATACAATGCCTTGTGGTTTAGGAAGTTCGATGAAAGCAAGCTGAAAGAAACATGCAGGAAGATTGCAAAGGACTGCTATGCATTGAAAAAGAACGAGCGCTTTTCTATCAGCTTCGAATTGGTTCCAAGCAGAGAAATGCTTGAACTGCCCCTCGAAGATTATTTGGATAATTTTGCAATTGCTTATTTCCTCGCTAAAGAGGCAAAGAGATTTTGCAGAGAAGTTTCGCTTAGCGCTAGTACAGCAAAACCCTCAAAGCTAAGCATTCCTGAACGCGTTTCTGAGCTTGCAAGCACGCTGGCAGGCTGCGAATACGAAAAGGGAATAAAAGAAAAACCATTTCAGCTTTTTGCAAAGCTCTCAAAGTTGCTGAAAATAAGCGAATGGAAATATAGCAAAGCGGGCTTTGCAATCGTTGGCAAAGGCTATCACGGCAAGCACATTTTTGGTTTAGCTATTGGTTATCCTTCGCCAGACAGAAAAACGCGCTGGAGCTCCCCTGGCAGTATGTTCCTTAAACCTTGGTGGTTTGAGCAGACTAAGCTTGACAAGAGGAAGCCGATGAAAAGATTTGCTATAACCGAAACTCTGCCTTTAGAAGAATTCATTCAAACTTGTAATATTAACTATTCAGTGCTAAGAAAGCGCGATGCAAAGATAAAACGCATAATAGAAAAAAGCAAGCTGCTTGTTGTTGAAGGTCGCGATGTTGCGAACTATAAGACTGAGCTGATTGTTGAATTGGGCAGGGGCTCTAAAAAACGTCTTATACAGAGAAGCGACTCAGATGTAAGAAAAATGATTGATAAAGAAGTGCTAAGAAAATATAACCTGCAAGCAGGTGTCTATGATAATATTCCTGGGGGCGAAGTTTTCTTCACTCCGGAAAGCATAAATGGCTTTGCTGTCGGCGACGTTGTTATAAATATCGACAGGAGCTACACACTAAGCGCGAAGAATCCAATAGTGGTAAAATTCACTGATGGAAAATGGAAGCTTATAAAGGCTCCGCAAGTGATAAGAGAAAGGATTGCCAAAGAGCTTCGCGATGTTAAGAAGCTGATAAAGACCTATGAACAGAAAAAATCGTTGCCGAAGAAGATTATTGAAAATTATAAGCGCAATCTTTTCGCTGTCGGCGAGTTTGCGATAAACACCAATCCTGCAGCAAAACTATCGCGATACTTAATTGTGAATGAGAAGCTCGCCAATATGATGCATATTGCATTGGGCTCTGGCTTTGAGCCAGATAGGCAAACCCTTTACCACTGGGATTTCGTTATTAACGTTCCGAGACAGAAAATAAGCATTGCTGCAATTGATTCTGAAGGAAATATTCATTATATTATAAAGGATGGAAAGTTTGTAGTGTAATATATGCGCGCTGAAAGATTTTTAAAAGAAAAAGCAAAGGAACTTTTCTCATTAGTTGATGTTGAGCAAGTACTCATTTTCAACAAGTATGCTGAGCAACCATACTTCTACTATTTCACTCAGTTGCCTTTTGGGAAGCTTTCAAATGCAAATATGCTTCTTCTTGGAAAGAGGAGAAAGCCCATTGTAATAAGCAATCCGCTTGAAGCAGCGATTGTTGAGCGCTTTGGTCTCGAAGTTAAAGAGATATCAAACAAAAAAGAGTTGGTGAAATTTCTCAAAGCTATGTTTTCAGAAGATACTTTGGGAGTAAATTATAATGAGCTTGGTTATCACACAGTTAATAAACTGAAAAGGGAACTTGGTGTTAAGCTAGTGAATATCGCCAAGCATCTTGAAAAAATCCGCGAAGTAAAAAGCAAGGAAGAACTAAAGCTTATTGCAAAGTCTGCAGAGCTTGCGGAGAGTATATTGCAGAGCGTTCCTGAATTTTTCCAAAAAGGCATGACTGAAAAGCAGCTTGCTTTGGCTTTGGAAATAGTGGCAAAGCTTCTTGGCGCTGAATTAGCATTTGAGCCAATAGTAGCTTTTGGAAAGAACACAGCAATTCCACATCATCTAGCAAGCAACACAAAAATAAAGAATGGTTTGCTTCTTGTGGATTTTGGTGTTCGTTATAAGAACTATTGCTCTGATATATGTAGAACTTTCTGCGTTGGCAAACCCAGGGCAAGAGATGTAAAGCGATACAAGATAGTTTATGAAGCAAAGGCAATTGCTGAAAAGCACTTAGAAGAAGGCGCGAAAGCAAGCGAAGCCTCTAGAGAAGTTGAAAGCTTTCTTAAAAAACATGGCTTCAGAATGATCCATGCTTTGGGCCATGGTATTGGTTTGCAGGAGCATGATTTTCCGCAATCGCTTTCTCTCAAGAGCAGGTTTACTCTAAAAGAAAATATGTGCTTTGCAATAGAACCAGCAATATATACTGCTAACGGCGGCATAAGAATAGAGGACGATTATATTATAAGAAAGAATAGAGCAAAGAAGCTATCACAAGCAAGCGATGAGCTCTCAACACTTTAATCCTTTTTCTGATTTTTTATTCTTTCTTCGTATTTTGCTAATGCTTTCTCAAGCGCCTTTTCCAAATCGATGTTAAGCGAGTTCGCTACAAGGATGAGCGAGAAGAGACAGTCGCCGAGCTCAAGTTCGGTGTTAACGCCAAACTCAGGCTCCTTTAAACCATAATCACTCGCTAAAATCAGTTCCTTTGCGAGCTCGCCAACTTCAGATGCAAGGTCAAGAACGCAATACTCAGTTTTGGCGTTCCACTCATTCTTTTTACAGAATTCTCCTACTTTGCATTGCAACTCTTTCATAGTTTTCATAAGAACCACCATCTAAATGCTACATGGATAGATTTTATATAATAACTTTTAGAAATATTCTTATGGAACCAGAGATTGGATTTATGAACCAATTGACCACTAAGAATGTTTTAACTGATTTGAGGTTTGCAGCTAAACACAATTTTGATTGGTTTGAGATTGACTTGGATTGGAAACAGAATTTTAACCTGAAGCCCGAAACAATAAGGCAGATTAAAAAGATAGCTGAGGAAAGCGATGTGCGCCTGATAGTGCATGCCGCTAGCCCTTTACCTATTAGTACAATTATTCCAGAGGTTCGAAAGGCAGTTTTTCTTAATCTGAAAAAGGCAATAGCGCTTGCTCAGAAAGTTGGAGCAGATAGGTTAACTATTCATCCAGGTTTTAGGGAAATGCCTGGTCCAGCAGCAAAGCTCAGCTATAAATCTTTGATAAAGAATTTAAGAGAAGTTGTAAGAATTGGGAAGCAGCATAATGTTACTGTCTGCCTCGAAAATTTTAATAATAATCCGTTCTTTTTGTGTTTCGAGCTTGAGGATTTCTTAAGGGTTTTGAATTCTGTAAGAGGGCTAAAAGCGACTTTTGATGTTGGGCATGCAAACACAACAAAAACAAAGCCGCATAACTATTTCAGGGTAGTTAAAAATTTTGTTATGAATATGCATGTCCATGATAACAATGGAATGGCAGATGAGCACAAAGGCATTGGTGAAGGCAATATAAATTTCAATAAATTGTTTTCTGAATGCAAGAATGCTAACTATCTCGGGCCTTTTATACTCGAAGTATTTCCCTACAAAAACATTCTAAGAAGTAGGAAATTACTGCTTGATTTGTGGAATAAAGCGTAATTCCATAAAATTTATTAATAGTAGGGAGTTAATTTCTTATTGAGGTAGCGTTATGAGGGAACTTAAGACTATTTTGCGCGCTTGCCAGAGCTGGGATGAGCATAAAAAAGTGCTTGAGTCAGCGCTATTCATGGCTCCAGGCGCCCTGAAGCTTGAAGAACTTGCAAAACTTATTGGCGTAAGCGATGAGCATACAGTAGAGCAGATGCTCAAGGAGCTTATGGAAGAATACAATAAACGTGAATCAAGCATAGAGATAGTTTGCATAGATAATGCTTACCAAATGAGAGTAAAACCTGAACACCTTGATAAGGTTAGGCATTTAGCCACTAAAGCAGAAATGAATAAAGCGGTGCAGAGAACGCTCGCGCTTATAGCTGTAAAAGAACCAATCCCGCAATCGCATGTGGTGAAATATAGGAACAATAAAGCTTACGATCACATAAAACTTTTGGTCGATGAAGGTTTTGTTGTGCGCGAGCCATTCGGAAGAACCTATCTGCTAAGAACAACAGAAAAGTTCAGGCAGTACTTTGGTGATATAAATAAGCAGGTGAACAACGCTTGAAATGCTTAGGCTATTTTGCTTCAATTATTGTTTTATCTTTGATGCTGGGTTTTGCATCTGCAAGCACACAATATCCAATTTACCACTATCCTGCGAAGCAATGTGACACAGGTTCCAAAGCGGTTTATGAATATGGTTTTGATAGGCTTTTGTTCACATGGCGCTTTGAGGATATAAATGCTGATGAATGTTCGATTCCTGGCAAAGCACATTTTTGCGATGCAGCTCAATTTACTATTTCACTTGTAAAGAAGGTTAAACGGGCGCAGGCAGAATTGCCCTACAGCGAGTACTTCGGCGCTTTTCTTATAAGGGACAATTACAGCAAAGCATTCTTAAGAGATTTTCAGAGAGAATATTCGCTGTATCTACAGGATATTAATATTAATGATTGGAATTTCAGGGGCAACGCATTGGAAAGCGGCCTTTATGATGTAAATTTGGTAGTGAGCGAAGCAGGCAATGTTTCAGTATCTCTGAGAAAAGTTGCAGGGCTTAGCGAGATAGGTACAAACTATGATAAAAATCCCCTTTTACAGCTTCCATTTGATGGTTTTGTTGGGGATTTCAATAAAGAAGTTGGCAGAGAAAATTATGGTTTAGCATTCCGCTGGCTGGGCAAATACAAACCAATCTATTTTAACTATGCTGAAGGGCCAATGAGTGAAAGCATACCACAAAATATCAATGGCGGCATCGCGCTTCTCAAAATTGAATATCCGGAGCGATTTGCAGATGTTCGCTCTGGTGTTGTATTGGCTATTGCCCGAGAGTCTGATGCAGCGTTTAGATTGAAATATGCGCGCTCAGTACCTACACTAATTAAAATAGGTTCTAATGCCGGTTTTTCTCTTTTTTACGGATTTATAAGTCCAGATGAACGCTTTCAGGAGATGGGCTATTATGATAAAAATTATCTAGATTATATTTTTACGTGGCACGGGTTTAGCAAGACAACCTTTGTTAGAGATAGACTTATGTCAGGGGCATTTCCAGACATATGCTCTGACTGGCTCGATGAAGTAACTTTGGCAAGATTGGATTCAAACGAAGGGAACTTATTTTCTCTTTCCTTTTGGCCTGAAGGTGCAGAGCTTGCATTCGGATGTTCAGATACAGCACTCAGTATCAGCGCTGAGTTCTATGACGGCAACGATGTTGATAGGCAGGACCTCAATCTGCAACCCAATAGGTGGTTTAGCACTGGCGGCAATGTTTTTAAAGCACCACATTTTACTGATCTTTCCCTCAAACAAATACTTGCTGAAGTAAAGGAAAACAAAATGTGTATTTATGGCGATAATAATGGCATCATTTTCTTCTGGAACAGCCAGTATTTCCAAACCCCTAAAGCAGAGCAGGTTTATGCAATAGAGCTTCTCCCTACGCTTTGCATAGGGAGTTATTTGGGGCACTTTGATGCTTTCATGTGCAAGCCTCGGGAGAAGTGTGCGAGTGAGTTTGGCAGTAGCATGGGGATCTGTCCAGCAGTGGAGCCAAACCGAAGATATCTTGTAGACAATACTGAATATTATGGTAAAGATATTGTTTGCTGTGGCAAGTGGTATGAGAATGAAGAAAACTGCAGGGAGCAGCCAATGTCGTTATTTATTCAGGAGCAGTCCCTTTCTGAGCCGCAGAACCAGCAGCTCATGGCAAGATTTATAAATCAGATAATTGGCAGGTGGGAATTGAGAGCTGATAACAGGTTTGCGGGTCAGGGCATGCCTCCTTTTGGATTGGGAAATGTGTTTGTTGAAGAGGCACTTAAATATAATATAGACCCATTAATAGCACTTGCTTTTTTTAGGCGCGAATCTAATTTTGGCATATGTCCAGGCAGTAGTGACTGCAAACCAAGGTGGAGACATAGCATGGGCAATATAAAATATAGGCCTGGGCAGTGCGAACGCTTCAATGGGTGGCGCGATGGTGAATTTTGCGCTTATCCCACTTGGGCAGATTCAGTAAGGCACTGGTTCTGGCTAATAAAAAATTCCGATAATTATATTGGTGGTGGCAAAACTACAGTTAGCGAAATAGTACCAAAGTATCATTCAGGCAACGATTATCCAACGGAAGCAGATGTTGTTTATATAAATAATGTTAAACGCTGGGTGTGCCATTGGCGCGAACTCTGGAAGGATTTCAAGGGTACAAAAGAAACAATTGCCGCACAGTATGTGCTTCCTTGGTTGGCAAAGAAATATCCTCAGAACTACGGTTCTCAACAGGAAACACCACAAAGCAATACTCTAAGGAAGTATATGCTGATAGCTGTTCCATCTGGCTGGCATTCTGGTGATTTGGCGTTTGAAAGCCTTGCAAATTCTGCATTTAATTTCTTTTTAGATAGTGCTGATTTTCCCTGTCCAGACAAGATAACAAGGATTATAATAAAACCCACCGAGCTTCTTCAAAAGAGCTCAAGAAATAGTGCATGTAGAACCATACTTAACCAAAATTATAATTGCATGCCGCCTTCACAGTTCAGAGCAGTGCAGGCCTCTGTTCTGCAGTGCATAAGCTCTCTTTTGGGCATTCCTATAAACAGCGGCAATTACAGGATTGTTTTATTTACTGATTCTAGTATATATATGCCGATTTCGGCAACCCAATCCGAGTGCGCTAGTTTTGGCGGTTATATGAAAGGTACGCGATGTTGTGTACTCGCTGAAGGACTTTCATTACTTGACTCTGTGATGCTCGCAGGCACGGACTTCAGAGCTGCAGCACATGAACTTGGCCATTCCTTTGGTTTATGCGACCAGTACTCGAGAATTGCTTACAATTACCAAAACGCAAGGTTGCCCGGCGGATGCAGAAATTTTTATCCTGACGGCACAACCCACTGCAACGAATATGGGTCCCTATTTACAAGCTGTCCAGAATTCTCTGATTCGTATGTAGACTGCTATGGGCGCAAAATACCATTCGGTTCAACTATTGGTAGGAGCCTGATGGGAGCAGCGCTCCCTCAAACCGTTCCGCAGGCATTTGACTGCTTTGAGAAAAGCGCGATAAGGGGTGCTTGGCCTTGCTGAGGAGAATCGCGCTTGTATTATTTTTCTTTATGTGTTTGTCTATTGTTAATGCTGTAGCTCCTGAAAAAGCAATTCTTTTTGTGGTTAGCATAACAAAGGATTCAAATGCAACACTTGAGAACTATTTTGCTACCAAAGATTTTATAACACCCAGTGAAGCTGGCGATTATTCTTTTGAACTTTCGGATGGGAATAAAAATCTTTTATATAAAATAAATATCAATGTTGTTTTTCATTCTGTAGGAATGCCTTATGGCTGGTCTCTTGAACAGAGCAAAGACTTGATCAAGGAAACCTCAACTTATGAAGTACTTTATATAGTTTTCCCTTTTTTCAAAGGTGCTTCTTATTTTAGAATAAAGAAATATGGCAAAACCATTCTCGAAAAAAAGATTAGTTTATGCAATTATAATGGCGAATGTGAAGAGCACGAAAATTCACTCTCCTGTAGCGATTGCTCCGCAAGCGATGGTTTTTGTGTTCCAGATGCAGACGATATATGTGATCCAGATTGTATGCCTGGCATAGATCCTGATTGCAAACAGCAAAGTGGCAGTAAAACAGAAACGAGAGGTGCAAGTGCAACAAATTACGTTTTGTTTGGCTTACTGCTCGTAATAGTACTAATTTTAGCATATAATATTAAGAAGAGGTTCAAGAGATAATCGCTAGCTTTGTAGCTTTTCCAAAGCTTGTTCAACATGCTTTTTCAAGACAATCCTGCTTGCATCTTGTTCTGCATTTAAGCCAGCGTTTCTCATGAGAATAAGTCCAAATCTAATATCTGCTTTTTCAATGGTTTTTTCTTCAAGTAGCTTTATAGCTTCTTCACTCCATGTTTCTTCGTAGAATGCATATTTGCGTCTCTCCTTCAAGATCCCTTTTATTTCTTCTGGCTTGTAGTTCCTGAACTCTATTATCTGTGGCTGCAGTCGTGACCTTATTCTTTCATCAAGGGTTGCAATAAATTCTGGTTTATTTGATATTAATATTATCCCTGCCATATTTATCTCTTCAAGTATTGCATACAGAAAATTTAATCCTTTTGCTTGATCGATTTCATCAAACGCAAAAACAATCGCACTGCCACCAAGCCTATTCTTTATCCTTTCTATGCTTGGTTCAGCGATAATCCCAAGCTGCTTTGCTATGGCTTCAATTATTGCATTGCTTTCGGAATGTACCCAACAGTTAATAAAAATGCTTGGCAGACCAAACTCACTTAAGTCTTCAAGTACACGCTTTACCGCATGTGTTTTTCCAATGCCTGCTTTCCCGTAAATAAAAAGATTTCTACCAGATCTGTCTTTAAGCAAGGGCTCTAGGGCATTTGCTATCTCTTTCTGTTCATTTTCTCTATAGGGCAGAAGCTTTGGTACAAAATCCGGACTCAGGGAATCAATATTGGAAAATATTGTTTCTTCGCTTCCTAAAGGTCCTAGTTTCATTTCCCTACCTACTCGCCTTTTTTGAGTATATATGCTCTTCCGGAATAAAGCTCCTTGAACGTTTCTGCATCATTAGCGCTGCCAACAATCGAGCCATAATGCATGGGTATTGCGATCTTAGGTTTTATAAGTTCAGCCGCTTCAACCGCTTGTTCAGCGTTCATTGTATAAGTGCCCCCTACAGGGAGCAATGCAACATCTATATTTTGCAAATTCTTCATTTCTGGTATAAAATCGGTGTCGCCCGCATGATAGATGCGCTTTCCACCGAGCTCAATAACAAAGCCCAAACCATGGCCTTTTGGGTGGAATTCTTTCTCTGTGTTGTATGCAGGCACAGCTTTTATTGTCACTCCGAGCACCTCAATGCTCTCATTTTCTTTTATAATTTTCACTTCTTTGTTAAGCTTCTTCGCGCATGCCTCATTACAGACAATTATTGTATCTTCCTTTGTGATTTTTCTTATATCTTTGGGCGAGCAATGATCGTAGTGGTCATGTGTGATTAATATTATGTCTGCTTTTTCACCATCCTCTATTTGGAAAGGATCTATATAGATAACTAACCCATTATTTTTTATTTTGAAGCAGGCATGTCCAAGCCAAACCAACTGTAAGCCATCTATTTCCATAGCATCACCAAAAACAATAAGCCTTCAAATCCTTAAAAATCTTTCTTATTTAGCAAGCATTTAGAAGAAGATTGGATACGAAGGGAACAACGATGCAAACAGTATTGCAATTACAGACATCAGCTTTACCAGTATGTCAAGTGAAGGGCCAACAGTATCCTTAAGCGGATCACCAATAGTGTCGCCTATTACAGATGCAATATGTGCTTCGCTTCCTTTGCCGCCATAGTGGCCATCTTCGATATACTTCTTTGCATTGTCCAATGCGCCGCCAGTATTTGCGCAGTATATTGCAAGTTGCATACATGAGAGCAATGCTCCTATGAGAAAGCCAGCCAATGCGTATTTGCCAAGAATGAAGCCAACTAGAAGAGGCAGGATAATTGTTATAATTGCAGGCAGAACCATCTTGCGTAAGCCATTTTGCGAGGTTATTGCTATACACTTATTATAATCTGGCCTGCGTTTTCCTTTGAGTATATCTGGAAATCGCCTGAACTGCCTCTTTATTTCCTCAACCATCTTCTTTGCGGTATCGCTCACCGCTTGGATTAAAAGAGCAGAGAATACATAAGGAATCATAGCGCCTAAAAATAGCGCAGCAATAACTGTAGCGCCAATTTTTGGGTTTGCACTAAGCATTTCAATTGTAGGGATTGTTACTTCGCCTGCTGAGCCAGCAGCGGACCACATATAAGCAACAATAAGCGCTAGCGCAGAGAAGGCAGCAGAACCAATGGCAAATCCTTTACCTATTGCTGCGGTTGTGTTTCCTATCGCATCCAAGCGGTCAGTTATTTTTCTCACCTTTTCAGGTAATCCAGCGCCTTGCGCTATGCCGCCTGCATTATCAGCTATTGGTCCATAGGTGTCGACACTAACAGTCATACCCACAAACGAAAGCATTCCTAATGCACCATACGCTATGCCAAAAAGCCCCGCTAACTTGTATGTTGCTACGATCGCTATCGCAACCACAAGCCCAGGGATAAATGTTGAGAGCATTCCTAAAGCCATGCCGCCAGTTATGCCAATCGCTGCGCCTGCTGAAGTTTCCTCTGCAAGCTTTTTAACAGGCCTATAAGCAGAAGATGTATAATATTCAGCGATGTATCCTATTGCAATGCCTGCAAGTGCTCCTATTAAAATGCACCAAAACACGCTTAAGTTCATCGGTGAGAGGTATATTATAATAAACGCAAAGAGCATAGTTAAGAGCGCGCTCAGCCTCGTACCATTCATTAACGTTGCCTGCAAGTTCTTGGCTTTTTTGTTGGCGATTATGTAGATTAAAGATATAAGAGTTGCGATTATGCCAAACGAGATTATAAGCAGAGGCACTATGAGCAACCACCAGTATTGTTGCATGCTAAGCCCTAAAGGCACACCAAGCTGTTCAAGCAGAGCGCTTATGCTTGCATTACTTCTTCCAACGTAAACGTAAAGATAGATTACTATTACCGAGATTATTGAGCCTACAAATGATTCAAGCAGGTCAGCGCCTAGGCCTCCTACATCACCAACATTATCACCAACATTGTCCGCTATTGATGCTGGATTGCGCGGATCATCTTCCGGCAAGTGCGCTTCTGCCTTGCCAACTAGGTCTGCAGCCATATCTGCTGCTTTGGTGAATATTCCGCCGCCCACGCGGTCAAACAGAGCTACTAGGGAAGCGCCCATTGAATAGGCGCTTACAATCAAAGCCGCTTTTATGAAGTTTATCTCTCTACCTAAAATATTGCTTACAAGCGGCACGGCTTTTGATTCTATTGTAAGTGTGGCTGGATTGAAAGCTTCTCTAAAGATCAAAAAAAGTAATGTTAAGCCACCCAAAGCCAGGCCAGCAACTGCCAAACCCATTATTGCACCGCCAGCGATTGCAATATTGAATGCCTTCTTTTCACTATGCTGTACAGCATTTGTCACCCTGGCGTTTGCAAAAGTGGCAGAATGCATGCCTATAAAACCAGCACTCATTGAGAGAAATGCTCCAAGCAAAAAGGCAAAGGCAACCTCCCAATAGAAGAGTTGCCACAATATTACTGCGATTATTCCAGTAACTACCGCAAAGACGCGGGCTTCTTCGAACATAAAAGTCCAAGCACCTTCTCTTATATGCTTTTGCAATTCCCTCATCTTTTCGTTGCCAGCATCATGCTTTGCTAAGTAGCGGTTAAACAGCAATGTGCTTAGCAGTGCAAAAGCACAAATAACAGCAGGAATGAAAATAAGCTCAGACATGCAACTCAACTCCGAACATCACAACAAAGAGAAAAAAATTATAAAAAACTATTTTTTCTGCTTACTTTTCTTCTTTTCCATCCCTAATATTTCAGAGCACGCTCGGATAAATAAGCCTGCTGTCCAAGCGAAGGGTCTTTCGCTTTTAAGCAGCAGAGAGCTTACAGGTTTGCCCTCAAAATCAAACACTTCATGGCATACACACTCTTGATCTATAAGCTCAGCCACTTTTTTCAGCTCTTCTAATGCTTTTTCCTTTTGCCCAATCTTATTAAGCGCCAGAGCATAGATGCAACCTAGCCAGGGCCATGAAAAACCATTGTGGTAGTAGTATGCTTTGAATGGCAATAGGAAAGGAACCACACGCCAAAAACCATATTCAGGTTCTGTTGTTTTGAGTGGAATCTTATTTAGTTCATTCTCTTCAATAAACCTAATAATTTCGTTTGCACGATACTCGCTTGCTATGTCCCAGAAAATCGCAAGCAAATTTCCAGCACTATCAAAATAATTCTTTATTGAAAAGTCGATCCAATCGTAATAATAATCGCCTTGCCAGAATTTCAGGTTTAGCACATGCTTAGTTTTTTCAGCCTTTTTTTCGTATTCCGCTTCGAGCATCGTTACGCCAGCTTTTTTTGAGAGCCAGGCAAATTCTTTCAGTGCATAGTAATAGCAGCAGTTTGAGTAGAGCACCTCACCGGACTTTATTATTGTGCCCTGCCAATTTGCGAAAAAACCTTCTTCGATAAGACCATCTTTATCTTTATCTTTTTTGTTCAGCCAATCCATTGCAAGTGATATTTTTTTGTAATTCTTTTCTAAGAATAGCTTATCTCTGCTGTGTCTGATATAATCCGCAAATGCAATTATGAGCAAGGAGTTGCTATCCACCACATTGCTTAATAACCCATATTTTGGCTTTAGTTTTTTTCGCGAAATAAACATTGGAATTAATCCATCTTCGCGTTGAAAGCTCAGAAACAGATCTAAGTTATTTTTTACAATTTTAAAGTCCCTCAGCTTATTTGCACCAAGTGTCGCAAAGAAACTATCTCTTGCCCAGTAATTTTGCAGATGATCACGGCCAGCGACTATCCCGTTTTCATCATAACATTCGCATAAATCACGCGTTGCGGTTTTAAACGCCTCTTCAATCTTTGTTTCTTGCATTTTTGGCACCTGACTATATAATTTTAAAATAATCAACCCATCAATATAATACTTTTCCACATTTAAAAAGCTTTTGTGTGTTTTTATGGATGCCATTACTTTTGGAAAGGTTCTCGATACAAATGCCCGTTACTATGGAATTAGTCCCTTACAGCTTATGGAATCAGCAGGTAGAAGCATCGCGGAACAGCTCACTAAGGATTTTGGTAATGGAAATAGCATAGCGATATTTTGTGGTACAGGAAATAATGGCGGCGATGGTTTTGTGGCTGCACGCTATTTAGCAGATAAAAATAATGTCAGCGTGCATTTAATTGGAAAGCCTGAGCAAATAAAAAGTAGTGAAGCGTATAGAAATTTTTTGATCCTCAAGAACTCACTTATTGAAACGCACGCCTATGCAGATTCTAAAGAGCTTCCGAAAAAGATTGAAGCAGACATTATTTTAGAATGCCTGATTGGCACGGGAATACAAGGCGAAATCAGAGAGCCGATAAAATCAGTTGTGGAGCTCTTAAATAAAAGCAAAGCGAAAAAAGTAAGCGTTGACCTGCCTTGCCCGGGCTTCAGGCCCAATGCTATTTATTCACTTGCAACAAAGAAGGTTGATAATGGCGTGGTGCTTGATATAGGCATACCAAAGCAACTTTACTACTTTACAGGCCCAGGCAATGTTAAATTTCTAAAAAAGCGTAATCCTGAAAGTCATAAGGGTGAAAACGGAGTTGTGCTCATAGTTGCAGGCTCAAACCAGTATCATGGCGCTAGCATATTTGCCGGGAAAGCCGCTTCCCTATTTACAGATCTTATTTACTTCTTAACAGAAAAAGAAAATATTGCTTATGTGAAGAAAGCAAGCCCAGAGTTCATAGTTTCAGAAATAAGTTTGAAAAATTTTGAAAAGCTTGCTCAGAAAGCAGATTCTATTCTAATAGGCCCTGGTTTAAGCATTTCAGCAAAGAATAAGCGTATTCTATCTTATGCTTTAAAAAACTTTTCTGAAAAGAAGTTCGTTTTGGATGCTACTGCACTGCGCCTGCTCAATAAAAAATTACTCAATAAAAACTGCCTGCTTACGCCACATGCAAATGAATTTAAAGCTTTATTCCCCTGCGATGCAAAACCAGAAAACGTTTTAGCTATGGCTAAAAAGCACAGCTGTAATATTTTGCTCAAGGGCAGCGTTGATGTAATAAGTGATGGGTCTGCACTTTACTACAATTTTTCTGGTAATGCGTTGCTTACTGCTGGTGGCACTGGCGACTGCCTTGCTGGAGTTGCTGCTGCTTTTAGTGCTAAGAACTCTCTGTTAGATTCAGCTTTAGCTGCCAGCTTTTTGGTTGGCTTTGCTGCGGATATGTTGGCTTTGAAAAAATCCGGCTTAAATGCAAGCACGCTTATTGAGTCCTTGCCTGAAGCGAAGAAATTCTGTGAGGAGTTCTAGTTGCAAGGTAAGTTATGCAATTTTACTTTTATTATAAGGTTAGCATTCCAAACTGATTAGCTTTTTAAAAAGTTTTAGCTACACTAAGTAATCGGTGTTGAGAGCGAAGGGGTAAGCCATACCGCAGAGCGGATCCCTGGCTTACTCCTTTTATTTGCCTTCTCCTTTCCGTAAAATTGCTGTTTTTAAAAGGGAAGCTCTTCAACAGCTTTAAAATCAGCTTTTTTATAATCCGGTAAATACTTAGGTTTTTTCAATACAGGTACTTCTTTTATGGCTTCGAGTTCATTTATCGCAAGCTTTCCATAGTATAATTCCTTTAGAGAGCCCCCTTCTTCTAAGAACTCCTTTACAAGAATTGCTCCTTTAAAGTAGAGGTAGTCCTTTGTAAAAGCACCAGGTTTTCCTGCTGGACATCCACGCTTTACTCTTTGAGTTAGCTGATATGCCTTTTCCGCAGAAAAATACTCGTTCATATGCTTGAATGTTTCATAGAAAGAATGCTTTGTCGCAAAGTGAATTCCAACAACTCTACCAGCATACTCTCTAATGAGTGCATCGCTTGAATTTTTGAAAAGCACTTCATTTATAACCGCTAATCCCTCTTCAGTTTCGAGCCAGTCAGCGCTTGCACCTTCAAGTAGCAAACGATATGGTTGTATTGATGCATTTATATATCTGTACACATGTGTTTCTATTTCGTGCACAAGAAGTCTGCGCATCCCTCGCATCGAGTATGTTTGGTTGGCTTTTATCTTTACTGCTTTTTCTGCTGGCAAAACGATGGCGTTTGCAGACATATTTTCTTCAAGCACAATGTTCCAGTCTATTCGTTTTTTATTCAGCATATTCTGCAGGTAGCTTGCTACTCTTTCGCTGCTGAACTTTTTTTTATTATCTTTTTCCGGTTTCTGTTCGAGCACTTCAAATGCTTTTCTCACAAGCTTTGCTTTCGGCTTGCCGTAGTAGGCAACGCTTTTCTCGGGAAATGCATCGCTACCGATAGCTCTGACTAGCTCGATCTTTTTTATTGTTTCGTCTCTTTTCTTTTTGAGAAGTTTCTCAAACCCGGTTTCATTGAATTTTAGTTCCTGCAACCGTTTCATTATGGATGCATACTCCGGAGTCAGGTTGAAGTATGTGAACAGCTGGTTTCTTGGAAGGTAGGAAAAAATAGGTTCGTAAGCGATGCCTTTTTTAAGTGCTTTGAAAAACTTTGCTTGTTGTGCAAGCGTGTTTTGTGGCTCGACAAATTTGAGTATATCTGTTTCGAGTTTGTCGATTATTTCGAATAACTCCTTTTCTTTCCTTAGAAACTCGCGAATTTTTTTCATAAATTAATTTTTTTATAAAAACAGTTAAATTACTTCTGCATATTTTTTGTGAAATAGCACTGCTATTCAATATCTGCCTGGAACCTTTTCCTCAAGAAGTTTTTGTCCAAGCACTCCTTGCGGATTTTCCTTGTAGCGCTCGAGTACTCCTAATATGAACTTATTCAGTGTTAGGAGCCACCTCTCATTTATGCGATATCCGTTTTCATCCATAATAAGCAAACCATCTGATGCAAGTTCCTTAACCTGTTTAAAAACCGCTTGGTATGTGCAGCTCACTCCGTAGCTACGCAGCAAGCGCTTATAAATTTGCGAAACTGTGAGGGGCCATTCCGCGCAGAGAATTAGGATTATTGTGTTGCGAAGGCTTTTGTTCTTGCCTAGGTCGAAGAAACTTGCTGTATCAAGCATTTGATATATTTTCTGGTCAAAAATATTTAAAAAATAAACTATTTTTAGTTATGAAGTTAAAATTTTTAGCAAGAAGAGTAGGCCGGGATGCTGTAAAAAAGAATAAAGAGCAGATTTCATAGGCAAATTATTTATTAATAATTAAGGAAAGAATTTTTATATATAAAAAATGCCGGGATGGCGGAGCGGTCCAACGCGCCAGCCTTGAGCTCTCCCCCTTTCTTTCTTTAGAAAAGAAAGAAAGTGGTAAGTTTCCCCAAAGAAAGAAAAATATTTTGGGAGATGAGTGAGCTGGTGAGCTTTGCTCGCGTGGGTTCGAATCCCACTCCCGGCGTAGCACCATTATCAAACCCTAGCGGTTGCTGGAGATTATAAGAACTGCTTGCGATTATTGAAGTTTTTATGGGCAGTAAACGGTTGCAGGGGATAATAAGAACCCACTGGAGATTCCTATTTTAGATCCCACTCTAAGTTTTTCTTTAAAGTCAGCAGATGTGTTTAAACTTTGGTTTTACTTCAAACCTTGCCTCTTCTAATCAGCGTCAATATGAGCACACCAGCAATTAGCACGAGTATTGGGTGAGTTTCTGGAGTTTGAAGCTCTGGGAAAGGTTCTTTTACTTGGATGTACTGCCCTTGGATACAGTTAGTACAGTTAGGAATAGCTCCCATATTTTGCACAGTGGCTTCCACGAGGTAAACATCTGCTTCCGGAAATACATAACCTATCTCGTGAAATGTGTTGTCGCATGGTATCGGGTTGGGCGCAGTATATACTAAATTGCCCCCTTGGTATATTTTTATTTCGAGCATATTTGCCATCCCTGTGCAAGTGCCCTTTACCTCTGTCTTTTCATTAATATTGGTGTCTTTTGCGTAAAAATCAGTAATGCCAGAGATCTTAATGGTACTTATCTGTACTGCATCGCTTGCTTCAGATTCAGCATTTTCAACATCAATTGCCTTACAGGTCACATTATATGTTCGGTTAGGCGTAGAATAAGTGTGTTTAGCAAAAGGATTGTTCGTTTCTATTATTGTTCCATCGCCAAAGTCCCATCTGAAGTACACCGCATCCCCATCTGGATCAAGATTTTCTGCATTGCTTACAAAAAGGTCTACGCTTAAAGGTACAAGTCCACTTGTTGGTTGCGCAAATATTTTTGGCTTTGAGGGCGGCCTATTTTTTACCTTTATTTGAGCGCTTGCTGAACTGACATCCAGATCGTTATCATATACTGTGACGGTAACTGAATAAATTCCTTTGGCGGAATATTGGTGCGTTACCTGATCGCACGGTGTAGGCGAAGCAGCAACATCGCAATCAAATGTGCTCCCATCTCCAAAATCCCAATAATATCTTATTATCTTACCATCTGCATCTGTTGCATTCGCAACCATATTTGCATCTTCCAGTGGGCCTATTTCGGAAGGGATGCTAAGCGACACATTTGGTGGGATGTTTGGATTTGTCTGTACTACAAGCTCTGCAGTCCCTTCTTGGTGTGTTGAATCTATAACAGCGAGCTTTAAGGTGTAAGTGTGGTTCTTTATTGTGTATGTGTCACATGTAACAATCTCACTCAAACAATTCGGGTTTGCCCCACAATCAACTGTAGCATCTATTGTACCGTCTTTTTCACAATCCCACTTAAGTTCCTTAATATCATTTTCAGGGTCAGTGGTTCCCTCAGCATTTACTTCAAGGCTTATTGGGACTTGGCCTGTGACCACTCCGCCAGAAACGGGATAGTTTATAACATTTATGTTTGCCTGTGGTGGCTTTCCCGAAATCACTCGAAGCCAAGCATCATCTTTAAGCTCTGGTTGCCCAACAACCTTAAGAGTGTATTTAAAGAAAACCTCTCTTAAAGAAGGATCAGGTATTGGTGGTATATCAAGCACAATACTGAACTTTCTGTAGCCTCCCTCCCTCTCTACTTCTGGAACGGGGAAGTTTCCGCTTATGTTGTCCCAATCCTCTGCAGCTGGATTGCTGACTTCGGAACTTACTGTGAAATCATCCTGGGCAAGAAGGTAATGTATGATGTTCTCTATTTTTTTAGGTATCTGTGACGTATCGGTATATTTTGTTACATATGCTCTTTTTCCAAGCTTGTTTTTCATTTTTTCCATATCACTTTTTGCAATGTCTGAGTAAATTCCAAAAAAATACGCATTTTTGGATTCTATTGTGGCTGCAGCCTCTGAGCAGTAGTAGCAATCACACTCTCCATGACAACAATCTGCTGGTTCGTCGCTTATTACAATAATTCCTTTTACTGCATCGCCTCTCCATCCAAACGACGAATCTGAGATAACTGCATATGTGAGGTACGCCCAAGGTTCAAGCCCGCAACTTGCATTGATCTGGTCTAACCTGTTTTTCAACAGCCCGCCATTTGCTGTTAAGTGTATTGCGCCCACATCATCATCAGTATCACACCCATAATTCTTTGAAGTAAAACCCGTTTTATTGCTACCATGTCCTTCAAATACATATATGCCAAATCTCAGAAGGTTTGGATGGGCGGAATTCACCTCGTCTATTATTCGCTTTATGCTGTCTCTAACCGCATCTATTTCACCCTGCATGCTTCCACTAGCATCCAGTATAAAAACTATGTCCATCTTCTTTTTTGATTCTTCTATTTTTATGTTATTCACTACCTTTCCTGTGAGCGTAAATGTTCCTGGCCCCATAACTGTTACTGCATTGCTCTGTTCGTCGGCATCTTCATCATTTATCAGGAGCTGAACCTTTTTTTCTTCAGCATAGGCTGAAGATGCTAATAACATTAATAGAACTGCAATAATTATGCAATGTTCTCTAATTCTAGACAAACCCATACCTCCTTTTATGCCAAACCATATAGGTTCCTATAAAGCAAATGCCCAAACTGCATACAAGAGCAATAAATAAGGCAATTTTAACATCCTCACGTATTACCGGCCTTTCCTCCACAATGCTTTTTATTATCTTCACTTTAGCTTCTGTTGGTGCGAATCCGCTCTTTTCTATTTTGACCTTATAACTGCCTGCGGATAGCCCTGCAATTCTAGCCCTGCCCTCTGCATCTGTAAAATATTCTTTCCCATTGATCTCTATTTTTGCTCCTTTCACAGGCCCTTCAAGCGAGTTTACAATTACTGAGAGCACTTGACCCTCGTACATGAGCTCTGGAATAGAAATATACATTTCTTTTATTGCTGTTTTTTCCACCCCAATTGTCAGCAACGCTTTTCCCTCATAGAACCCATCTTTCACCGCTTTTACAGCATATGTTCCAGAGCTCCCTACTGAAAAGAGAGCCGTTCCATCTTCACCTGTCACTCTTTTATCTCCTCCCACTGAAACTATTGCGCCTTTAACAGGACCAGAGCCATCAGTAACCTTTACCTCAAACGCTTGGTTAGGGCTAATTTTGCTTGGGATTGAGAGCTTTAGGGCTTGTCCTTCTTCTATTTTTATACTGAGGGAGGACTCCTTCAATCCTGTTTTTTTAGCAACTATTTGCATTTCTTTTGGCTCGCTAAAAATAAATGTCGCTTTCCCTTCAGCATCAGTTGTTTTTTCTACATCCCCTATTTTTATTAAAGCTCCTTCGATAGGTTCTGAATTATCATATGCTCTTACAACAAACTGTTTGCCTGCAATAATCTTTTCTGGAACAGAGATTCTTACAAATTTTCCAGCTTTAAATATGTTTTCAGTATAGAATCCTTCCCCGCCTGCTATTATGATAAAGCTATCTGAATCAGTTACATATGTAGCGCAGTTGTCTGGTTCCTGCAGTAGAATGATTGTTGATTCTCCATCTCTTATTTTGAATAGTCCAAGATTTACATCAGCGCATATTTTATAGGTATTGAAGTTCCTTTTGACTGTTATTTCAGGCCTCTTATGTACCAAAATTTTAGAATCGGTTGTAGAACCATCCATTATTACATTTATATAATAACCGCCCACTTTTTCAGGGGTAAAAGCAAAGACGCCATTTCCATCAGTTTTTGCCTTTAGTTTGAAGTTCTCCGGACCTATTATTGTAAATTCTTTTTCAGGAATTGCAAACCCATCGCAGATAAACATTACAGTTGCCTGGAACTTCCCATCTATTTCCCCATAGTTTGTATAAATTTTGCAAACTGAAAAAACAGCAGGAGCTAAAATACTCAATGTGACCAGTATAGCCAAACTTTTTAGAAATCCGTTGATTTCCATGAATAAAAATTACTCTGAAGTATAATTTAAACCTTTCGGTCTTTGGGGCTTTGCATCAAAATTACCGCTACGCATAGCTACCCAGATAAGAATTAAATATTCGCATGATTTTTGGTAGCGGGGTTAGAAAAACAGAACCAAAAATCTGTGCAAGGTCCTTTGTAAAGCCTTTGAAGCGCAAGGAGCTTGCTGGAAGAAACACAG
>JAGGVE010000004.1 GCA_021163505.1 Candidatus Iainarchaeum sp. | reverse complement strand
TGTAGATGTTATAAGCACGTTTTCAAGTAGCATTTTATTCTTTAGCTCTGTTGAATCCTGCCAGTTAGCTTCTTTGCTCAGGTTAAATTCATACCTCTTAAGCTCGAAGTAGCTATTTGTTTCTGGCCTGACCAGCACATCTATTGTGTCAATTTTTCTGTAGCTCGTTTGCGGTGTTCTCGCATACAATGTTATTCCATAAATGCCTGGAATATCTTCGCGATAAACAGTTATTGTTTCTTCTGGATCAGCTTGCGTTAATCCAATTTCATCGTGCGGCATTAAGGTAATACCACCTTCTGTGGTCCCACCGGTGCAACGTGGATCACCCATACAGAGTGTTATGTATACATCAATACCACACGCGCTTGCATCCAGGCTAAATGTTGCTTCGTCCTGCTCTGGAGATAGCTCAATCTTCTCCTTTGGATACTTTATACAGTCTTCAAGGTTTAGTATGAGTATATTGCCATTTATTGTATTATCAGCACCTACAAACTTCAGGCCGGCATCTGTTCTCGTTTGACCATCTATATAGATCGTAAATTTGGCAGTCTCGCCCATATACCCTGTTTTTGGAGTAAATGTTAGGATTGCTTGATAGCCACCATAATCAGCCTGCTTGAAATTGTCCAAGAATTTTACCCACTGCCCTGACTTGAGCACCTGACTTACTGAGCTTCCATCAGGTGCTATAATAGTTAATTCTAACACGCCTGCTTTTTTTGAATCGCTCTGCCATTCAAGCTTAACCTGCAGATTCTCTAAATCTATTTTCTGACCGTTTTTCATGCAAAGGTTGCTGATTTCAAATTCTGTTCTGGCAATATTATCAAGCGTTGTTACGCTCCATTCTGGAATATCCGGACCAGAAAGCACTATGCAAGGAGCATTATCAGGCAAGCCACCTAAGCCGATATCAACTGTTAGAGGAACTAATACAGCGTATTCAAAGTTATAGAGTGGATTATAAAGCACTATTTCAACATTGCCGCTTAGCGATTCGTTACTCTCAAGCAAGCTTGCTGCGTTGAATGCGAGCACAGTTTTTATAACAATATCTAAGCTTTCATTAGAATCTACTTGCAGGCCTGCATTTGTATTTGCATAAGCTTGCATAGCTTCTTCATTAAGCAAGCCCTTGAAGTTTCCTTTAAGGTTTATTTCTTTAATTATTAGAGCAGTACCAGTGAGATTCTCTATAGAAAGAGGCAAACTTTCATCAGTCTTTGAGGTTGTATTCAGCGAGGAAAATATTGCTCGGGGCATCACCAGAGCTATATTTGAATCTACAAACCTTTCAACAGATACTGGCGCATACCCAATTTTTTCCACTTCGATAGTTAATCTGGTTCCCGGGTAAGACTCTGGAATTTCAAACTCTACAAATCCCTCGCTATCTGTGAATGCATGCATAACCTGCTTTACATTATCAGGCGTTTCTCTAATGACCCTAACCAAGGCATCACTTATCTTATTTCCTTGTGAGTCCTCTACAGTTGCCTTTAGCGTGTGCTTTTTGAAAGGGATGAATCGTTCTGGCTCTATTTTCACATTCAGCAAGTCATTAGAATAAACTATAAATTCAACCTCTTTAGAGAATACGACCTGTTTGTCTGCTATTAGCTGAATTTCTATGCCTGTGGTTGTTTCTTTCTTTGCTTTAAACCTGATATTGGCGCTTATTTCCTTTGTGTAAGTAAAGCCTTCAATATTTTCAATTGTGAATTCTGAATTTTCCGGGATTAGCTCAGTTGTTTGCTTGGCTGGGCCTTCGAATATGACCTTTTCGAAATCAAGCGCGTTGTCTTTCTTTTTGTTTGTTACATTTTTCACCACAAGCCTTACTTCATTGTATTCATTTACAGAATTGTTCATAATACTGAATAGGAAATTATAATCGCCAAGCACAGTTAGTGAATACGGCTTTTCTAAGAATATATCCTCTTGCTTATCATAAAGCCAGTCGCCCTTATAGCAGAATGCTTCGCTGCATAGTGGCTCTGAACCTTCAAAATATGTTGCTGAGAAGCATTCAGCATATAGTGCATCTTTACTCTGCGTATTTTCCTGCTCGCCAAGCTCTGCATCAACAGGACTTCTTATATAGCGCGAGCCCTTTACACTATAACTTCTATAATAGAAGCTAAGCTTTGTTTTTGGAAATACTGCTTGCCTTATTTTTACAACAACGCTTACTTTGTATGTGCCACTTTTTGGCTTTATCCATTCTAATGTAACCCACTTCGCATCACTTTCAGTTAATTCCTCTAGTGCTTGGCCTTTCTTCGGTCTGTACGTTTTTCCCTTTATTATCACATCCGCAGTAGTTTTTACATCCTTTATGAACATCGGTTCTAGCTCAACGCTATTATTATCACCAACTCTGAAATGGAAGCCCGCCTTATCTAGATCATTGTTATCTGGGAAGACAAGATTGAATTTGAATTCATACTCGTTGTTTGCTCTGAGCGCTTCCTCTTTCACATCTCCTTTAAATGCTCCCAAAAATTCAATTAGCGGTTCGCGCACCTCGCCAACTTTACGCATAATCGCGTTTATTTCATAGCTTTGGCCAGGCCATAGTGCAATTTCTTCACTTTCATAGCTAAGATAGCCTTCCTTACTCACAACTACGTAGATCTTCTTATCTGCTTTGATACTGTAGCTGTATGTGCCGTCCACCATAGGTATTTTTCCATTTGATATGGAACTACCATCAGTAGCTGAAAATACCTCAAAGTAGCTCTCTTCAAGCAAAGTGCCATCAGTCTTAAGCGCCTTTATATTGAGCGTGCTCTCTCCTATGTGCATTAATACCTCAAAGTGATTTTCTTCATAGGGGTCTATTCGCTTTGCTTGGTTTGCAGAGCCGCCAGTTGCAGGATACTTTATTGCATAAGGGTATATTTCTTCCTCAATCGTGCCCAGATAAAATATTGCAGTCCCATTCGCATCGGTTAGTTTATAATTCTGCTCAGAATTGAGCTCAACAATTGCTTCTGTTTCCTTATAGCGGAACATTACCTTTGCATCCTTGACTGGCCTGCCATCCTCATCGATTACCTTTACAATTGTTTTTCCACTATTTTCTTGTGTTATTTTCTCAAGCTCTATTGTTATAAGCGAGTTCAGGTCAGCAGCGTTTACATCAACGCTTTTTGCAAAGTAGCCAGTGCCAATGCCGCCTTCTTTCTTTGCGATTACGCTATAATCTTTAAGATCAAAGATTGCAAACTCTACAAGCCCATTTTCAGAGGTTGTTCTCTCATCAACAGTTTCATAGTTTTCCATTAGTTTTACTGTTGCCCCTTCAATCGCAACTCCTGTGTTTCGGTCAATAACCTTTACTTTAAGTACTGCCTTTATTGCCTTTTTCATTTCTATAGTAACTTCAACCGTTTGCTTCGCGATTACCTCTGCTACCATACGACTTGCTGCATAGTCACCAGAAGGATCGCTTACATAGATGTTGTATGTACCGACTAAAAGATTCTTAAAATCTACTATTCCATACCCTTGCGTGAATTTATAATCGCGCTCACCGTCTTTTTCAATAGACACTTTTATGTTTTTATTCAAAATAAGGTTTTGCTCTTCATCAACCACCCTAATACGCAGATTCCCTTTTGGTGGTTCAATCTTTTTGAAAAATAGTAAAATCTCGCTGCCTTTCATGTGTGCCGCTTCCTGCCTTTCATAACCTTCGATTTCAGCATCAACGCTTATTTCACCACAGTTTAAGGGCAGCGTTACTTCTATTATGCCATCCATATCAGTGTCTTCTTCATACCACGGAGGAATCGCCTTATTGGCACAGCTAATCTTTGCCCTTATTTTCTTTCCTTTTATTAAACCTTTCTCATCTTCAAAGCGCAGGGTTCTTTTTTCCAAGGGTTTGGTTTTGAGCTTTAGCGTTATTGTTTCTGTTCTGTTATTTTCTCCAATAAAAAATGTTTTGCTGATGCTTTCGTAATTTGCACTATCCACAGAAACAACAATTTCGGAGTTGGGTTTTACTTCAATTACAACAGCGCCTCTCGAGTTAGTGAACTTTTTGATAATATTACCATCTACAGAAACATTTACTTCTAAATCAGGTAAAGCGTTGCCTTCCTCGTCTTTAAAAAAGACAGTGAGCTCTACCTCCTTTGGCTGAATAGGCTCTTTTGGAACAAAAAATAAGAAATATAGCAGTACTACCACAAGTAGCGCAAGCAGAAGCAATATGGGAGGAAACCCAATCTTTTCTTCCAAATCATAGTAAGACTCCTTTACCGTTTCCCAAAAATCTGTCAGGTTATCCTTTATGGACACAGGCTATCACCTTCAGCTGGCTTCTGGCGCTATGCACTGCTGTGGTACGCTTTCCACTATATTAGAAAGCGTTGAATCTATTAAATTCTTTGGGTTCCAGAAGAATGTGGCTTTAACGCTGTTGCCTACACCCGCAACACAAACTTTTTCTTGCTCAACAAGCTCCAAGATCTTCTCCACAGAGGTAATGTTCAGGCCTGTTATACCGCTTAACTCTATCTGCTTTCCAGTACCATTTGGCGCTATGAATGTGGCATCGTCAGCAGCTTCTACAAGCTCAAGTATGCTTGCGCTTCGCAGAGGCGTGAAGAACACTGTTTTAAGGAATACGCTGCCCCTTCTCTTCACATCGCACCATTCTATGCCATATTGATGCGTACCGAAGCTGCCCGCACATTTCACTCTACCTGTGCCGCCTCTAACATCGCGCCTATTATTGAACGTTTCTGTGACCTCTGCATCACTGAAGTCTCTACAGCCTTTTCCTATGCCGGTCCATGTAGCTAAATAGCTTGAGCCTTGTTGCGGTTGTCCATCTACAGTAACTTGGTAGAACGCATAGGCCTTTCTTCTATTTCCACCAGTGATATGCAATATCACCGGCGTTGCTCTGCTTGGACTGAACACCATATAAGTATCTTCTGAGCCCCTCTCTATATCTAAGAGCACGCCGCGCATATCGTTGTTCAGAGTCTTAAAGTTTTGAACTTCTTTTGCGTAAAGCCAGCCGCCTGGAATTGGGGTTGAGTTTGCGATTGTAGTTGTTCTAACAGGCTGCGAAATATCTTCATTTATTAATATGCTTTGCTCTGACTCCTGTCTGAAGTTTATTCCATACCCTTGCCTGCCGTTCTCGCTATCAACGCCGATTAAACCATCAAATGGCAGATAATAGAATACCGAATCAGGCTCCGGCGTTGCTAAACGCTCTAAATAAATCTCAATCTTTGCATCTGGTGTGGTCTCATCAAACAAGCACCAGCTGTCGTTATCATAAGTGATATTTATTCTCACATGGTATTTGCCTGCTGGCAGATAACCAAACTCAGGCCTTAAGAATGGCGACTTAAACTCAAGCAACTCCGGGTTTACAAAGTATTTGCCCAGACCTGATTCGCCTTTATACCATGTTGGTGCATTGAAGAAGTCTTTAGCCTCGCTGAACTCATGGAAGTCTTTTCTGAAGTCCAGAGTATAGCCATCTTTTATAAGATAAGCATTGAAGCTTACGAGCTCCAAGGCTTTCTTAAGGTTGGTGTTGTTCGGGTTAGCTGCTATAAACTCTTCCAGGCGATCTGTGCTGTAAGGTTCGCACTTTTCGAATACGCCTGCTGCGCCACCAACAAGAAGCTTTGTGAACAGCACATCATTGCCAGTATTTTCATTCTTACATTCTGATTCGCAAGTATTGAGCTGTGGATAGATTGTTATTCTGGCAGTGTATAAACCATCACTCAAATCGTTGAATGTACAGGAAACCTCTTCTTTGCTTATAACCTTCACCGCTTTTTCCGCTCCTTCCGGGCAGGCAATTGTTTCAGTGCTTCCATCCTTTTGCAGAGTTATTACTACATTGACAGTCATCTCTTTGTTGTTATTGCTCTCGATAGTGCCTATTACCTTTGCATTCTTTCCGCTCTTTTCAATCTTTATTCTGGTTAGAGCAACATCAAGCTTTAGTTCATCTAGACTTTGTGTTTTTTCGCTGAGTATGCCCTCTGCAGACGGGCAGTTAACCTGCTGCCCTCTTAGCAGCTCATCAACTTTATGTATCTTCTTGAGGAGCTCTATGCTGAATTGTACTGCATCACAATATGTTTCGTTGCCTCCTTCATCACATTCATTGATCTCTATATCGCGCCAGTTCCACTTGAACTTAACTTTAGGCAAAGCATTTTTGCCCGTAGAACCTATCAAGTTACCAATCTTGCAGCTCGTTTCAGGCCTTACAACAATATCCGTTGGCTTCGGCTTGTAAGCGTTAAACTGCAGATGGAATTTTTGCGTGAAGGGCTCACGACTCTTGACAGTAGGCTCCATTTCGCGCATCTTCTGCGCTTTTTTCTTGCTGTCTATAAAGTACTCCGTGTTATAATCTAAGCGCTCACCCTCAACCTTAAGCACCCTATAGATAGGCTTATAGGGCTCTTCCTGACTTATTCCATTGTTCTTGAATATGAGCTCAGTTTCCTCTATGCCTAATGGATTCTCTGTAGTGCTTTCTACCTTGGATTCGCGCATCTCAACGCTTATTAGCGTTTCCTCTTCCTCTTCAAGGCCTTTTGGCATTATTATCTTCACTGAATTTATCACAAGGTCTTTCACTGCAACAGTCACTGGAAATTCACCAACATTCTTGCTCTGTTCCCAGTACTTGAAGAGCGTTCCTGCAACAAAGCCAATCAAAGCTCCTGTCCATGGGTCTTCAATATTCGTTATTTCCCCAAATATATCGAACGATTTGCCAAGTAAACTGCCTATATCGGTTATAGCTAGGAAGCCTGCTGGAGCTTTTGGTAATGTGGCCGCTGGAGCAGATGATGCGCCACTGGCTACACATTCCCCATGCTTTAAAGGATCACAGCAGTTTACTGTGCGACCATTATATTCAACAGTAACGTTAGGATTAGCTGTACAAACAGCGCCGGTGCACATGCAACTATAGCCCGGCTCACAATACAGATAACCTTTTTGCTCGCATATCTGTGCGTCAGTTAATTCGCTCTCTTTGGTACTCTGCCATTCAGGATTTGTTCTTCTCTCATATTCTTCCGGAGTAACGCATTCAGTTGCACAGCTAATCGTATATTCTCCTGTTATAGGATCTATTGTGATTTCCGTGCCAGAGCTACCATCCTCTTTTGGCAAACACATAAGGCCTTCTGGGCAGCCAGTGCCTGTTGTGGTAGTTGTTTGCGTACCAGTGGTCGTGCCAGTTATGCTTCTTGGCATTAAGCTGGTGCTTGCTGAACCTTTTGGAACACAAGCGCCATCGCAACACTCAACGTATCCTTGTGAATAATCTCCGTTATAATATATTTTTACAGGACTTCCACTACATTCTTCGCCAGAGTGACAATAGTAGTAATTATACACACCAGCCGGCCATCGCGGGTCTATTAGGCTTGGTTGCGCACAGATCTGTTCATTTGAATATGTGTATTGAGTGCTCGCTGCGTTTCCTGGTGTTTGTGTTTGCGTTGCTGCTTGTGTATAAGTCTGACCTTCAACAACCTCGCGGCCGTCTGGAAGAATGCACTTATTGTAGCTGGAGTAGGGGCAGCAATACGTAGTCGACACTTTTAAAGGTTTTCTGGGGTTTTTAATGCAGTTTCCGCAATATGTGCTTGAACATGTTCCTTCTATTGGACATTGCACACCATAGCCGGCTTTTGGGCACGGAGCGCCTATCTGTACTACAGCATCACCGCTAACGTAAGTATTGCTTCCAGCCTGCGCATACTCACAGTTGAACCCTTTTGGACAGCATGGAACACCATTAGTCATTATCGGTAATGCAGTTGTGCCATCAGCTTGGTTCTCGCAGAAGCTTTCCATGCCTTCGCGCTTTGGGCAATATGGGCCCATTCCTTCATTATAGCAGGTTAAGCTTTCTTGCGTATCCGCAGGCGACATTTCTCCAGTTTTTGCAGGTTGGGTTGTTTCAGCTACGCACTGACCATAGCGAGTATCACAGCAATTTATTGGAATCTCCTCCCCAGTAGCATCATTTACATAGGTGACTTCAACTATTGGGTTGAGTTCAGCGCCAGGTAGCGCTTTACAAGTAAGGTTTGCAGCAGGATTGCAGTAAGTATATGTTGGGTTTGCCTGCTGGCATGCTGACAGTGCATTTTCCGGGCTTAGTTTGGATTCATTTGGAGTCTCTGTTCCAGTTGCTCCGCCGACACATTCTACCGTGCAGCAAGCAACACCCGAAACGTTCACGATTTTATCCTCAGAAGGACAGCTCTCCCCTAGTGTTGGATTACAATAATAGAAAGGCCCCTCGCCGCTACCTGGATTTTTACATATCTCTTCAAACAAAGACGGCTGGGCTTTCTGACAAGGTCCTCTACAGCACCAAATATCACCAACGCGTTCATAACCATACTGCGCTGGACATATCTCTTCTACATCCGAAAATGGCGGCACCGAGCAGAAGTCGTAGTTTTCGTTAACATCCTTACATTTAGCATCGCTATTCTCTAACAACTGTTCAGTTATGCATTTATCTGTGCAACACTTCACACCTTCAACTATCTTTTCCTTGCCTTCTGGACAGTTACCGAAGCCGCAGTAGCGAGCTCCTTTCTTAGCACAGATTTTTTCTTTGACGTCTACTTCCTCAGCTATGCACTCAGAAGCACAGCACGTTACATTATTTACAACCTTTATTTTCTCTCCTTTACACTCCATCTTTGCGCCGCAGTATTCATAACCAGCTTCCTCGCAGACAGTAGAAGGCAACGGGAACCCAAAGAAGTCCTTGCCATGCCTTACCGACTGAATGCCACCATAGATAAAACCAACTATTGCCCAGACAGCACCTGTTTTCATTGCTTCAAGCCAATTGCGCTCATCGAAGCTTATTGTAATGTTTTCTTTCTTTTTGTAGCATTCATTTATAAGCTTTCCGACGTCGAAGCCATCGTAAGGGTCGTTTGGATCATCATAGATATCGTATTCATAGCGGTTCAATCGCAGGCAGCCTTCTGGTTCCATTATTACCCTTATCAATTTCTTTATGGAGTATTCGCTTTCTCCTACACTACGCGTCTTCACGTAGATTGGATACTGCCCCGGAATGTATTCGCCACCTAAAATGGTAACCTGTTTCGAATCTGAGGATTGTAGAGTAAATTCCTTCTCAGCGAGCGCCAATTCAGTGTCTAACATGAAGTCAACTGCTGCACCACAGTCCTTAGTTTCTATAGTGAAGCTTCCCTCTTCACCGGGCTTTACTCTCACAAGGTCTTTATCAAACCTCACGCAGTTATCAAGGCTTATAATATCTATCTCGGTCTGTATTGAAGCAGTTAGTACTTCTTTCCCACCCTGCGTTGGGTGTTCAGCGCTTATAGTTATCGTTGCTTGGGCTTTACCTGTCACACCGCCATCTGGAGCAAATGTTAACATTGCGGGCAGCTCTTCTTCTTCATTTATTGTGCCCCTGAGCACTTTGAAGTATGCTCCGCGCAACTCAATGGTATTTTCGCCCATTTCTATATAATAGTCGCCAAGCTGGTTGCTTTGCCATTCAATCTTTGCACTTAGATTCTGGAGCTTTATAGGTTTTCCGTTTAGTGTGCAGGTGTTTACTATTGTGAAATCTGTTCTTACCTCGTTGCTTTTCGTTGCAGCTTTCCACTCATTTATACTTAAAATTAGGCAGGCAGGATTGTCCACTTCACCACCTAAGCCAATAGTTATATCAACGTCTCTCTCCGCGAGCCAGCTTTGCCCAGCACTTGAAACAACGATAATAAGCTTTCCAGATAGCTGCTTGCTTTCGTTCAGGAGCTTTCCCAAATCGCTAAGCTGCACCTTAAGAGCAATATCAAGCTTGTCTCTTGCAGCAATAGTTCTCCCGAAGTATTCTGAAGTCAGCCAATCGTGCACCTTTTCATTATCTATTAAACCTAAGAAGTCGCCCCTAAGCTCGATAGATTCAACCTTCAGCTCCATCTCTGTTTCGTTTAGAAGCCTTACGGTAACGGAATCCAGAGGTTTTGTATGCACATTGAGCTGAATGCCTATTTTTTCAGGCTCTATCTTGAGCACCTTCTCATCAACTCTTATTTCTTTCGTGAATTCAGCATAGTCTGGTTTCTCAACAACTAAATAAATGACATCAGCAGGCATTAATGCAGGCAACGTAATCTCTGCTAAGCCTCGCGATGTAGTACTTGTGCTTACAAGAGTTGCTCCAAATTTATCCTTTATCTTTACGCTAGCCTCACTTACCTCTAGTTCGGTAGCTTTGTCACGCACCCTTATAACCACGGTGTTCTCTATACCGCTTGGCAGTAGCGGAGGTTCTGCTGCAAACTCCTCGCTTGCAGTTTTGAATTCAACAATAAACTCGTTTGCAGCAGCAATATCAACCAGAATTTCCTTCTCAAATATGTGCGCATGCCTTGCCGGATCATGAAGCCTTATCATTATTGTTCCCGCCATTGCTGCATTAGGTACAAATGTTATTTCACCGCGAACTTCCTTATTCCTAGGCAGGTTGCCTATTTTTATATAAGAAGTTTCATTAGCATTTGCTGTTCCTTGTGTGATTGTATCGCCTATAATTTCATACTCTTTGAAAGTTATGTTTTTCTCGCTGTTTAGTATTTTCAGCTGCACGTTATCGAATGTGTCTGTTTCGTATGGGCTGTTATTCAATATGCTGAAAGAGAGCTTATACTCTTTGCCTACCTTTGCACTGTAGGTCTCATCCACATATTCAGCTATGTCGTTCTCTATATCTAAAATCTTCAGGGATACGCACCATTTATCTGTACAGAGCTTTTCCATACCGACTTGGAACGTGCGCTTGTAGGCCCTTGCATATAGATCCTGTTCGCTTGCAGTATCTCCTAGCGAATAATCAACCGGGTCTCTTATTACCTTGTTTTCTTTTACAGCCCATGCGCGCCAGAATATTGGTAGTTCTTCTTCAACCGCTGTTTTTTTAATCTTTATTCTAGCATTTACATAGATTGTTCCTGTTCTGCCGCTGGCCCATTCCAAATTCACCCATTTTGAGCCATCGGCGCTTAAGAATTGCGTATCGTAGGTTATTCCCTGCCCCGGGTTAAATGAAGTGCCCCTTATAATATTTGGCTTGCCTGGTGCATAAACGTCCTTAATATATATAAAGTCTTTTTCCATCATGTTGTATTTGCCAGTCCTTATATGCAGGCCGAACTTTTGGTAGTTTGCTTGTTCTGGTACTGAAAGCCTGAATTTAGCGATATATTCCTTGCCTGCTGCAACCACCGAAGCGGTTTTATCACCTTTAAACAGCCCCAAGAAGTCTACTTTTATTTCGCCACTTATGCGTTTTGGCTCGAGCACAACCTGCATAAAACGCTGCTCATTGGGCTTTAAGGTTATTGCTTCTGTAGAGTAGCTTGCATATTGCGGATTTGTTATGTACGCGTAGAAAGGTATGCCAGCATCAACAGTAAAGCTTATTTTTCCGTTTAGGTCCTCAACCTTTACAGGTCCTGCAAGCAGCTTATCTGTGTCGGCATTCTTCAGCGTTACATCACTGAACGGCAAGGGCTCAGAGTCATAATTAACAACCCTTAGCTCGATTGTTGCTTTTGGAATATGCAGCACAATTGTTGCTCTTTCCTCCACCGCTTCTCTTACACGATATTCAACAACATCGCTCCAACCGCTTCCATAACCCTTGTATGCAAAGAACTTGTATTTGCCTGCACGCAGACCTTTAAACTCTGCCTCACCATTTATATCAGTAATGCGCTCAGCCCAGCCTAAAGAATTGCCTTTTTCGTCAAATATTCCAACCATTGCATTTGCAATAGGGTTATCATCTTCATCTACAACTTTCGCTATGAGCACGCCGCCACAATCACCTGTGTATTTCTTAAGCTTCACTTCTATTACGCTATCTGACTTCCGCACATCTGTTAAGCGTGCCAAACAATATTCAGGGTGATCTATTACCACAGTAAAGCTTTCATCTTTAGTTAAGTTGAACTGCACATAGCCATTTTCGTCAGTTTCATCGAAAGCTACTTGCGTTGATTCTTTCATCAGGGTTACTCTGACATCCTTTAATGGCTCTTCGTTTGCTTCATCAATCACTTTTAATTTTATGTGACCTATTATCCTTTCTCTAATCTCTAGTGTAACTGTTCTGTATTCGTCTGCTCCCACTGTGATAAAATTGGATTCGGCGCTATCATATTTCTGAGTTGCGCGAGTTTTTACTTTATAAGTGCCAGCGAGCACCTCGAATATAACCTGCCCATTGTCTGTTGTTTTATACTCCATAAACATCGGTGCTGCGCCAGTGTCTTTGTAGAGCTCAACCGCAATAGGGTCTGTTACAGGTTCGCCTTTAAAAAGTACACTTACAATAATTCTGCCTTTCTCCTCCGGTGGTTTCAATTCTTCTTTTGGTTTCAATACAATGGCTGAGCCGTCCCTAACGGGCTCGCGCACCAATGCTTCATAACCCTTGGCGCTCACAGAAACTAGCAACGGGTCGCATTCAATAGGGACATCGTTCACTTCCACAAGCCCTGTATAATCAGTCATTGTTTCTATATCTGCTGGGGCTTCAGCATCGTTGCCGCATTCAAAGCTCAAGCTAACAAATTTGTTTGCAATAGGGTTGCCATCTTCATCAACAAGCCTAAATCTAACATCTTTGAATTTTATTATTTCATCAAGAACAACATGTATGTGTTCTATTTCGCTATCAACCTCAAGCTCTGTTGAATAAGGTTTTGGCTTGAAACCATCTTTCGCTATGCTTATCTGAATAACATCGCCGATCTTTGCATAATACGGCGTGCTCAACATTCCATCTTCATTGGTGTCAATTGTTGTAGAAAGCTCACCGTTTATGATAGTTACAGATGCGCCTTCAAGAGGGTACTTTGCGCCATATCGATCCCTGTATTCAACAAGCACGCTTATCTCTGCTTTTTTTGGCATTATTGCTGGTGTGAAGCTTATGAGAACATAACCAATTAGAACAGCTATTATCAGAAGAAGCAACGCAAAGGAAGGCACAACCTTATCTATCGCATCTGTAACTTTGTAGATAGGAATGCGTGTGCTTATTCGGTCTATAAGGTCATAATATTTATCCTCTAAGTGATAATAAAGGTCTTTCAGCGACTGCAGTATGCCCATGTTAACTTCCTCATATTAATTGATTATCATTTTTTATTTTATTCCTTTCTATTTTTTTGTTTTTATTTAATTTATGTATTTGTTTATTCTATTTAATATTTCTATCCTGGCAGCTCTACCGCATTTGGATTCCATCTTAATAAGAGCTCCTTTTTGCTTATAGTATCTACACAAATCTCGCCATTCTTTATCCTTTCTAAATATTCTTTTATTGATGGTGGATTCCCTGGTTCGTTCAGCTTTACTGAACCACCGGGCAAGCCAGTAGTAAGCTCTGTTTGGGTTTCACTCCCTTCAAATACCTTTGCCTGCATAACCGCTGGTTGCATTGCACAGCTAAGCTCAAGTTGCAAGGTTTCTCCTGTGGTGGCGTAAGGAACAAAAGTTATTGAGTACCAGTCGCCAGGTGGCAGGAATAACTTTGCCATCTCACTTGGCTCTGTCCAGCCTTCACAGAAAGCTGCAGGCTCAAACGTCTTAAATTCATCTACAGGCGTTTGTACCTGATCTGTGTTGAGCGAAAACCATGCAAATAATGCATTTACATTTCCATAATATGAAGGAATATTAAACCTATAGAACAGAATGTTGTTTTGCCCGCTTGAGGAGCTGACCTTTAGGCTCACTGGATATGAAGGGTAGTATTTCAGTTTGTTCTTGCTAAGGTCAAGCTCTATCACTTTACCCTCCCTTGTCTTTTCAAATTTGTCGCTAAACTCCATAGTTATTGTTCTTATTCCAGGCGAGCGCTCTGCTATTTCTGCCATAGAACTCGCTTCGTCTGTCCAATTGTAGTAGAGCTTCTTTTCTGGAAGTGACGAAAATGCAATTCCATAATCTGCACTTGAAGAACCTCTGCCAAGCGGCGCATCAAATGAAAGGTACATTAATGGGTTTTCAGCATAAGAGGTTCCTTTTTCGCTATCGATGCCTTCCAAACTCTTTTCCTGATAAAGTTTTACTATAAATTTATCTAACGCTACTGTTGCAATGCTATTGCTAAAATCAAACATAATTTTTGGTTCTATTCTGTATGCGTATTGCCCGCTGCTAACCCTTTTGCTATTTGTTTCTTCACTGAACAGCGAATTTTCGAGGTGCATGTATTGTTTGAATTCTATCTGGTCTGGGTTTATAGGAATCTTAGGATATGCTGCGAGAAAATCGCTCACAAATTGAGGGCTTAGGTTATCTGTTTTTATATTGGCAGAGAATATTATGTCCTCAGGAGTTTCGTTAGATTCTGCCTGAACAGCATTTTCGGCGTACTCTTTTACATACTCTTCCAGAGCCGGGCTCATCCCCGGCTTATTGATAACAACAAGTTTAAACTCTATGTTTTCTTTTAGCATCTGCAGGAAGCTGAGCCATACGGCTTCGTTGCTCTGCATGCTTAAACCACCAATGTTAACCACTATTGGCGAATCTCTCTGCCCGCTTCTTATGTTGCTCAAAATTCCTTGAAGTATCTGGTTGTGAATTGCCATGTATTCCTCAAACGTTATAACATAGGCATTAACGCTATCATTATGTTCTATTATTGGCATTTCTCCTATCGCGGGAGCGGAAAGAACGCCCCATGCTTCGCTCGCTTCCGTGCCGCTAACTGCATAGTCCATTTCAGGCGCTATTATACCAATCACATTTTCAGTAGTTATGTCTGAACCATAACATTCCCTAAGCTTTGCTTCAAATCTTCTTCTGAATCCCAGCAGTCTTAAGGTTGTGAATTCTTCCGTTTCAGTGCTGAGGTTTTCAACAAGTCCAGATAAATCGCTTTCAAGCTCTGAGAGGTCGCACGAATCCGCTGATAGAGAGGGTGCGGGTAACATTCCCCCGCCATACGATTGACTCTGCAAAAATACAAGCAAATTTTTGTTCTGCACGCTATCGTTTACTATTGTTTGCTTCTTCATTATTTTATACATCTTACCCGGTTCCATGAGCTCGCTTTCCAGCTCTGAATTTTCATGTATCGCTTTTGCTGTGAGCACAAGCGATTGATCCTCTTTCATCCTATTGTTCAGTTCTTCTATTTTGTTCTTTATCTTAACCAAGTCTCCAGATATTGAAAGCAAAAACTGCGCTCCATCACAGAAGTATCCCTGCCCTCCAAGCTCCTTAGTCCTACATGTGTTTTGAGTTATTTCGTCGGCTTCCCATGTGAATAGTAACTTATCAAAACCGTACTGTGAGTATATTGCTTCACCAGTAGTATCACAGCTCTCAAGATTTGCCCAGCCAGGCACAGGTTTTTTCTCCATTTCCTCAAATTCACAGCCTTCATAATATTCTGTTACACCTTTATTCAGGACATTTACTGCTACGTGTAGCAAAACCTCTTCTGTGCCTGGATTGTTAAACACCCTTGTTACCTTTATTGGGTACTGGAAGTCTATAAGCGCACATTTAGTAAACATCTCGCTTCTATCTACTTTCATCACAATATGATGCTTGTTGTGGGTTAATTCAAACGTTATTTTGATGCCTGAAGCAGCATCTGTCCAAGTTGTGTATGGGAGCTTTTCTATATAGTCACTTCTTCCGCAGAAGCCTGATGCCTGTTCGACTCCAGGAACGCCTATTATCTGTTCATTTGATGTTGCGACTGGCATTACCCACTCGCTTTTGGGTGGATTTTCTTTCCAAGTGAATATGTCGTTTGCGAAGTGATCATCCCCAATGTAAAGATATTCTTCACCCGCTGCAGGAACATTCAGTGCTTCCTTGTTTACACATTCAGATGGCTGTTTATTGGGATCGCCAGCGTCTATGAGCGTTCCAGCCACCCCGAACCATTCGAATGGATCTTCAAATGTAACCTGCACCTTGAAATATTTCTTCTGCCCAAGGAACGGTATATACATGGGTACATATATTTCCCCAGGCGAGATCACTGCGCTGTATAGTGAAGAGCTTGCTGCCCTTATCATCCCAATTCTCTTATCTATAGGCCCTTCTAATAGCAACGGCCAGCGCTGGGTTATGTTTGGATCGTACCATATGCTGAATTCCATAACTTCCCAGGTCTCAGTATCAGATACTTTCTGCACAGTAGGCGGCGAAACGAATACCTCTCTTATAAGCGGGCAGACCCCCTGTGCAATTTGCATTCCGCCTGTTTCTGGGTCCATGCAGTGGAAATTTTCCTTTGTTATTTGTTCAAGTCTGTACCCAAAGTTGTAACATTTATTGTATATTTTACCAGCTGCCTTCTGCCACCCGAGGAAGTTTGTTCTGAGGGTTGTTGGCTCTATAATTGGATAGCATTTTTCCGAAACATCATCGAATCGCATTACAGTGAAATATAGCTTGTCAATCTTTTTCCATTTCTCTTTGGAACCTTTGGGTTTAGCTCTTACCACTATGTCATATTTTCCCATGCGAGCGGTTGGAGAAACCTCAAAGCTCGAAATTTCGCCTGAAGCTATCTCAAGCTCCTCTGGCTCTAAAGTGAGTGCAGAGGCAGCATCAAAAGAAACAATGACATCTGTGGTGCAGTTATTCTCTACTCTTATTTCTGCCTTTTCACTCTCGCATTGCCACTGGGTATTATAAGGTCCTTGGCTATAGGTTGTTTGCCATGGTTGCTGTACTTGGGTGCTTGGCCAAGTTGGCTGCCAGGGCATCTGCCATGGTTGCATATATGTTGTTGGTTGTGGGCTCTGATAACCTGCTGGCTGGGTGCTGCTTGCATACGGGTCTCTATCGAAGTATCTCATTGAGTTGCCCCAGCCAGTATCATAACCGCAGGTGCGCAACTCAAGAGGCTCCCTTTTGATTACCTTTACACATTCAGCAATATTATTAACAGTTAAGGAGACATCAATAGCTGTTTTCACCTCTTCTTTTCCTGAACTGCTTACGTGCTTTGCCCTTATCTGAATCTTTGCGTTTGCCTCGCCGCTTTCCACCTCTTCATCTGGCACAAATGTAACAATAATCTCATCCTCAAATTCTGGCTCGACATATGGGGCCAATTCAATATATGTTTTTCCAAGCTCTTCGTTCTCAATCTCAAGCTCGGAGCTTGTCACACTGAATTTTCCAAGCTCGTCTGAAGCACCCCAATAGACTCTCATTTCAATATTTCTTAGAGGAGCAGGTTGCGTGCCTACCGCACACATATTTTTTATAGTAACTGCTAACTGTTTCGCTTTTGTTGTTGTGTTTATTTCCCACTTTGCGGGTTCAACTACCAAGCAGTCAGTGGATTCCAAAGCACCTTCAAGCATGATCCTTGCGCTGAGATTGGCGCTTTTTACCCAGCTTTTTTCCAGCGTTTTATTTGTTACAGTAACCGTAAATGCGCTTTCAAGCTGTGTTATCTCTTCAACTCTTTTGCCTTTGTTTGTAAGCGTAGCACTGAGTTCTACAGTTATTGCCTTCCCGGGCTCTATAATTTCGCCTTTTGCATCTTCAAAACCTTCTATTGTGATGTATTCGCCAAGCTCATCGTTTTCAAACTCTATTTTTTCTATCTCAATAGGTATGGCGCTTATATTTTCCACATCGAATGAGAAGCTCAGTGATTCACCACCAATGGGGCTAAGCTCTATCTTTACTTCTGGTGGCGTTATATTAAATACCTCTTCCGAGATCTCAATTGTACGACTTATTGGCCTGTAACCTGGTTTCATTGCTCTTACTTTGAGCTTTGAGCCTGCGCTTGGAGCCTCCAGAGTGAATGCAAAGACCCCTTCGCTGTTTGTTGTTCCAGTTGTAAGGTGCTTATCATCTAATGTTAGTGTTATGCTTGCGTCCTGAATTGCTTCTTCCGATTCTTTATCAGATACTTTGAACAGAAGCTCGTTGTCTATCATAGCTACTATGTTCTTTGGAACTACCTCTAACATCATTTCCTTCCCTTCCGGAATCTCTATTGTAATTTCTTTTTCCAGAACAGTTTCTGCTCCATTTTGCAACTCGATTGTAATTACCTGGGTGCCGTCTTTAATGGTTTCAAATTCCACCTCGCCAGCAATTGTGCTTTTTGAGGTAAATGTTCCGATGCTTATCGTTCCGCTACTTGAATCGATGTTGCCCGTGACTTCTTTTCCGCCCGTTCCATATACCTTGTATGCTCCAAATTGTAAGCCCCTTTGCTCATTCTTAAGCTTCATTTCCGCTTCACTGAGTTCCAGAGTCTTATTGTTGATTGTGAAATGAAGCTTGTACCTATTTCCTATCCGTGCTGAATATGTGTCGATAATTGCCAATCTGGTTTTTTTCTGCAAATCCTCTATAAAATACGATTGACAGAAGGAATCATCGCAGAGGTTTGATACGCCAATGCTGTAAACGATATCGTAGGTTTTTGCATACAATGAGTCCTTTTCTGCAGTTGATTTTTGCGAACCGAGTACTTCATCGCTTGGGTCACGGTCGTAAGCGGTGCTTACAGCATAACCTCTATAACTTAACTTGAAAATATCACCAGTTATAGCGGAGTCCCTAACAACAATTGCTGCCTCTACTTCAAAAACTCCTTTCTTTAGTTTATCCGATAAATTCCATTCAATATTTGCCCATTTGCTTTCTTCCTTCGCAATGCTCTTCAGATCCGTGGCTTCGCCTTTAAGAGGCGTATATGTAGAACCCTTCACAAGTTTTGTAGCATAGACAATTATCTGTTTTATGTAGCCATTGTCCGATTCAACTTTATTGACCTTTCCAATAGTGTCACTACCTGTTCTTATATGCAAGCCAGCTTTAGAATAGCCTGATTTCCCAACTATGAGTAGAAACGTTCCTTTATATTCTGTGCCTGGGCTGACGCTGTCTTCAATCATTTCACCTTCATACTCAAGCCCTTTGAACTCTACCTTTATGCCTGAAAATTCTTTCTGCAGCACGACCTTTTTTTCAATAGTTAAATTAGCTACGGGCGCGATAGGCGCTGTTATGTATGGGAGATAACCCTTCGCATAAATTACAAAGTAAGGCAGCACATTTGTTCTTATAGATAAAGTTGCTATGCCTTCCTCATTTGTGCTTCCGCTTTTTATAAGCCTTTCGCCATCAATATCATAAGCATCTATTTTGGCCCCCGCAATAGGCTCTGAATTCTCATTCAATACAGTAAACTCAAATACTCCCTTATCAACTTCCAGTGTTACTGGTCCCACCGTAGTGGTTTCACCCGGCAATACTTCAAAGTCTTCACTTATTGCAGGCGAGTAAGAATAAAGTTTTACTTGGGCATAATACCTGCCAGGTTCAACATGCTCTATTTCGCAAAATCCATCTGCGCCAGTGGCACAGGCATAGCCTGAGGTATTATGTTCCATCGTATAAAGCTCAACTGTTGCACTTTCCAAAGGCTCATTTTCCTGATCCTTTACCTCAATAACTACAGTGCCGCCTTCTTCGAGCTCTTCTTCATCGTATGTCACCTCGTAAAATTCCTCTTTTGGTACAGCCTTTATCTGCTTCTTCCATCCGTTTGGCAGGGCTAATATTATAAGATATTCCTTTTCTTCAGGAACATTGAACACGTATTCTCCTTTTGCATCGGTGAACTGCTTATTTACAAGTATCTGCTGCGTTTCCGAATCTCTCAGCTGTAGTTCAACATTTTTTACGCCAAAACCTTTGGTGTCTACAACCCTTATCTTTATTGGGAAGCCAGTAACGAGGGGCTCAACATACATGGTTTTAACAGTATCCTTGCCACCTTTCACTTCAGCACTGCTTGTAGATGGTTTGTAATGCTCGCCAGAAGCTGTTATTTCATACCGATCCGGAAGAAGCTCATCAAAAACAACTGTGTCGCTGGCATTTGTCTTTTGAGAGCCCACATACTGGCCGACAGAATTTTTTATTCTGACCTCAACAGCGTTTGCTCCAATGGGTACTCCCTCGGAGTCTACAACCTTCACAATAAGCCTGCCCTTCTTAACCTCTTCTTTTAGATATATTCTGACTGGCTCAGTTCCTTCAGCACTAACTTCGTGCCACTCCCCATTTACTTTTATGCTAAGCTTTCCACAATTGCTAGGTACTCTTCTAAGCAGTACCTCACCATTAATTACCTGCGAGTTGCTTTGGTGCCAGTCAGCATTGCTGCAGGCAGCATCTATCGATTCAATATCAGTATATTTTTCATCCGTCCCTTCTTTGAAGAACACTATTTTTTTATCTGCATATGTTATAAGCTCGATATCAAGCATTATTCTTTTTTCTGTAAAGCCCTCCACCGTGATGGTTTCGCGAGCAGTTTCACCCTCGTAGCTCACCTCAATTATAACCTCGGAATCCTTATACACAAGAAATGTAGCAATACCATTTTCATTTGTTTCCTCTACCTTTGTTAGCTCCTCGCTCTTTATTGTTACACTTGCCCCTTCAATAGGATTCTCTTTTCTGTCAAGCACAATAACGTTTAAAGTAACCTCTTCCCTCGGCGCCGGAATAATAAGCTCGAGGCCTCCCAAAAGAATAAATATTACCACAATGATGGCTATTATAAGTGCAAAGAAAGCAGGTTTAGGGATATTGTGGTCTTCAAGCCAGAACATGAAATCTTCCCATTTCTCTCTAAGGTCCATATCCAGAAGCCTCCAGTATAAAATATCATTTTTTCTTAATTAGTTAGCACTTTTCTTATTTATATATTTTCCCTTTATATTTTTCATTCTTATGGGAACTCCGGATAGCACCCCTGATAGCCGCCTGCAGGTTTTACCATGCACGTCCAAGCACTTGCCACGCAGGTGTTTGACTGTGGCGCATGCGCAAGCGCACAGTCAATATCGGTTGCTCCAGAGTCATAGTTTGGATTAAATCCTGTAAAGCTTCTATCAACGATCTTAAATGCAAACCTCGTTTCCAGATCCTTGTTTATTTTGTACTCCGGGTTCTTCTCTATAAACGAAACTTTGAAGTTCATTTCAGTTATTTCTGTACAACATGCCCAGGAGGTGCCATAGCCACACTTTGGTGGAATCATCCCAAGAAGCGCACTCATGCTTTCAAAGCCATTGCATATTTCGCTACCTATGCTACTATCTGGCCACATGATACCCCCCGGCCCTTTATAGTATCCTATCCTTCTGTTCTGCCCGAGAGTAAAATTAAAGGGACAGCTACTTAGGGTCTGATTTGGTTCGGTTTTTGGATTTGTCCCTATAAGTGAAACCTTTCGCTCAGAACCGGTTTTTATAAGCTTGGAGGGTTTCGCAGATGCTCTTATATCACCAGCTTCTACTATTACATAACAGTTTGGCTCTGCAGGGTCTTTCTCTATTTCAAAATCCCCCGGGCTATCATAGCTGCTGATGTTTTCCTTAGATAGTTCACAAAGACGTTTTTTTGCAAGCTCAGCAAGCTTCCGAACCATGTAATTTGTGCTCAGTCTGTCTACAAGATTATATGTAAAGTTCATGCCCCTGAAATTACCTGTTATTTCAGTTAGGGAGTTTGATACCCCGGTTCCTGAGCATGCTTTATCATCAGAATACCTTTTGTCCGGTGGGAAGTATGGATTCTCGCGCGGATAGCAGAACCCATAATCACAGTAGCCCAAAGCCATTGAATCAAACTCATTGTGTATTCTTGGCGAGAGATAACCAAAATCATAACGGGTATTCATATAGGCTAAATCTGAATGCATCATCTTTCTGGTTATTGCCATCGCTTTGAAAAGCCTGAGTGGAACATAGAGCTTTATATCGTTTCTGGGGATTATTGGATCAGCGATATATGAGCCGTTTAGCAGGTCTGTGACTCTGAGCATAGGCAAACTCTCATACTCTTCATCGCTTAGCTCTGTTATCTTCAAATTTATGTAAAAAGTTCCAAGCGGACAGTTTTCCGGAGTGCCGTCGCATTCAACAACTTCAATAAAATCTCCGGATGAGGCGCTTGCATCTATCGCGCTCTGCAGCACTTCTCTAAATCTTTCGCGATCATCGTTGTACATTTCAACCTTATATTTTCCTTCATATGGGATTGCATAGTCTAGCTCAAGCCCGGGCAAAGCCTTTGCTATTTCCCTTGCAAATTTCTCGTTGCCAACAAAGTAACCCTCTGAAAATTCTTCTTTTAACTGATCCCAGTCTTCCCATGCTTTGAGATCACCAATAATCACCTCATTATGCCTAAAATAATCTTCTATAACTTCTCTTAGGTTTTGGTTGAAAGTTTGGAATATATCTGCTCTTACAAGTCTTGCAACAGATTCGAGCCTTGCCTGTGAGGCCATGTGATCTATAAGATGACTTGTGTTTGTTTCGGTTTGAATCATCGTGAGAAAGAGAATCGTGCTGGTGAGTATCAGAATAAATGCAAGCAGTGCAGTAAAAAGATTAAATGCTTTCTGGTTCAACTTTTCACCTTTTTAACTATGCAACTGGTGCTATGCATATATTGAACTGGCTCCACCGTTGATAAGTGTTCATTACATTTTCAATATAACTTTTTGGAGGTTCACCGCTCTTGCTGCCAACAACCCTAATTACTTCCTCTATATTTGGTGTTGAGGAAAGCGCCGCATTAACCTTTTCAGCGACGCATCTGATTGCATAAATTCTGCTTTCTTCCGTCTTTTCATACCATTTGCCTTCTATGGAACAGCCATTTATTCTTTCCGGGTTATTTATTAAGAATGCTACAATAAGCGCTTCTGGTACTTCATACTCTTCCGAAAATCTTCTGAATGCTGAGTTGTCTGTGTAATAAGCTCTCACATGCTCTGCGCTTATGCCTTGCCCAGCTTCTGGCATGAGGCAGCCGAGGAAGCCTTCAAACTCTCTTTCGCGATATTCTCTGCAATCGTCAACCCAGTAGCTGGAAGGATTTTCAGCTATTCTTCTTTGCATCTCCTCAAACTCCTCTTCAGTGTCAACAGGTTCAATTCTGTAGTAGCGTGTTCCATACTGGTTGCGTCCCACTACTATTTTGTAAGGCCTGTATTTGTAAAGTTGAGCCGGACCTTCATAGTGCTGACCTACCTTTCCATATTCTACTGTCGGCTGTGGCAATGCTCCTTCTTCTGAAAGTTTTTGCAGGGCAGATTGTAATTTCACCCTGAAGACGCTGTAGCCAGCATAGTTGGCCGCAGCATCGCAGGCAGCACCTCGTAATATTCTGCCCAAATTTCGCCAGCTGAATAACCTCCTTATTCTTTTCCCTATGGATACCTTTGCAGTACGCTCAGCAATCTCTTCGCCGCTTTCTCTTACAACCTTCTCAGCTATTTCTTCACCATATGCTTTAGCCAGCCTATCAGCAAATCGGGAATTTACTGTGGTGACACTCTGTCTTATCGCATCATCTATACTGCTTGCATTTATTATATATCTGCCAGATGCATCAGTAGTAGCGCTTGATCGTAAAGCTCTCTGTATGGTATCATCTAGCGTTTGCTCTATTGTTCTTGCAGTGCCTCCAAGCTTGGGCCTTATCTTATCAAATTCAACCTGCTGCAACACGCGCTGTCTTGCATTCTGTGCTATTTTCAATATTTCATTATCAAAGTCACCCGGATCAATAACTTTTGTTGTTTCACCCAAGATGTCTTCTCCTCTCACTAAATTTGCAATTTCATCGGGATTGAACACCTCGCTAACTCTCCTGCCACCAGCCTGTGTAATCTCCTGTGCAATTCTTGACCCGCTGATGTTATCTAAGTTTGAAATTACCCTCTCCGCTATATCGCTGGAGGCATTTCGCCAGGCACTTTTTACAGAATCTTCAGTCATTACTGTAGTAAGCCTTGCATTGGGACTTGCGCCTTGTAGTATCTCTAGTATTCTCGGCTTAACCGCGCTCTTTATCTCTTTCTTCATTGCCCCCCCAAGCATATCAGAAGAGAACTGCTTTGCTATATAATCCGCAGCTGAATCCGCAACCTTGCGTTTTATTGCATCGTTTGCCAGTACGATGTCACCGAAGCGATTGGTTAGGTATGAGATTACCTGTGTTCCAAGTTTCACTTCATAACCAGCTATTGCTGCAGGTATTACATCTTCCCTTAAGGCTTGTTGCGCTTCCTCTGGAAGAGTTTCATCAATAGGCAGTTGCTGTGCAATTATTCCCTGCGTTCTTAAAAAAGGTATGTGTTGTGTAACCCACTGCCATGCACTTCCAATGCTATAAACGAACCTTGGGGCTCCAGGCATACTTGATGAGCCAGCCAATACCGGCAAGCCACAGTCAAACACCATGGCTTGCAAAATGTTTGCAGGTATAAGGAATGTTCCAAACATTGCGCTAAGCAAACCCCTTCTTAAACTATTGCACAGGGTGGATGTGCCGACACAGGTCGCAAAGTACCAGAGCCATGCATTTTGGTACGCCTTCGAAACTCTATCTACCACTGCTGGCGCTCCACCTCCGCTAGTATCAGGTAGCTGTTGCACAATGTCTTTCATCCGCAGACTTCTTTCAATATCCTGAATACTTATACTTTCTGGCTCTCCTTTCCATCCAAGTGAGGTATAGAAAACCTTCTCTTCGCCGGGTTCAACCTCTACGCCTTCCATCCTTTCTATTAAACTATGCGGGTGTATCCCGCAGACCCTCAACTCAATTTCCTCCCACTCTTTCATTTCCTTGGTTGCTATGCTTAGGCTTTTTGCCTTGATCTTTATCTTCTTGCCTGCTGCCTGTGTGATTAAGCCGTCATCGCCAACAACACAGAGCTGCAGGCTCTTTTTGTAAAGGCCCTTAAATCCAGGCACTTCTTCAAGGGCAATGGGTGTTCCACGAATTCCTTGCTCGTTTGAGTACTCCTCGATCCTTGAGCCATCGAGCTTGAAGTAAACGTCTTTTATACCTGATTTTTCGGTTGGATTAAGAGCACTCCAGTTTGTTCGCAGTGCAACATTTTCTGGAATGTTGCTCACAACATTAATATCTGTGCATGTTTCAGCATCATAATATAGCTCTATATACTTCTCATGTTCGATTTTCAATTCCCCAACGCTTTCAAGCTTCATTATTCTCATGTATGTTTCATCATTGCTTATACATGCTTCAATTTCAAATGAGCCCTGTTTCAGCTGCTGCAATGCATACTTTGCCTTCTTGGCAACTTCTGATCGGAATTTTTCATTCTCTTCTCCATAGAGCCAGTTTATCAGAAGTAAGATGGTTGCTGGATTTGCTTCAACCGTTGAGTGTTGATCTATTTTCAGTTCAACTATTGAGCCATTTGGGATCTGTTCAAGTATAAGTTTCAATTTATTTGAACTGGTGTTTGGAGCAACCCGTTCAGGGGTGCTAAACAGCGCCTCCGCAATACCTCTTCCTAATTCACTAAGCTCTGGATCTGCCTGCACTATGCCAAGCCACGTGTTCATTGAGGATGTGAGCGTAAGTCCGCGATCTTCAGGTAGGAAGTTAAGGAAGTTTTGCACCTTTAGGGTACATTCAGGTGTTATTGCACGATCGCTGATGAGCTTGATGAATATTATAATGCTATCCTCTTCGAGTTCTCCCTGGACCTGTTGCACTGCTCCTTGGATGGAAATGTAGTAACGGCCACATCCTTTCAAAGGTTTCTCAAGGTAGATCTGGTTTGCTGTAAAACCAGTTGCTGTTTGTAGAATCTCATTAAGGGTGCCAGAGGCATACCTCACAACCATGTTGTTTAATCCATCGGTGTTTTTCACCACGTTTTGGAGAACATCCGTTGTAAGGTTATCGTGGTTCATATAAACTTTATAGGGCTGTGAGATGACGCCTATTGCAGTGAATGTACAGAATTGCGAACCTTCCTGACAGAAAGGGTAGTTTCTCACATCAGCACCATTGTCCTGAATCTTCTCCTTCACCATATTTATATTTTCCTTTATTTTATCCGCTATATACTGAGAGAGCTGAAGTGCATCGCAATATGCTACTTCACAATCGGTATCTGCGCTCTGCATCGGAAATCTCACTGTTTTGAATACAGTTTCATCTTCGCATAGAGGGAGGCTTATTTCTGTATAGCTTGGTCCTGCCTCTGTTTCGGGACGCAGTCCGATCTCAGCTATTACCATAAGCGGATTTGACTCTGTGAAGTGCTGGCTGTTCACAAGAAGGCCTTTTACTTTAATAGCATCAGGCCTTTCACTATTGAAATAGTCCCCTGCCTTATTTAGCATAATCTGTGCTTCAACGCGCTGATCCGGGTATAGATAGGGGCCAGCTGGTACAAACAGGCTTATCTGATTCGGACCGAGATATTCTGGCTCAAGCATAATATCTCTAATTATCTCACCGCATCCGTTGAATATCTCTACAGTTTTTGTTATCACCCCCTGGCTTGCATCTTCACTTGCAAATATAAGTTCCTCTTTCGGAGTTATCTTGAGGCACTCTGCAGGCGAAACGAATACCCAGACAGTAACGACCTTTTCAAACTGTGTACCCTCTACCTGCGCTGTTATGCGTATCTCTGCTCTATGCGGTCCCCTTTCTAACGAGCGGTTGGAACTTTTTGCATAGAGCGTCAGCGGATGCGGAAGCTCCTGACTTGGTTCAAGATTTACAGGGCCAACAGCAGTAGGCCCGGGAAGCGTTGCAGCCTGTGGTGTTTCGGTTACGTATAGCTCTATGCCCGAAGGTGGAGCAACGCTCCACCTTATATTTTCTATCGGTTTTGTGCCAATATTTTTCATATAGAGAGGTGCGAAGCCTTCAAGTAGCCCGCTTTGCTCATTGTAGCTCATATAGAGCGCTATATTATCGTTTGTCTGTAGCAAAAATCTTGGGTCAGTGAAACTTAATCTAACTTTCATGGCTTTTGTTAAGCTTGTTGCATCAAAAAGCAAAACACCTGCAAGTGGCATTTCCAGAGTGCCTGTACGATCAATGCCGTTTACAAGAACCAATGTTACTTCTTTAGTTTCTCCTGGGGAGATTTCAAATTCCTTTGGAATCAATTGCAGATTTGGGTCATCGATCTCAAGTCTCTCCGTAAACCTAAGAGTTCCTATGCAGCCCTCTGCTTCGTTATATTTTATGCTGAAAGCAAGCTCTTCTCTCTGATTTGCCTTACCTATCATCTCAAGTGCAACTTCATCGGGTTCTATTTCTATGCATTCTTCTGGGAGTTTCTGATTGTATTTTATGATGACATCTGCACTTCCCTGGATTGCAACATCCAGTGTACCATAAACCGTAAGCGTTCCTGTGGCGGTTATCGTTGCTTCTTCATCACCGCTATATGTTGCTATTATCTGTATCGTTGCAGAACTTCTTGGCCTTATTTCTGGCGGGAGAGTTATATTTATTGCAAGCTCTTCAGGCCAGTTTCCTGCAGGTACAAATTCATACATCAGGTTTCTTATGGTTTCATCTGAGTTGTTATGTATAGTTTTTACTATGGTTTTTTCCGCTTCGCCCTTTTCCAGAACTATTTCTATAGGTGATTCTATCTCAATTATCTTCTCCGCACCTATTACCAGCTCTTGATTGTATGGTTCAGAGTCTTCAGCTTCTATTGTTAGCTCATACTTTCCGGGGGAAAGCTCAGAGGTTTTTAAAACATACCTGCCGTTAGCGCCGTTGTCTTGGGTTCCGTCTCCTAAAGTTTCTATAATCGGCCTTGCTGCTTTCGATAGTACAATCCTTGCATTTGTTACAGGCTCGCCTGTTTCTTGATCTTTCACAAATACTTCAAGGTTATTGCCGAGAGGAACATTCTCCGGTTCGGAGAGAGTTACACCAAGCCTCTTTGGCCCATATATGTTGAAATAAAGCTCTCTGCTAACTGTTTTCTCACCAATTTCTATTGTCACAGTTATTTTTGCACCACCCTCGCTCATAGTCTGAAACGCTGCACCTACCTCTCTGCTAATTCCCTTTGCCAGGGCTATCGGCGCATACACCTCTATATTTGTATAATTATCCCTTGGAAGCAAACCAATCTTTGGATCTCTAATCTGTGAGAAAAGCAGCGTCATTGGCTCATTTTGTGTAGCGACCGTTATCTTTCCCTGGCCATCTTGCATAGAGGTTATCTCCACTATAAGCATATAGTCTTTTCCAACTCTTGGCCTAAACTGCTCAGCAGGTATGCGCTCGCTCCCATCAAAGAATTCCATTTTAAGGCATATGCCTTCTTCGCATTCAGCCGCGCTTTCCAAAACCCTTATATTCTCCTTGTATGTTTCTGCATACAATCCGTGTTTCTGGTCGTTGTAAGGTTGCAAAAGCAATACCTCATCAGCAGGATCGCGGTAAATAGACCCTGCAACCTTTGCCCATGCCCTGTAATGCAGCTCAAAGCTTTCCGCAGAGAATGCCTTGTCCGCCTTTATTTTAACAGCGAATAACACTTCGTTTGCGGGGTTTTTAAAATTAATATTGATCCACTTGTTCTTTATTCCAGCCCTTCCTCTATTTGCAAGATCCGTTACCTGCCCTAAGGGCGCATGGTAACTGAGCCCATAGGTGAATGAACTTGCTCTTCCATCAAACCCATAAATACCAACTGCCTGCGAATCTGCAAATCTGATATCATCGCGGCCCACTCTTATATGCACGCCGCCTTCTTCGCAGCTTGGGAATGTTACCCTGAATTTCGCCCATACATATTGATCCTTTATCGCTCCTTCAAGGACCTCATTGTTCGCGTTTGTAATGCCAAGGAATTCTATTTTCGGTTCCAATGTTGCAGGCCCCTCTTCGTTGGCAACCTCTACCTCTGTTATTTTTTCTTTACCAAGCCTTACCTCCCCTTCAAAGGTTTTTCCATCCTCGCTTATTACATTTATTCTTACAGTTTCATTCCCCTTGGAATCAAACTCCACCTGCCCATTTCTTATAGGCCCATTGTAGAGTTCTTCTCCGGAAAGGGTGGTTACCACCGCCCTACCTTTGATTGGGTTCCCTTCCTTATCTACAAGACGTATTATTTTAACAGAAGGAATTTTGCTTGCTGTGACCTCAAAGGTTTTCTCTTCACCAGCCTCTATGCTAAATTCATATTCTTTTGCATACAATGGTGTTTCAATTTTTGCTATATAGTCGCCGGCAGGCAGCATTGTTGTGAGCTCTCCGCGATAATTTGTTTTCAATGTCCCCATCCCCAAAGGTACCTTCTTTCCATTTATAATCCTGTATATTTCAATTGAAGCGTTCGCAAGCTCTTCACCATTCTCGCCCTTTATTCTGAATGTTGCCATGCCTGAATTCTCCAGTGTTGCCTTTGCAAGTATAATTGTTACCTCGTTTGATTTACTGAGTTCTTCTGGAGTCAGTTCTTTAAAGCCTGGTAGAAAGCCTGCGTAGTATGCGGTTACAATATGCTTTTTACTCGCATCGATCCCTTCAAATACCGCACTGCCGGTGAAATCTGTTTTTGCCTCTCTTATGAGGTTCTGAACCTCATCAAATAGCTTAACGCTAACGTTTACGAGTTGCACATGGTCTTTGTTGAGCACCCTTACAAGGAGCGTTTTCCCTCCTCTTTTAAGAAGCACTGGGAATTCACCATCACTCCTTACTGTTATTGAACCGCTTGTGTATGGAAGGTACCCTTCTTTGCTGACACTTATAGTTATAATGCTACCGCTAGCTATTTTAGCTACGTACTGTCCGTTATCCACGTTTTCATCTGCAATCACTTCTTCACTTTTTGCTTTGGTTATCAGAATCCTTGCTCCTCTGATAAGTTCCTTTGTTTCATAATCTTTTACTATTATAAGGAGTGACTTAACATCGGCAAGCTCTGCTGTTTTTGGTACAAGCTCAATCTTTTGTGTTTCATCTGAAGAGAATTTTATGAATGTATCCACGGATTCGTAACCGTCAGCTTCACATTGTAGGTGCAGTTCCATGTTTGCGGGCACTCCTACAAACTCCACAATCCCAGAACCTATTGCATGTCCTGCTATTTTACTGCCCTCAAATTCAACATGGCATTTGGGCATGGTTACTGCAGTTTGAGACTCGGTGTCAAGCACCTGAAGTCTTGCTGTTATAAGCTCTATCTCTCTAGCAAGCACAAGCTCTGCGCTTAGTCTTTTGGAATTTACCTCCACTTCAGTGCTTGCATTACTGTATCCTTTCTTTGATGCAGTGATAATCAGCTTTGTGTTTAGTGGAACATTCTCAAGTTTTATTATATCCCCATTGTAAGAAGACGCCTTTGTTTTTATTGTCTGCCCTTCAACTGTTTCTATTTTTAGATAAACGTTTCGAAGTGCCTGCCCATAATCATCCTTTATGCTAATATTTAAAGAAACATCAAGCGTGTTAGGAGTGGCAAGTGCAAATATCAGGAGGAAAATAAGGACGAAGATTGCCAAAGTTGTTGGAAGTGATGGTATCCCTCTCTTTTCCAAAAAATCAGCATATGCATTTGCTGGCAAGCCACGCGCACTTAAGAAATCCAAAAGCGCATACCATTTATCTTCAATCCTTGAATAAAAATCTTTTAAATAATCCAGAAGCATACAATACCACGCTATAATATTTCAGCCTTTTCCAGATCACCGCTCAGCTTTATCTTTCCTATATTTTTATAATTTAATAAATTTAGTGCTTTATATAATTTTTGATTACTTCTTTCTTGTGCCGTTGCAAGTTGCGCATGGTCTTTTACGTTTTATTGCTTTTTTTCTTTGGTTTTTCTTCAGTTAGTTCTTCCAGCTCCTTAAATACATCCAGCTCAGCGTCCTCTGAGCCCCCGCCAATCTCTGTTTCTAACATTGCTTCGCCAGGTCCAGCGCTTTCCTCTTTTAGCATGCTCAATATATCCTCACTGTCAGCCGGTAACTCTTCTCCTGCAGGCTCTTTTACAGCTGGTTTTTTAGGCTTTATTTCCTCACGCTTTCTTTTCCCTATGTTTCGTTTTTCTCTTTTCGCACCTGATGTTGTCCTTATTGCTCTCTTAAGTGTTTTCTTTATTTTTTCCACTTCCTTCTTCTTTTTCTTTTCTTTGTGCTTTAAGCGCCTTTCTTCCTCTGCAGCCTCCCTGAGTTGTTCGTAAATATTCTCCACAATTTCTTTACAATCTTCTTCAGAAAGCTCTGGCCTTACTGCCTTCTTTGCCCTTATATTTGCGCGCACTATGCTTGCGGCTTCTTTATCGTTAAGTTGTTCAAATAGCACATCTGCAAGGTTCAGAAGCTCCTTCTTTTCTATCATGCTTAGCTGCCATCTCAGTTTTTCTATAATTTTCCTTTTTTCGATTTCCTTTACATCGGGTGTTTTCTGAATATGTTTGCTTAAGGCTTTTAATAATATTTTATTGTTTCTGAAGAATCTTCGTTTCCTTCTTGGTATTTTGCTTAGATCTATCTCTTCTTCTGCCTCTTTTGCACCAAATTCTTCATCTATTTTTCCCATATCAAGTTCTTCCTCCATTCTTTTCACCATTAGCAAAATATATTTATATAGGAACACACATTTTATTTCATTGATGTCTATACCAATAGGGGAATTCTTAAATTTAATGTTTTCTATATGGGATATCCTTAGAGGAGCGTTTGCTCTTTCCATCATTTTCTTTCTTTTATCGATCTTGGGCGGCTACATTCATCGCAGGTTTGTCAAAAAGACAGGGGTTTCCTGGATCATTAGCGTTGCAACAGTTGCATTCTTTTTTTCCTTCATCTTTTTTGCCTTTGTATACTTTGCTCCTTTCTTCTCGGCAATCTTTCGCGAATCCCTTGGGGTAAAGCCAGATGAGCTTACTCTTGGGCTTTTTGATTTTTTGAGAATTTTTGCTATAGGTGTTGTAAAGGTGCTACTGGTTTCGGCATTCTTTTCACTCTTTTCAGTTCCGTTTATAGTTTTAGGCAGCCTTATGTTTAAATATTTGCAAAAACACAAATTCAACAGAAACCTCTGCCTTTTTGTTTCAACCTATATTTGCTGCATGATTGCATTTGGAATGTTTATTTTTTTCTTTAAGTGGGTTTTTATAGGGGTGATTTTTTTTCTTTATTCCTCTTAAATATAATATACCAAAAGGAGTCTCTATGCTGAAAAACGATACAAGGAAGGGCAGTAAAGGTGTGCGCTCACTTATCTATGATTTTTTTGTAGCTGTTATTATTGCTCTGCTATTCAATGCCAATTACACATATGGTCTGGTTGAAAGTAAAAGCTTATTCCTACAGGGTCAAAAAAGTGCAGCAGAGAAGAGAGCTCACTTTACCTGTGATATTGGACAGCTTAGCACAGAGGACTCTTTTAATATTTTAAAGCTTCTTTCAGATGGTTTTACTGGTTCTGAGTTTGGAAGCAATGGCAAAACACGGGAACAGGATAAGCTTGAGAACCCTGTTGTGATAATCCCTCTGGGTAAAGAGTCTGGGCAGGCGCAAAAGGTTGAGCTTGCAGACCAGAAGTTTGATCTAAATAGTGCAATCCACCTATCGGATAACTGGATAAATGGCCCATACGCTTTTGGTATAGTGCTCACCGATACGCTTCGCGTTGGACGATGCGTAAATTTAAAGGATAAGAATATTCCATGCCCGCTTGCCGGCAAGCAGCTTTCTCTGCGCAATTCTGGCACTGGAATAACAGGCGACTTTAAGAATCTATGGAAGGTGCTTAAAGATTCTGTACCTGCCCTTAAGGATAAAAATCAGGAAGATCTCACAGATGAGGATTACAGGCACATAAGGGAACAGCTTGGCCTGCCTGAAAGTGCAGAAGAAGACCTCAAAATGCGTTTGGCTTTTACCGATGTCAATGATGCGAATATAGAAACCTATGTTAGGGTTCCAGGGAAGGTTATTCCAAATTCAATTCTCACATACAACTTCTATGCATATGGGCAAACAACCTGCAACAGTGCGGATTGTGTAATTTCTATATATTCGCTTTTCGACAAATACTATAACCAGTGGTTTTCGTTTGATATGACGTTTTCCACAGTTATGCCGACCCTGCTTGGAAAGGGACGCCTATTATTTAAGCATCTTGGAATGAGCAAGGTATTTCCCTGGCGCTTCTCTGATAGCAGCATAGCGAGCTATATGCGAAGGAAGCTTTATGCTAATCCAAATAGTTTTTTCGGTAGACGTCTCAGAGCAAGATTGAAGTTAAGAGCCACACAGTACCCAGAGGTGGGGAAGCTTCGAGCATTGCTCAGTGAAGGCCAGGGCTGGACAAAGGGCTATGCTCTTCTAAATCCAGGAACCAGAGACAAGCTTGTTAAGGAATGGCTTGCCCCAGATGGATGGCTGAGAAAAATAGATGATCCGATTACTCAGAGAGAGCTTTACAAATTTGTAAAGGACCTGGACATCTATACAAAAACCCAAGCAGATTTGATAAAACATGCTGAAAAGCGTTACAGCGCTATACGTAAAGTTTACGGATTTGGGTCACCGGCTGAAATTGGTGCACGCATAGATACCGGCAAGGTTGTGAGCAATGTTATAATAGATTACTCCGATTCTATGGTTATACCCGATCTTCCAGGATGGTTTGCAAGGAGCAGCCCAACAGGGCTATGGACGTACAGCGTGAAGCAGAAGGGCGCAACCTCGCCACCTTGGCTGGCAGGAGATTCAACATATATGTATGATTTGCTTGATAAATTCAGAAAGGACGGACATTTTGCAGGCTCCATATATGAAACAACAGGCAGGAATCTAAAGCTCTGGCGTTTGGAACCTGCGGGGAGGCACATACGTGATGTTACTGTTGAGGACCTTGAAACCAACTGGTACAGATACAGAGATATGTTTGTTAAGCTTGACAGCGGAAATGTTGTACCTGTTGCAGATTGGAGCCTGCCCCAAATAAAAAAACATGCTACAGGTTCAATTCCTTTATATTCAGAAGGAAAAACCCTTGCTGCTGAGCTCAGCCCAGAAGATTTCGCTTCAAAGCTTCTCGAAGAAAGGAACCTGCTGAATCTCAAGCTATTTGCTCCTTTGAATACAGATTATATGAGGCATACTTTGGAAGCTCAGGGATTTATGAAGAGGCGCTATTTAAGTTTGCTCGATAGAGCGATCTCTTACCAAGATAAATTCTTCCACAACTATATGAGGCCAAAAGGCGGAATAAAATGGACTGCTCTCTTTAACCTTTACTGGATTGGCAAACGCGGTGCAAATCAAAGGTGGGCTTCCGCATATATGCTCCCAGATACTTGGCGAGAGGTGCGCTGGCCTCTTGGCTCAAGCGAGCTCTATAATGATGCATTTATAGACTTTTTTTCACACGAAGGCTCTGACCAAGGCGATATGTTCAACCGAATGCTTCAAGTTATGCCTTGGGAATTCATCGCCAAAAACCTGTTTGCAAATTTCAAACCACTGCAGGAAATATATAATAAACTCAAAAACAATCAGATTAGAAATACTGTTGAAAACCTTGCATTTTATGCCACAACTCCAGAGAGCTGTGAAAGCTGCGGAGTTTCAATCCGTGCAGGCAGGGATTATTCCTACTTCCTTTCAAGCTTTTATTCTGGCAGAAAGCTTGACGCCTATATACTTGAAGATATTGTTTCGGAAAAAGCGAAGAAAAAGGGTAGCACTCTTATAACATTCACACACCACACAGATCTTGAAGGGAAAGAACAGGGTGTTTCAGGAAGCACCAGGATTTCCTTGGAAGAAGCGATACGCAAGAAAGAAACCTGCAGAGATGCTGTGGAGAAAGTAACGCTGGGCTCATTACCCAAATGGATGAATCCAGCACTTATTGGCGGGGGCCTTGCTTTTGCAGAAAATGCAGGGTATTGGCTTTTTGGGTTTGCAGGCGTATTTGGAAGTACTTTCCAGCAACTTGTTATTGCTCCAAAGCTTCAAGACTGTGTAGACGTAGACGGTGGCTACTACACACATATATTTGTACCTGCTCCTGAAGAGCAGAGTAATAAAACGGAAGCGGCAAATCAGCTCTCTACAGAAGCTGCCCTGAATTCCATAGATGCATTTGCCAATGCCCTAACATCAATGTTCGTTTCTGATAAAAATAGCTATACCACTCAGGCAGCAGAAAAATTAAACTCAATGGTTGAACAGTTTGTTCATGGTGCAAGGCAGGACAACATTGTGCAAGCCAATGTTCATATGGAAGGTTCAACTGTCGGAACGCTTGAGGGTGAACAACTGTTCTCTTTCTGGTTTAAAGGTGAAACTTCGCCAATGAAATACAAAACATCGGGTCATAAAATAATAAGCTCAGCTGATAAGAATACTGCATTGCTCGTAGATTTTAACGCGGGCAAAATCTTCCTTATAGATCAAAATGGAAACATTCTTGACACTATTGTTGATAATAATATTGCTTCTCGCCTGACATCCACAAATACAAACATTCCCGCAGAAGAGATTCCAAAGCGCTACACTTTAGTTGGGCTGCCTGATTCGAACGAGCCATTGTTTGAAATGAACATTGATTCTGAGCTTTTCGTTCTTGTTCCCGAGGTTTCTGATTGCATACTGCAGGGAATAGAATATCAGATCGGCGTTCCGTATGAGAACCCAAACAGGGAAAGGCTAAACCTCGAGCCAGTATTTGGAAAGGTTCTTTCCATAAACACTGATATGTATAGCATCCATGCCTTAAACGATCAGAAGAGGATAGTTGCGGAGGGTACACCAAGGAGAATGGTTGAAGGGGAGAATGCAAAAGTGATTATACAAGCCAACCGCAATACTGCTTTAACCAACAGTGTGCGGAAAGAGGCAGGCCTGCTCGAATCAATTATTTTTGAAAATGGCGTTATAATATATAAGCCCGACACTCACGAACTGATAATATGGCTAAAGCGCAGTAAAGCCGTGGATGTTCCGCAGGATTTCATTGGCGGGATCCGCTTAAAACCTGAGGAAGTTATAAACCCAGAAACAATGTGTCCAGAACCAGCATTTTCCATAGAGGCTCTCCCATCAGCATCAGGTGGCTATGAAGCATATAAGGTTAATAGTTTTAATCAGGCCCTACAAAATGCAGGGCCCTTTACTGTTCTCGAAACTCCGACAAGGCGCTTTATTTTCTTTTCCAGATATGAACCAGATGGCAAGTGTGTTGGAATAGAATGTTGCAAAGACTATATACGAATAATAAATAAGGAAACAGGCGAGGTGTATGAAGCACCTATAGAATCCTTTGAAGTTACTCCAGAAGGGATACACATAAAGGATGCTAATGGCCGTGAGCATAATATAGGGGTTACTGCCGAGGATGGCAGACCAATGGTTGTTTATAATAATTATCCTCCAGAGCCGCTTGTAAGCGCTCAAGGACCCAATGGCTCGTTCTGGTATGACCCTGAAAAGGGAATGTGGCATGTAGAAAATGCTCAACTTTTACCTCTTCTTGAAGCGTTTAGAAGCGGTGCTCTAACACAGGCAACACCAGGCGGCCAAATAATAACAAAGCCAGGCGATAATATAATGAACATTCAGGCTGGTTTGGGAGGTGGTCCATTCAATCTGCCTTCGCTGCCAGAGCAACCATTACTGCTTATAATTTATATAGGGCTGCTTGTGCTTTCCTTTGTCAGCGTGCGCATATATTTCATAAAAAAGCGATGTTAGCGTCTTCTGTCTAATTCCGCAAACGCAGCTGCAAATAACCTTGGGATATATTTCGGATCTTTTCTTAACCTTTTACCATAGGCTATAACTCTTTTGTAGTACTGTTTATCAACAAATCCGTCCTTAAAAAATCTCCAATGCTTCCATCTGGTAAAAGCTTCAGCTGTGCAAGCCTGTTGTAATTCAGCATTCATTTCTATAATCTTTCTCAATACCTTTGCAAACCTTTCTGCATTTTCTTTGGTCGGATCTTCTTTGTATTTTTCATACGCCTCTTTCAGTAATTGCAGTTCCCTTTCATAGAGTTTGACCCATTCTTCTCTATGCCGAGCTATTATTTCTAGTTCCGCCCTTAATCTTCTTATCTTCCACCTTGTTCCGATGGCCCCTTCGCTCATAGTTCTTATTGGATGTTCGGCAATCTCTCTAATTTCAGAGGGGCTCCAAATCTTAAACAGAGTACCAAGGGTTTTTGCTACGTATTTACCATGCCTTTTTTCTCTTAATTCATCCTCCATTGTTTTCAAAGTTTTTTGTGCGCTTTCTATTGAGGTTTTTACCATTTTTAGCTGATTATTCAGCGCCTTGCTCCATAAGTTGTAAAGAGTGTGAACATCTTTTCCCTTGCCAGTATACACCTTTCCAGGTGGAAAGGGAATATCTGCAAACTCATGCTTTGGTTTTTCCTTTTCCTTTTTTGGCTGCTCTTTTTCGGCCATTACCTTTCTCAAAGCCTCAGTTATTTCCTCGGGGCTTTCCAAAACCTTTTCCCTTATTTCCGGCGGCAACCGCGTAACATTAATTTCTTTTGTATGGTACACTCTGTGCTTTTCCTCTATAACATGGTCTACGTTTACTTTACTTACCTGCGCCCTCTTGGTTTCTTTAACCCCTTTCCAGGGCCTTTTTCTTCTTATTGGCATTTCACCCACATCTCAGAACGGTGTATAGTAGAAAATAGCAAAAGGAGAATAAAATGCTTTTGGTTTAACATTTTGATGTTACCCCTGTGCGCCAGCTTCTTCTTTTATCCTTTGTATCTCTGCCTTTAATTGCTGTAAATCTTGGGCGGAAGCCTCCTTCCTTTCTATCCGTTTAAACACCTCGCGACCTTCCCTTGTAAGTCTTCTGATCAATACTTCTGTTGGGAGTCTCGTGTATTTAACACTTCTAGTATGGATGATCCTGTCAAGCTCTTCTATTACCTGCCCTCTTGTTACTTTTTTCACCCCTGCGTGCCTCGTTTCCTTTATGCCTCTCACAATAGGGGACTTGCCACTTTTTTTCTGGGTTCTTCTGCGGCGTTTCACGGTATTTAAGATTCTTCTTACCATTTCGCCACCTTGTTATGTATACATTAGCGGATGTGCACTTTCCTCAAACTTGCGCACGTTTTCATGTGCTTCTTTAAGCTGCCTAAGCTGTTTCAATAAAGCAGCCTCAAATTGCTTCGCTTCTTTTAGAAGCGGTTTTGTATCTATATCCAGTTTAAGTACCTCTGAAAGCTTATTCAGGCAGCTTGCAGCTGCTTTATAATCCTCAGCGACCTTTACATTGCCAAGCAGAGAATAGGCAATTATTTTATTTTGCTTTGAAAGCTCAAGCAATATCATAGAGGTAACTCCGCTTGTAATGCCCTCACTAACAGGTTTTATACCATTTTTTAATAGCTCTCTTTTCGCTTTTTCTGAGCAGGCTATGCCGTATAACATCTCGCGCTTATCTTCAGAATGCGTGCCTATTCCCTCGATTGATATTATTCGCTTGATTCCCTTCTTTTTAGCCCATCCAACAACAGCCTTAGCTAAGGGTAGCACCCCGGTGCGCGGTATTATCTGCTCAGAGATTAATGCTAGAAGCCTTTTCTCCCTGTTTATATAGATCGTTGATGGATGAATTGGCAGCCCTTTATGTATACGTACTATGGGCATAAAGAAATCGCTCTCTATATGTGCGTATGGTTCAAATTTCAACTTCTCTATAAGATACCTCACTGCTATCGTGCCCACGAGCCCCAGACCAGGAAAGCCTTCAAGCAGAGTATAATCTCCAAGCTTTTCCGGCTTTTTCTCAACTATTTTTATCACAAAATCACCTCATCTTTCGTTATCTTTTTTAAATTCCTAATAAAAGTGGCTCGTTCCCTTTAATAATCTTTGCCCTTTTTGGTTGCTGTTAACTTATTTGGCATAAAAATTAGTTATTTCTATTTTTACGAATTGCATTTTAAAAGTTTGCTTTCCCCTGAGGGAAAAGCAAGCTACTCACTCATATTTAAGCATCAGTTATGCAACACGCTATGCTTTCCTATTTTTTAACAGTTTAAGAAATTCTTTCCTAGTAAGTCCAGCTTCTTTAATTATTACTCTAACTAGGCCTTGCTTGAGCTTCCTGTTTGGGTGTATTGGAACAACAATTCTAACTCCGAAGCTATTAATCAGAATTACATGGGAGCCTTTCTGTCGTACACGCTGAAAGCCGACTTTTTCAAGAATTTTTATGAGCTTAACTCCGCTTAGGGAAGGTATTTTAGGCATTGACTTTCACTTTTTGCATGCCCATAAATTCAGTTTTATGTTTTAATAGTTCTTCTTTTTCTTCCTTAGAAAGAGTTTCTATATAGAGCTCTGCGGCTTCTTTTATATTTTCCATAAGTTCATCTAGAGTATCACCCTGGGTGTGACAACCAGGCAGTTCTGGAACAAATCCAATAAATCCGCCAGAGCTATCCTGAATCACTATTACATCAAACTGCATTTCCATATTTATATTAGTAAAAGGTTATGATTTTAAAATAGAGGGCTTATGGACAAAAAATACAGAAAATGATTTTTAATTTTTTTAAAAATATGCGGTTTTTAGTGCATAAAGAATTTCTCGCCCTCATTAACTTGACATTGCCCTTCTCCAGTTGCTGTCAAGCTATCTTGGTGCTTACAGCAAAATAAAATATGGAAAGAGCAACAGGCAATATTAAAAGCAAGTATGCTATTGCTCTCTTTGTATTGTTTTCAAGCATGCCCAAAAATAACGAAGCGATTATTGCAAGCTCAACTATATAAACATTGCTCGCTAGCCCTGCTGTTTCTACCAATGCCGCTTGGTTTGCTTTTCCAAGCTCAAGCACATCCAAGTAGCTTAAATCAAAGTTTTTAGTGATGCCTGCAAGCGTTCCAAGAATAAATGGAACTAAAATCATGCTGCTGAGTACAAGCGTTGCTTTTTGTATCGTTAGCAAAGCAGCGCGTTCCCTTGCCAGTGTCTGCTCATCAACTATTTCCTTAGCACTTTCTCGCAGCATAGCGGGCGTTACTCCGCCAGTAACATCAGCCATCTTTAATAATTGCACTAGTTTTGCGATCGCTCTGCCATTGCATCGCTTCGCCAAATTTTCCAATGCATTGTTTATTTCGGCACCTTTTCCTATTTCATTTAGCACAATTTTGAATTCTTCGGCAAGTGGGTTATGCATTTTGCTTAGCTCCTTCACTATCCGCTCTGCTGTTGTTCCCTCCGGAAGCAAGCTTGCTTGCATTAAAGCAACGCTAGCATTCTTTTCTTTCTCTCTCTGTTTTCGCTCTGCCAAAAAACTAAAGAAGAAGAAGGAAAATAGGTATGCAATAACAAACGCGCAAACAAACCCAAAAATTATAATAATTCCATTCAAATCAGATAGGAAAGCAAATACTGAGAATATGAGTGCAGATACGCTCGCTATACTTAGCGCTAGCATTTCAGCGCGCTTTATGCTTAATCCAAGCTCATGCCCAAGCAAGAATTTAAATCGTTCAACCCTTTCCTCTGCAAACAATGCTTTTGCAATACTTTCAAACATCTTATCACGGAAACTTTTCTTTTATATAGAGCAATAGCAGTACTGCGATTGTTGGAAAGATTACTGTAACGCTTAGCCATATTTGCAGGGCGCTTATATCCAATGCGAAGAACGCAGAGCCCATTATTACAAAGGCTAACCATAATGCAGGCATTATTACGCTTGCAGCTATGAACATTAAGCTTAGTACTGCAAGCTTCGAAGAAAACTCGCGCATCTTTGTTTTTCTTAGCTCAATTAACTCATCACAGAGCAACTTTAATGTATCGCTCTTCCGAGAATAGCCACTCCTCGCAACTTCGCTTATATGGCTTAACGCTCTTTTGAATTCAAGCGATTCTATACGCGAAGCGGAATTCAAGAGCGCTTCGCCAATATCTTTTCCTTTCCCAAGTTCTTTTTCAATCTTTGCGAGTTCCTTTGCAAGTGCCCCGCTTACTTCACTTTTCACCTTCTTAAGAGAGCTTTCCAGGCTTAGTCCGGAGAGAAGGTTTAGGCGCAGAGCCATGAGAAAAAACACCAGCTGTGCTTCTATTTCCTTGGCTTTTCTGCCTGCAAAGTACCTTTCTATAATATTATCAATGGACATTTACCTCACTCAAAAAATCAACAATGTTTTTCCCTGCCTGCAAATATTTTTTCAGAGCTTTTTCCCTTTCCTTTATAACCTTGCTTGCCCTCGCTCCAAATGTTCTCTCAATCTTCTCAGCTATGCGCCTGCTTTTGTTGGTTTTTATCAGCCTGTTCTTTTTATAATTGAATCTGTAAAGCATCCTTAGCTTGGCTTTTTCCGAGAGTTCAGCCACTTCAATCATTCTTCGTTCTTCGAATATTCGTTTATTCATTGCCCGAGGCCATCGCCTCTGTATTAAAAGCAGATCAATGCTTGCTATGTCTGTGCTCCTTATTCCGAGAAATTCGAGCCTTTTTACTGCTTCTTTAGCGGAATTTGCATGGAATGTTGCATAACTGCCCTTTCCCTGGCCAGCCAGCAGGGTGTTTATAAAAGCCTTTGTTTCTTCAGCACTTCTTATCTCGCTTACAATAATCCTATCCGGTCGCATCCTCAGCGAATCCTCAATAAGATTATGCATTTCTATTCCCTTTTCCCTGCACACTGTTAGCTTCACAACATGCTTATGTGGGATTTTAAGCTCCGGGGTTTCTTCAATAACCACTATACGCTCGTTTAATGGTACGAAGGAGAATATTGCATTCAAGCTTGTGGTTTTTCCACTGCCTGTGTTTCCAGCTATTACCAGCGAGCAATCTGCCTGCATAACGCACCATAAAAATGCCATGAGCTCCAAGCTAAAAGTTTTATTTCTTATAAGTTCAGCTGGCGTAAAGCGCTTTACATTGAACTTCCTTATTGTAAAGGTAGGCTCACCTAATGACACTGGTGGCAGTGTTGCATTTATTCTTGAGCCATCTGGCAGCGTGCCGTTCACTCGCGGTGCGTTCAGCGTTAGTCTTCTTTCTGTTTTTTGGAGCATCCTATTTACAAGCGCTCTAACCGCTTGCTCAGTTGCAAAGTAAAGGTTGCAGTTGCACCAGCCAAAGCACTGATGAAAAACCTTTACTGGTTTCTCTCTGCCAAGCCCAATAAGAGCAATTTCCTCAAGCTCATCATCAGCGATGAGCTCGCTTAGAGGACCGTAGCACTGAGTTAGGTTTTTCAGCAGGCGCTTTATATAATCCTTCTGCTCTTTTTCAAGCACGATGAGGTTCTTCCTGCAGTAGTTTGCAAGCGCTTTTTCAATCTCCTTTTCTTTGTAGCCATTGTTTTGGAATTCTTCAAGAGCAAATTTTACAAGCTTTGCTTCCTCAAGTGAAAGCTCAGGTAATTCTAATAAGTACCAAAGCTCATTGTTTGCTTCAATTATTTTTGGTTTTTCCCTATAAATCCTCTGCACACCTTCTTTTACTTCAAAACAAAACCAACCAAGCGCTCTTTCTATCTCTTTCATCTCCCGCTCGGTTTTCTCTACCTTTATAGCCCCATACTTGCAGTTATTTATGCATGCAATTTCAAAATTGTAGCTTGCGCACAGATCGCATTTCTTTGCTTTTCCATTCTTTATTGTTATTGCCCCATAAGGACATGCCAGTACGCAATCACCGCAACCATTGCATTTGCTCTCATCTATCGCAAGCACCTGTTCAGTAACCTTGTAAAACGCATCCTGCTTGCACGCCAATGCGCACGGTGCCTTATCAGGATCGCAATGCACACACTTTAGAGCATTCAAATCCAAGCCATTGGGGCAGCCTTTCATACATAGCTTTTCTTTGCACTGTTCGCACAAATCGGCATCAAGCTTTAGGTGCATGCAACCAACTCTCTCAGCAGCTATAAATAAATTTTGCTGAAATAATTTTAAAAATTAGAGCTAAATTGAACTGCAAGCGCTCAGCGAACATTCACTCTTTCCAGAAACCTTGCCCTATCAAAATCTTCATCAAATGTAGCAATCTTCCTAATTCCATAATATTTGCACGTAGCAGCAATCAGGGCATCGTTTGGGAGCAAGCGGTATGTGAAGGACACTTTTACAGAATCTCTTAAAATATCTTCATTTACCTCCAACAGCTCAATAATATCCTGTTCTATACTTTCTATTAAAAAACCCCTCAATATATTCTTTTACAAGGCCAAATTTTTCAGGGTTCCGTATAAAATTTTTCTTAGTTCTGTATTTGCCTGTTTTACCGTAGATTCTTTTGGTTTCCATATATAACAGCTTGAAAAACACCTCTTCAACCACATTTTGAGAAATAGCTGCATCGTTTTTATTTATTGCAGTATCCAAAAGAGTTAGTGCAGTTTCAACTCCATAGTAATGTCTTATAAAAACAGAGCTATCAATAAATATTCTCATTTTCAAACCTTTTTTCCAATTTGTTTATCTCCTTCTCTGCAAGCTTGCTCATCACAAATTTCTTTAGATCAATCCTTTTTAACATGATTTTAAACCTTTCCCCTTCCTTCAATCTTACCTTTCCAAAGGGTTTGAATACGCCGTTCTTATAAATCACTTCAATAACCCTGCTCATTTCCCTCGCCTCTATTAAAATAATCCCAAATTTTCTTTTAAACCTTCCTCTAAAAAGTGGCTTCCCAATCAAAATGAAGCTACGGGCGCCTAAATTTGCTTACCCTTTTCTTCCTCTTTTTCCTCGGAGGTTTAGGCTCTTCTTTAGGTACTTCTTCCACTGGTTTCTCTTCCTCTTCTTTCTCTTCTGGCACTACTTCAGCAGGCTTTTCCTTCGCCGCCTCTTCCCTAACAGCCGGTTTTTCTTCAGCAGGCTTCTCTTCATGCTCTTTTTCTTCAACAGCCCACCTTCTTCTCTTAGCTCTCTTTGCCTTCGCTGGTTTAGCTTTCTTTTTCCAGAAGTAGTAGCCTAAATACGCAAGACAGGCAAGTATTATGAGTATTATCAGTCCCGTATAATCTGGCTTTTTTGGTGGCACCGCAGGCGTAGCTGTTGGCGTTACCGTTGGCGTTATGGCGATTTTACTCTCTAAAGTAATTTCCACTGTTTTTTCCTTGCCAGCGACAACATAAACAAGCATTTTGCTTCCTTTAAAGTTTGCACTCTCCTCAACTACTACGTAATATTTTCCTTCAAGGATATTTTCAAATACGGCCCTTCCATCAATGCTGCTTTTTGAAATTATCACATTTCCTTCCAAATTAGTTAGTTCAACAGCAACCGGTTCTTTTATTATATTCCCCTGTTCGTCCTTTAGAGTTACAGTAAGGGAACCAGTTTTTTCTTCCACTATTTCTGCTTTTTCTGCAAAGAATGCAGTTTTTACCTCGTTCAGGGTTTCTTCAGGCAATTCTTTCTCAACCCAATACTCTATAACAACCACTTCATTAGGCTCAAGCTTTGCAATATCCCAAGCAATTACCGGGTCTGCTTCAAGCACCCTGAAATCGCTTAGCGAGTGTATTTCACTTGCATGCTCCGCAACATTCTTTGGAATGCTCTCCACAATCGTTATATCGCTGAATCTATTGGCGCTTTTATTGAGTACCCTAACTTCAAATGTGCTAGTATATTTTTCTTCACCATCCACTATCTCTTTTACAACGCTTAGCTCCTTAGTTATTTCAACATTCTCTGCCTGCTGAGTCGCCTCCTCAATCTCCTCCTGCGAGAAACCCGCTTCTGTAAGCAATTCCTCCAGCTCCTCTGCACTTGGCACATACGTTGTGCTTGTGTGGAACACTTCCTCGCTTGTTGGAGTTTCAGGAGTTGGTGTTGGGCTTGCTCCTGGACCAGCACCGCCAGCGCCACCGCCTGGAGCGCCTCCACCACCTGTTGGTGGTGTTGGAGTTGGCGTAGCCCCACCAACGCAAACACCATTTTCGCAGGAGCCAGAACATGCTTCAGCCACCCACGAGCCACTTGTGCAGGTTTCCTTTATTCGAGTTCCGTAACAAGTAGATTCCCCATCTGCGTAAATAGTCCCATCATGCGCACAGCTTGTTGCTGGCGCACACCAAGAGCCACTTCCATCAAAATCGCTCGCACAATGCCCAGAATAACACTCCCAATCAGCAGTGCAAGCGTAACCATTCGCTAAATAAGCATCTCCACCTATTTTCACATCTCCGCTTGCTCCAGCGTGTGCATTTTCATCTCCAATTGTACCACTAACTTCAGCACCCAAAACTAGCGATGCTAAGAGAATTGAATATAAAATAATAAATAAAGGGGCAAAAGCCCTCTCCGCATACATCATTACACCTCAAATTTTTTGGCTATCAGCTGCTATAGTTTTTGATGTAGTAGGTTGTATAGTATGTTCCTGCCGCAGTACTGCTTGGAATCTTCTGCTCAATGTAGAAGTTTGCATCTATCGCTGTTGTGTTCGGGTTATGATCCCAGAACGCATACACCGTAGCATCTGTGTTATAATCGTTCGCTATGTAGTATATCTTTGTAGTCTTTACTCCGTTCACATTTGCATCATACACCATGCGAGCGTTGCCTTCTACCTCAATAGTATAGCTGGAGTTGCTCGAATTCACCCAGTCATCAAGCTTTATCCTCAGCTTGTTCTTATCTCCGCTCGCTGATGTGCCAAATGTAACATTGAAATCAAAGCGCCAGCCGTTAGCGTAGCTATTATCCGCTATGCCTTTAGTCTTAGCTGCAGTTACGTTGTGAACTCTTATGTAATCGTTTGTATCCACGCTCAAATTGCTTGCTGTTGCACTGCCTGTAGTCCCTGCAAAGTCCTGCACTGTTATGGTGATGGAGTTTCCAGATGATGGATCATTGAATGCATTTGCCGAAGGCACATCGAACGCACATGTCTGTATCCTGTTATTGTCCGAGCTGTTGCAATCAAGCGTTACTGTTGCATTGCTGCCGTTTATATTTACTGTTAGGGCACCTAAGTTAATGCCCGAGCCACCAACATTATCCTCAGCTATAAACCTCACTGTTGGAGTGGTGGTGTCAAGCTGTGTTCCGCTTGTTGG
>JAGGVE010000037.1 GCA_021163505.1 Candidatus Iainarchaeum sp. | reverse complement strand
GCATAGCTTACCCTTTTACTTCGCTCAGTAGCTTTCCAGAACATAGTATTGCAACATTAAGTATAGAAGAATTTAAATTTTTATTTTAACGTGGTCTTCTTTGCGGCTTTTTCCTCAGTGGTTTTTTCTGTCTGACTTTTCTTGTTTTAGATCCGATTAACCCCAAATAAACCTCCAAAGCAACCCCCGCTTCCCCTTTGGAAAGAATGCCCCGTTCACCTTGTACCCTGATGTGCCCCTTAAGCGCATGGGGCGAAAGCGAGAGCATCCAGCCCATCTTGATCATCTCCCGAACAGATGGCTCTTGCCTGTATGCTTTGTAAAGTCTTATAATCTCCTCTTGCTGGCCACTAGGTGTCACATGTACTATCGGCCCGATAGCATTCCTTATTTCGATTTTGGCTGGTTTCTCGCGCCATGGTTTTTCTACAAGAGAACCTATGGCAGCTTCTAACTTCGAAATCCCCCAGGAACGGAAATTAAAGACATTCGCATCTTTTGGAAGTTGCTTCAATACCATGGGATTTTTAATTATCATATAGGGATTTACCGCAACCGGGTGTGTTCTTGGACTGAGCTTACTTATTTTTTAAGAAATGTCAACAGCCAAAATAAACGTGTGCACCTAAATATGAACACTGGGGAGATGAGTTCTACAATTGTCCTTGTAAAAAGGAAAAATTTATAAATAATTGTCCCTATTAATAATTATGCTTAAAAGAGATGAGATTATAGATTACTACAAGGAATACGAAAGATTGCCAAAAGCGATGCCAAGAGAACTGAAAGTGCCGCTCAACTCAAATTTTATAATTTCAATAATTGGTCCGAGAAGAGCGGGAAAAACCTATTTCCTTTTTTCACTCTATGAAAAAAATAAAGATGCCCTTTACTTCAATTTTGAAGATTCCAGACTGACGGATATTGAGCCAAAAGAGCTGAGGGGGTTGATAAGGACGTTTATAGAGATTTACGGCAAAAAGCCAAAATACTTGTTCCTTGATGAAATTCAAAACATTGCAGGCTGGGAAAAAATTGTCAGGGAATTGCATGATTTAAAGAAATATAGAATTTTTATTACCGGTTCTTCGTCCAAATTACTCAGCAGAGAGATAGCAACTCAGCTTAGGGGGAGATCACTTTCTTATATTCTTCTACCTTTTAGTTTTAGAGAATTTCTTAAATTTAAAGGGATAAAAGCCGAAAAGCTGCTGAGCAAGGATGAAGAAGCCAGAATAAAAAATCTATTAAGAAAGTACATGGAATTTGGCGGATTTCCCGATGTTATTAAAAGTCAGGAAAAGATAAAAATTCTGAAGGAATATTCTGATCTGATTCTTTTCAGAGATTTTGTTGAAAGACATAAAATAAAAAATTTGGATCTCGCAAGAGCCCTACACATGTTTATAATTCAGAATTATTCCAAAGAGATTTCTGTTAGAGGTCTGTTCAATAAATTAAAAATAAAACTTCATGTATCGAAAGATACCGTCTATGAATATATTGCAAACCTTCAAGATACTATGTTTTTCTTTTTCCTCAAAAAATTCTCAAAAAAAGTTCATTTGCGAGAGACATGGCCAAAAAAAGTTTATCTGTGTGATACGGGATTAACAAAAGTGACAAGATTTACCCCAGATTGGGGCAGATTAATGGAAAATATAATCTTCACCGAGCTACTTAGAAAAACGAATGAAAAACCCCTTATGGAAATTTTCTACTTCAAAAACCATGGAAGCGAAGTTGATTTTGTAATCAAAGAGGGTTTGAAGGTAAAGCAATTGATTCAGGTAACTTATGCTTCGGCAAGGGATGAGATTGGAAGGAGGGAAATTAAAGCATTGTTGAAAGCGGGTAAAGAGCTGAAATGTAAAAATTTACTTGTCATAACTTGGGATTACGAAGATGAGGAAAAAATTGAAAGCCGAAAGGTAAAGTTCTTGCCTATATGGAAGTGGCTATTGACATGAGCCTTTTCTGCGTATTACATTGATGTCTTAAATATCGATTATGGCCACCTTAATTCTTTTATCCCCTTTTCCGCTCCTGCCGCCTTTTCTTTGGCCAAGCACTAGCACATTTCTTGGAGTGAAATGATACTGGAAGATCATCTCCTCAGGTGCAACATCTATAACATCATGCCTTAGTTCTTTCTCCAATTCTTTCAGCATTTCTAAGGTGATATCAGGATATTGCTTAGCGAAACGCTTGCATAAAAGAATTTCTTCTTTATTGAGGGCGGGCCTTCCTTCAGGCCTAGGAGCTCTTGGAGCTTTTTTCATCTCTAAAAAAGTAATCAACTGGTACAATGTTGGTTTTTCCATATATTCTTGTATTTCGAGGCGTGGAGAAGCCTTTAGAGGAACAAGCACATAAGATTTTGGCCTTGTTTTTGGATCTTTTTCTCTTAAAAGCAATGCTTCTTCTATCCGCCTAATGAAAGGAAATATTTTTCTAAAATTTGAATTTCGTGGTTTTACCACAAGACGTCTGTGTTTGCCCGTGCCAACAAAGATTTTCTTTCCATCTCGCACAACTTCTCTAAAGCCAATGCCTTTTGCAACATCTCTCGCAAAAGCTTCTGCCCGCTTTCCAAAATGTTTGATTCTTCTTTGCCTGCCTCGAAATCCACCCATAAAATAAAGAAACCTATTCTCATTTAAATAAATTTGCAAACCTTATGTAAATTTAATCCGCTTAATAGCACCAACAGCCAAAGCATAGTAATAAAATTCGTCCCAGAGTTCATAATACTTTAAGGGTTTATCCTCAAGGGCTGAATAATCACAGATAAACGCCTTAAATTTGAGCCATTGTTCTCTGTGCTGTAACGCCCTCTTGTTCTCAAAAAGCCAGGTAATGAAGTCCACGATAAAGACACCAAAAAAGTAAAAAAATACTGCAAAGACTAAAATCAAAGAAATAGAAGTAACAAAAATCCATAAAAGTAGGACAATAGAAAAAATAGCTGCAGCATCAGTTCCGGAATATTGCTCAAGAAGAGCAGAGAGCCCAGAGCCAACAAAAAGCGCTACATTTGTTATAACCCATGCGCCTGCTAATACTAAAAAGAAAATTACAGTTATTTTTAAATAACGCAAAACAAATCTTCTTAACAAAGTTCTAAGTTCTGCAGGGGACCTTATAATTTTTAACAGGCCACATGGAATGAAAAGAAAAAATAAAGCAGTGTTTAACAAGCCCGCAATAAAACCAAAAATCGCATAACAAAATTTAATTAAAGGCAAATAATTTTCAGATTTTGTCGGAATTTTACTTATGAGGAAAAGAGGGAACAACCAAATTAACGAAAAGCTTCTGGTAAAATGCAAATAAAATTTTCTAATATAATTTTTTCTTACAAGAAAAGCATAGTATTCAATGGTGCTTTTGGTTATATGTTCTCTGCGCAACTCCACTAGGCCTCTTTTCTTACCTCTCTTTTTCTCAAATCGCTTTAAAAATTGCCATAAGTAAATCTCGCTGTCTGTGAGGTCTTTATCACTAATAAGCCTTATTATAAGTCGGTCTTTTTCATATCGCTCTATATTTATATTCTTTTTCCTATCGAGATGCAACAGGTCAGCAAAGAATGCTCGTTCATTTACATCCAGTTCAGTGAGATATTGGGCTATGGATGGTCTGTATTTATAAGGAGGTTCTATGTAAAACTCCTCTTCCTTAATGCTCATCTCAATCACGCTCAAAGCTCAGAGTTGGATTGATTCATCATCGCTCGCGCTCGGCTGGTGTTAACTTCATCATTGCCTGAAAAAACGTAGGTGGCAACACAATTAAATAATATTGGTTTTAAATAGAGACGAAAAGTGAATTTATGCAAACTAATTTATGCCAAATAACTTGACCGCAACATTATAGTTATTATTTTAATAGTAGCAATAGCAATAATTATATTAAAAAACACAGAAAAAGGAAATAAAATGTTGAGCAAAAAGATCTTATGGATAATACTGTTGGCATTTTTGGGTTTTGACAATATCTTTTCTTATATCGCAATCACTAAGTTCAATCTTAAGGAGGGGTATCCTTTAGGAGCATATCTTGTTCATGGTGTAAGCCCTCTATTTTACTTTGTTTTTATTCCCGTATCTTTGGCGGGAATATATTTATTAGTAAAGGCTACAGGGTGGCTTGCTGTAAAAACAGAGAAAAATCCAAAACCGGGTCTGCAGGAAGCTTCTGAAAGAATTGGTTTAACAAGCATTGTTATTGCGTGGGGAATTGGAATAACCAGCGCAAATCTTTTTGTTCTAATTAATGGAATGAGACCTGTTTTAATTGGAATCTGGAGATATTGGATGCTTGCTGGTATATTACTTGGAGTTGCTTATGCGTTATATGAGGACCACAAATTGAAGAAAAAAAGCAATAGCTAGTTTTTGCCCCCAAACTTCGCTAACATGTGCTTCGTAGTCTTTTAATGGCTATTTTGGTAGTTACCTCACCATCGCCTACAAAAATGCATAGGGCTATTGCTTTTATTTCTGAGGCCTAGTGGTTTGAAACTATAAACTTGTATCTCCTAAAGGAAGTGAATTCAAATCCAAGCTTTTTAATTTCGAGCACAACAGGATTTATCCTAATTTTGACGTGTGGATTAAAACTGTTACAAAAATCTGTTGCAGGATTTGTTTTTAATGTTTAGGAGCTTATGAAAAACTTTTCTAGCGGAATGAATTTATTAAGGTTTGCGATAAGGTCTTGTGGCTTGAGAGTTATCAGCTCAGCAATTTTTCCCGAGTAAAGCCATTCCTCTTTAACAGGGAAGGACACGCCATCTATTTCATGCGTATTCTTGTCCAAATGTATACAACCTAAAGGAACTCTGTCAAGCTTTCCCGGCGGCGTTTGTGAAGGATCTATTGTTATAGCGTTTTCAGCTCTCTCGTGCTCTGGAAGAAGCTTAACACTTACTTGCTTTGCTGTTTCCTCTACAAGCTTTTTCACCTTCGTTTCAGCATCTTCTCGCGTAGTTATATACTGATTGTAAAAGCTGAGCTTTTGCTCCTCTTTTAAATTTAGCTCTATATGAAAGGAATTTCCGGTCCAGCTAATAAGAATATCTTTCGTGAAATCCATCAAAGAGCTTGTTTTAAGGTTTTCAAGGAAACTCTTTGTTACCTCAAGTGCCTGCTCAAATGTTGTATTTTCTCCTCTATCAACATCAAAATAAACCCTTGTTATGGTCCTGCCAAATTCGCGATTTGTTGCATAGAAAAACTCAACCTTTTTTCTTGACACAAAGTAGCGCCAGATTTTTATTTGCTTATCGCTCAGCTTATCCTTTACCTCTCGCAAATGATGCTTGCTTCTTAGTTTTATAAAATCAACATCTATTGCTTCAATCATTTCTTCAATATAAAGTGGCTCTAGTTTTGTGCCTCTTTTTAAAAGGTTTCTAAAACCCGGAACATGAATCTTTGTTGCGATTTCCCTGCCATGTAAAAAACCCTTAAGCCAAGGAGAAACAATTCCATATAGAAGCAAGACGTCAAGCTCGGAGAAAGGCTTGAGAACATCAACATTCTTTGCGAAATCTATTAGAGACATAAGAAATTTTTAGCACAAAATATTATAAATACTGAGATTAATGGTTTTAATATGCCAAGAAAGTCCAAGAAGTCAGAGATTCCCAAAAGATATAGGAAAGAACGAGAGAAAGTCTTAGATACACTTGCAAGGTTTTACGCGCCACCCACGCCAAAGGCTATTGGCAGACTTATGTTAAGAAGCCGTAAAATTGCTTCTGCTCAGAAACCTCTCGCTTGGAAAGCTCGAGAGTTCGCAAGAACTGCCTTTCTTATTAAAAGGGGCGCTGAAAGAGGAATTATTCCAACGCACATGGCTATAAAGCTTCGCAAAGCATTGCAAAACAGAGCTTCTGAAACGATCCAGAAAGAAGCCAGCATGCTTGCAAAAAAAGGAATTATTGACCAAAAGTTTCTAAACGCATTGGAAGAAATGGTGGAAAAAGGCGCTCTAAAACCAGAAAGTGCAACCAACATAGCTAAAGAATATTTAGGCGTTGCATTATCAAATCTTAAGCTTGCTCCCTTAAGAAAACCCATTAGGTGGAAGTTGAGAGTATTGAAGCGCATAAAAGAGATTGTAGAAATAGAAGCTGAACTAAGAGGCTTTTCTAAAAGAACAAAAAATGCACGTTTGAGAGAGCTTAAAGAGCGCGTGTTTGAAATAATTGAAGCAGAAGTTGTAAAAATTAAGCCAAAAATAGATTTAGGGATGTTTAACATAATTGAAAGTTTAGCAAGGGAGGAGTTAATAACAGAGGCTCAAGCCAAAGAGTTAAGCGCTATATTTATAGAAAACAGTTTGAATGCAATCAAAAATGGAAAAACATCTAGTGTTGGCCTTGGAAACTTAGAAGTGAAGATATGGAGCTTGCCACAAAAAGAACGTTCAAAACTTTTAACTCTTTTAAATGAAGTAAAGGCGAGCTTCAGAAAGCATTAAAGCGAAGCATTAAAAATCAAGACCATCTGCTTATTCTATATGCCCAAACCAAAAAGGCCAAAAAGACACGAACCAAAAGGCAAATTTCGCGAAATTATTAAAAGGGAGATTAGCGAAGCTGCAAGAGAATACCCAAGAATAATCGCTCATAAAGAAGCGCATTATATTGAAGTGGAAGTCACAAGAAAAACAACAGAGGCTCTGGAAAAACACCTAAAGCAGCTTCCAACTGAAGCAGCATTTCAGCCCGCGGCATTTTTCAGGGAAAGGGAAAAGATTGTTAATTATGCATTGAGGCTCTTTGATACAGTATATTGTAAGAGAGTCAAAAATCCTCAAGAAAAAGCGGCCTTCCTCAAAGAGTTCCAAAAGCATATGATAAAAGAAAGGAGAAAATTGAGAGATGCCCTGAAAAAAATAAGCAAGGATAAAGAAACACTGGTAAAGCTTAAAAGAAAACTATCTTCAGTAGAATTCGAACTAAACATGGCTAAACTGAAAAAGGCTGAAGCCAAAATTAGAACCTACCATGCAGTTGCAGAAGCGCTTTTACAGGGAGCAAAGGAAAGGATGCGCGAGCTGAAATAATCTAGCACTTTGCATTCTTATTTAAAATTCTTACAACTTCGTTTTCATCCAAATCAAAAATTTCAATAACTTTTTCTCTTGAATGTTTTCCTGAAATAATCCTTACTTCTTTACCGAAGAGCCTGCTTAGCTCAGAGATAAGCTCTTTATTTGCTTTCCCTTTCTCTGCTTTCTCTTTCACACTTACGAGCCAGGCATTGCGCCATTCATCAAACCCTCTTATTGCAAATTTTTTTGAATTAGTAGTAACGCAAATCTTGATTCTGCAAGACATCACTTCACCTGTTTTTCTTCCTTTCTTTATACTTCTGAACCAGAGCGATTCTTTTCTGCAAATCTGCTTCTATCAAACTCCAATAGCTGTTTGCAATGACCATACGAATCTCGCTTAGAGGAAGGAATTCCATCGCTTTGCGTATTGCTTCGAGGTTTCTTTCGAGTATTGTTAGGTTGTTTGCTCGAATGTGCTGCAACAAATCTTCTTTGTAACCGCTCTCTCTAAATACCTCAATTAGCGAATCCATCTTCTTGATCATCCTTCTTCTCAGACGCTTTATCTCAACAACAATTTCCTTTTTTGAAGTAATGCGCTTTTTTTCGGCTAAGCAAGAAACGAGCTCGTGCAAAGCTGCTTCTGACAATGCCTGAATTCCCTCTTTTTTAACTCCGCCTCTATGAGAATAGGTACGGACATGCTGTCTTTCATGCCTTTCGATTCTGCCGACCAATTTTGGATAAGCAGTATTGATAAAATTTATAGGAACGGGGCCTATCCCTGGGAAATCACCAACAATTGAAAGACCAAGCATTTTTCTATCACGTGTTTTCTGATGAAAAAAGATGTTTATTGCAGGAGTTTCAAGATCAGGGCTGATCTTAGCATTACTTAGGTCAACCCTTTGCAAAAAATAGTCTTTTGGTGCATCTCGCCTTAAAACCTCTAAAATGAGCCGCGGTGTTGGTTTTGATTCAAGCAACTTTTTTCTGTTTCTATATTGTTGTGCAGTGATATCAACTACTCGAAATCCCCCTATTTTCGGAGCTTTCCTTGCTAACCTTCTTGGCTTTTTCGCTGGAGCCATAAAAAACAAACAATGCTGAAGAATTTAATAATTAGCTTTTTTTAAAGCGCGGTTCAGTGAGCTTACTGTTGACGTAATAGCTGTTAGTGCGAATAAACGAAGCTCACAAGGTGCGTTTAGGTGAGTCCGAGGCGATACATTTATCCGCTGTTAGGCGAGGTGAAAATTGAGAACGCATCCTATTTGATTTCAATTACTTTTCCCACTCCGTACTCGATAAAATTTTCCCCATATTCCCTTCTGAAAGCGTCTCTGGCTAAATCGCCTGTGCAATGGGATGGTGCAACCTTTTCCACCCCCAGCTCTTTAAATTCTTTAATGCAGGATACAGCTGGTTGATGAAACCCTCCCAAAACTAAGTATACTTTATTCTTTTTCATCAATTTTTTGGCTCTTCTTACAATATTCACAATTCCGGGATGGGCACAGCCTGTAATAATCACCAACCCTTTCTTTGAATCAATAACCAATGATTGCTCTTCTGGAGGCCCATAAAGTTCTCCAGTTGTGTAAATAGAATCAGAAATCCTTCTTGGGGCTGAAATTTCTACAAATCTAGCTTTCTTCTGAACTATCATATTTTTAATAGACTGTGGAAAGGAACTCGGAACGAAAACCGTAACATTATTATTTCTCTCTAAAAAACCTTTCAGCCCACCTACATGATCATCGTGAATATGGGAGATAACTATTTTCCTGATTGAAGCGGGATCGATGCCCAATTTTTCCATATTGGAAAGCAGGATTTCTGAGTTTCCCCCGGTATCAAAAAGTATCAGCTCCTCAGGAGTTTTTATTATAGTGGCAAAGCCCCAGGAAGTTTTAAGTTTCGTGTCCACCAGATAGTTGTCGTAGACAGAAATCAAGGTTATTTCTGGTTTTTCTTCCTTTCCTGATTCAATAGAAATTTCCGGCTGAGTTGCCTTTTCAGTTTGAATTGCAAGCCAGATTCCTACTCCTGCCAAAACCAAGATTGCGATTAAAATTAATATTTTGGGATTCATACTGCAGGGCCTCAATTACTTTCCTTTATTCGGTGTTGTGTTCGATTTGTCATCTCATCGTGTTGTAAAGGGCCTGCCCTTTATTCCATTAATCGGTTTATTCCATCAATCCAAGTTTTATCTAACTCTGGTTTTCCTTCTTCTTTAATATTTATTGCCCAGCAACTATAACCTATTCTTCCCTCGACTCTATGACCGACCAAAATATGCGCCTCCAACCCTCTCTCTTGATTATCTTCCAAAATAAATAGGGCAGTTTCAACATTTTCCAAAATTCTGTATCCCTCCTTATCAACTGGAATGTGGTATCTTTCTTCTGGCTCAACCCATTGAGAAATTGTAATGTCTAATGGTTTCTTGAAAATTAACTCTGCAACTCTATCTTTTTGCTTTATTTCTTGAATATCTTCTTCGCTAAAAACACACGTTGCTTGTAGATTTAGTTCATGAAGTTTGCGAGTAAGTAAACTTGCTATTCCTTTTCCATCTCCGGATTTTATATCTATAATTTCCTGTTTGCCATTTTCATAAAACACGATCTTTTCAACCATTTCTTTGGTTGGTTCTATTTTCATAACATTGGTTGTGGTGTGATTTTGAGTGAGTTCCTCATAAACTGCTAATTGTGGTTTGAAAAAATAATGATAGCCGATCAAACCAATGGCCACGCCAACTAAAAGACAGATAACAGCCAGCACTATGAATTGTGGAGTTCGATCTTTATTTTTCGCCATATAAATCACTTAATTTTAAATCTTTAAAAACACCTCTGATTATGTTCGGTTTTACCCAATTATTTCAGCAAAACAACATTTCCCATTCCTCTCCTTCTCCTCTCAACCAAACCCTTGCTTTCAAGCAAATCCAAAGCCCTGCTAATGCTCGCTTTGGAAATTCCTGTTTTTTCTGGAAGTTCGCTTTGTTCTATGATTCCACCAGCCTCGATTATCGCCTGATATATCTTTCGCTCATCCTCCTTCAATGTTTTTGCTATTTCTTCCCATCTCTTTTTTCTTTCCTCAAGCACCAGTTTGCCAGCAGGTTTTTCAACTAAATCAAAGAAAAGCAAGTACGTTCCGCTGACGCCAAGGATAATAGAAGCTATTACAATGATTACAACATCGCAAAGCGTGAAAAATCCCGGGAGTTGGGTAATAGATACACTCTGACCTTCTATAACTATTTGGATCGGTGTTGGATTCAATAACTTTAATCCTAAAATAAATACTGAAGCAACGAATAAAGCTGCCATGAATGCCATTTTTCCACGAATTCCTTTGCCTTCCATCTTTTCACCTTCCTAAGAAATAAATAAAAAATAAAACAAAAATTTGTTTGCATTCTTTACTTTGAACTTTGCTCTTCTACGGATGTTACTGTTTCGCTTTTCAGATCTATTTTAACTTCATAGATTTTCCCATTGGCTTCAAATGCTAAAATTGCTGTATCAGCTGGTTCTCCTACTGGAACTGGTTTTCCTTCTCCTGTTGTGATGCAATACAGCAAGATGTATTTCCCTTCTTTATACTGTATGCCTTCTCCGTTAGTTAATTCCTGTACTCTGCTGTCTTTATTGGCTATTTCAAGCCATTTGTTCAGCTTTTCTTGGTGCTCTGCTATTTTCTCCTTCATCTCTTCTGATGTCATTTTACGAATTACTAATTTATGCGTTAACTTATGCCCTGCCGCTTCTAAAGTAAAATTGTATTCTCCTTCTGGCAATGTAATTTCCTTCACCAATTTGCCGTCTTCATATATTTTTAGCCGGTCGTTCATTGCCACTGCACTGACCTGCTTCCCTGCAAATCTCAGCAGATTCCCTGCTCCTATAGCTGTTCCTATACCTGCCATTAACAGTCCTGCCACTAACAGAATGCCAAGCAAAGCCAGCCTGTTTTTCATTTCGCCCTCCATCTTTTTTCACCCCCATTACACTCAGCAGCCACTTTTGGCAGCCTGCTCATATATTAAATGAAACACCATAAACACCATGTATATGAAACTGGTTTCCAACCTATTTAATAATGCTTTTGGTTAGATTTCTTTGGTCTCTTGCGTTGTTTTCATCAAACAGGTTTTTTCTAGATTAAAAAATCTTTCCAGCAAAATTGGAACATAACCTGACATAGTAAGATTTTTAACATCTAAAACCACAGGATTTTTATGAAAGCTGAATTTACAAAACTTCTGGAGGTAATCACGTGAAGAAACGCAAAGCAAAAGAAGGTGAGAGGATATATCTTATCAAAGTAACAATGAGTGATTGGTATGGCCGCATCAGGGGAATGCCTTACAGACTATTAGCAGTTCCAGAGGGATTTACACTTTATAACCTGGCAGAGGCCATTCTGGACAGCTTTGGCTTTTATTTCGACCATGCCTTCGGGTTCTATGACAACATAAAAAGCTGGGTTGAGTCAACGGAGGGATACGAGCTGTTTGCTGATATGGCAGAGGGAAGTGAATTTAAGAGTGTAAAAAGAACGGAGATAAACGAAGTTTTCAATAAAATCAAAAAGAAGATGCTGTTTCTCTTTGATTATGGCGAGGAATGGCATTTTATCGTTGAACTTAAAGGAATAGAATCACCCAAAGGCAATGCAAACTATCCATTAGTTGTGGAGTCTGTCGGAAAACCACCCCCGCAATATGAAGAGAGCTAAAGGTTGGCTGGTATTGGATGTGCATGCAAAACTACAGCACCCTATTTTTATCTTCTGCACTTTTTTTCTCTTCCTTTGCGTACTCGAAGTAGGAGTAAGCGAAAAGTGCAATTACAAGGAGGATTATTGCAATTATTGCTGGCAAAAATAAGGGCTCAAAAAAGCCGGCAAACAGGAACAGGATTGCATAGAGAATAAACAGCTTGCTCGCTAACGCATGCGTTTTCTGCCAAACAGAATCACTACTCAAGGTCCAAGGAGTGCGAATCCCTACAAACCAGTTGCGCTTCGCTTTTTTAAGCAACAAAGCCATGTATAAAAACAGAGCGCTTATCGCTGGCATAAGGCAGTAGTTCATCTTTACTGTAAAGCCGAGGCCTGCTGCAATTGTAAGCGCATGCAAATATAGCATAAATACAACAAAAATTAGAATGAAACCTTTGAAGTAGGACATAAACGCAACATAATTTTCTTTTAGAGGGTCTACTTTAGGAAGCACTGTAAAAAGCAATACAATGAGCAAAGTGATTACGGGGATTATAAAAAGGGAAACTTCCTTATTTGTATAGGCATCTATTTCACCAGCAGCATTCCAATGGCTTGGGATTTTCTCTGGAAGCTGCGGATAGAAATAGAAACTAATAGCAAAGCTTAGAAGAACCAATAAGAAAACAACAGGCCAAAATATTCTTTCCATCCAACCACAAGAATATTTGGGAGAAAAGCTTAATAAACGCAAAGCTTGCCTCTTTAAAGCAAATTTAGCCTATCAAATATAATAAACATCAGAACGGCAATTAGTGCCAAAAGAAATCCGTAAAAGAAAGTTGCTGTAAAGCCAAAAGAATCCCAAAGCAGGCCTGCAATTACACCTGCTGGAAGTAACGCTAAACCTGTTGCTGCCTGAAAAGTACCTAATGCAGTAGCGCGAATTTCTTTCGGCGCCATATCCGAAACAAATGCTCTTTCATTTGCATCAACAAATGCAAAAAACAGACCGTAAAGGAAGAAAAGAAGCATCATTGTTATTAGAGAATTTACATAAATAAAAGAAAGGGAAACGAGTGCAAACAATGCATAACCAAAAATAAGCACCCTCTTTCTACCTACCTTATCAGATAACACGCCAGCAGGCACTGCAAAGCACGTTGCTATTGTATTATAAATCGCGTACATTAAAATGGGCATAACAACAGCAAGCTCTTTTGTAAAGAATTGCTCACTTCGAAGAATGAAAAACATATAGCTGAAATTTGCCAATGCAAAAATGCTTGCGATTAGAATGAATGCTTTTAAATTTCTTGGCAGAGATCTTAGACTAATACTCAAAACAACAGCTTTTCTTCTCTTTAAATTTTCCGAAGGCTCTTTTATAAAAACGGCAGGAAGCAATGAAAACATAGAAATTAGCCCAGCGAAAATAAAAATCTCTCTAAATCCGAAACCAAAGGACCAGAATAATATTAAGGCAAGCAAAGAACCGAGGATTGCACCGCCAGAATCAAATGCTCTGTGAATTCCAAAACCTCTGCCTCTTGCCTTTTTAGTGGTCGAAGCAGCTAACAGAGCATCCCTTGCGGGCTGCCTTACACCTTTACCCAAACGCTCTATTGAGCGCAATATAAGTACATGTGGCCAAACAGTAGCAATACCAAGCAGAAGTTTGGCGATAGCAGCTATGCCATAGCCGAAAAAAACAAATGGCTTCCTTTTTCCAATTTTGTCAGAGATATGGCCTGCAAACACTTTAAGCAATGCCGCAATTGTTTCGCCCAAACCGCCAATCAGACCAACAGCTAAGCCAGAACCACCAAGCGATTTTACAAAAAGTGGAAGAATTGGCAGTATCATTTTACTGCCGATGTCATTAATAAAGCTGACCAGCCCGAGCAGATAAATATTACGTTTGCTTGGGATTTTGGATTGTGCCATAGCGTCACCAAAAATATTATTTTAGTGTTATATTTATTAATCGGTTGGTTAAAATATTAAGATACAATGAAGACTGGCATTCTTCATTACAAAATGGGTACTGATGGGGTATCGCTTGAGATACGAAAGCGTGCAAAGATCCTGAAGAGGCTTGGCTTTAAGCCCTATTTTATCGCTGGCGAGGGCAATGCAGATTTTATCATCCCAGAAATAAGCACAGCAAACCGAAGTATTATGCGCTTCAATAGCTACGCTTTTGATGGCGAGGACGAAAGTAAAGTAAAAAAGATGTTCAATAGGTTAGAACGCAAAGCAGAAAAAAGCTTAAGTAAGGTGTTTGAGGAATTAAAGCCGGAATTTATTATTGTGCACAATATGTTTTCGATGGCATATAATCTGCCAGCCTCATACGCGCTAATGCAAATTATACAACAGAGGAACCTAAAAACTGAAGCGATACATCACGATTTCTGGTGGGATAGGCGAGTTTTTAAATCACACCTATTTTTCATCAGAGATTTGATGCTTGACATACTGCCACCAAATATTCCTCAAATAGTTTCACATGTGGTTATAAATTCTATTGAAAGAGAGCGTCTGTTAAGAAGAAGGGGAATAAAGGCAAAAATATTCGGTGATCTATTTGAATTTGAAGAGCCAGATGGTCATTCAAAAGAAAACATAAAAAAATTACTTAAACTAAAGGATGCGGTTGTTTTTCTTCAAGCAACAAGAATAGTGAAGAGAAAGGCGATCGAAGTATCAATAGATCTGGTAAACGAATTTAAGAAGATATCTGGAAAAAATGCAGTAATAGTTTTAACAAACCCTCCGGAAAAATATATCGACCGAGAATATTTAGAAGTATTAAAGGAATACGCTAAAGAAAAAAGAGTAAAGCTTATCGAAGCATATAAAATCGCTAAGAGCTTAGCCTTCTTCAAATTCTATAAAATAGCCGATTTTGCACTTTATCCAACTATAAAAGAAGGATTTGGCAACCAATTTTTAGAAGCGGCATATTACAAGGTATTGCCTGTAGTGTTTGAGTATGAAGTTTTTAGGAAAGATTTGAAAAAAGAGGGCTACAAATATATATCGCTGGGACAAAGATATAAAAGTGCTAATGGAATGGTCAAAATCTCGGAAAAGCGATTGCACAAAGCTGCAAAAAAAGTGCTTTATTATATTAAGCACCCCAAGCGTTACAAAGAGGCTGCCGAAATGAATTATAGAACTGCAAGCAAATATCATTCTCCAGTTGTGCTAGAAAACTACTATGCGCTTCTTTTAGCATCTATTAAAATGGAAAAAGCACTATATAACTTAAAAGATATAATAAACCTGCCAAAAACCAAATGGAATAATAAAATAAAGAAAATTATCAGAATCTAGGCATGTTTGGAAAAACTACTTGGAAATCCAAAACCTGTGCATCTTTCACTTCAGTATTCTTCGCATTTGAGCTCAAAGTAATTCTTTGGGTGCGAACATGAAGGGCATCTTCCTGGTGGTTGCTCTCCATAATGTACATATCCGCACTTTCTGCAAACCCAATACTTTTTCTCCTTCTTATTAAAGAGCGTATTGCCTTCTAATTCTGCAAGCAGCTTTTTGTATCTCTCTTCGTGGTGCTTTTCTGCTACTGCAATTGCTCTTAGTCTAGATGCTATTTCTGAAAAACCTTCCTTTTCTGCAATATCCGCAAACTCCGGATACATTTTAGTATACTCATAGTTTTCGCCTGCAATAGCTGCTTTTAGGTTTTCAACAGTATTGCCAAAGGTGGTTGGCACCACTGCCTCTATCTCAATTTCAGGCAAAGACCTGTTACATTTCTTTTTTAGTTCATTTATAAGCCTAAGCAGCCACTTCGCGTGCTCTTTTTCGTTTTCCGCTGTTATGAGAAATATCTCCGATATTTGCTCAAAGCCCTCTTTTTGAGCAACTTTGGCATAGAAAGTGTAGCGGTTCCTCGCCTGGCTTTCACCTACAAAAGCCTTTGCAAGATTTTTTATGGTTTCTTCCATAACACCACCCTTACTTAATTATAATAAGGGATAAAGGCGAAATGCTTAAAAAGCATAATATGAAAAAATATTCATATGAAAGCATTATCATGCCCATTGTTTTTTGACATTTTTGCTTCAAAGTCAAGGATGGCAATAATAAGGGCCATCTGGAATAAGCCAAGGTCTGTACAAGAAATATGCGAACAAACAGGGCTTGAGCAGAGCAATGTATCACATCAGTTAAAGCTTCTTAAAAGATGCCATATTGTAAAGGTTAAGCGCATTGGAAGGAACAAAATATATGGGCTTGAAAACAGCATAAGGCCCATAATTAAAGCAGCTGAAAACCATCTCAAAAAGCATTGCAGGCGAAGATGCAAAGAATGGTTTAAGAAGAGTAAAAAATAAAAAAGGTGGAGCATGCTTAGCTGCAGGGACTATCGCTCAGTTATCTCCCCAATATTCTTCTTTAACCACTTAGCAAACTTCTCTGCTGCTTTGGCTCTGTGTGAAATCTCATTCTTTTTTGCCCGGGAAAGCATACAAAGAGGTTTGTTGAAGCCAGCAGGCACAAAGATTTTTTCATAGGGCATAACGTCTTTATTCTTGCAATAAACTCTATCTGCAATCTTTCCTTTAAGGATGCCCAAAAAAAGTTTATATTGCTTGCCGTCTGTAAAGCAAATTGCTGTTTTGAAATACGCTTTCTTTGATTTCTTTGAAGCAAGGCCAAGCAGACCTTTAAAACCCAAGCGCTCATAAACGCGCTTCGCTTTGGCTCCCGGAAAATTTATGAAGCCTTCAAAAAAGATGCCGGTGTCCTCAACTATAAGTGGCTTCTTTAGCTTAGCGAAAGCCTGTTTGGCCTTTTCAATAGCAATCTCTTCAAGGGTTAGGCCCTCACGTTCTTGCAGTTCAAGTTCTTTCCACAGCAACTTTATTTTATGCTTGGCTAAAATTGCACATATTTCATCAAATTTATGCTTATTTGTAGAAACAAAATAAAGCAAAACAACACCTATATGCAATGTTTCTTCCTCTTTGAAAAGAGAGAGGATAAAGCAAATATGAATATACCAAGGATTATAAAAACCATCCCAAATATATAGAAGAGCTTTATCAGCGCGATAGCAGAGCTCGCAGTTTGCGTTGTTGTACTATTCACACTAGATGTCACAATTGGCTCAAAAAAGGCATATGTGAGAAAAAGCAGGATTAAACCACTAAGGTAAAAGAAAATGCCATTGGATTTATTAATAAATGTCATATTTTTTAAAGAATTGGAAAAAAGCTTTAAAAATGATTAGCTCTTCAAAGAAAAATTTTTGTCTTGCGATAATTTTGAAAGATAAGTCTAAAGAAGTTAGCTTTTTCTTTGTGCGTTGCTCGCCATTTAAAGAACTCTGCACAAAGTAGCAAACACCATCCCTTTTTAGATACAGTGGCATCTTATCCAGAAATTTGTGTAACATCTCATAACCGTGTTTGCCTCCTTCTATTGAAACATCACCAAGGCTGCTTGCAGGCAAATAAGGGGGATTAAATACAATACAATCAAATTTTCGCTTAGCGATTGAGCTAAAAAGATTGCTTCTTTTTACCTTTATTTTATTGTCTAAGTCCAAGCGTTTTGCATTCTCGATTGTGTTTGCAACTGCTTTTCTATTTACGTCAACAGCGAGTACATTAGCTCCTTGCAACGCAAGGTTTATTGATTGTATGCCGCAACCACAACCCATATCAAGTGCTTCAATACCTGGCTTAACTTTGACATTCTCCGCGAGCAGGAAGGAGTCTTCGCGGGGCTCATAAACAGAATCGAATACTACGAGCTCATAATCCTTGAAAAGTATGCGCTTCATAAAAGTTATTGCTTGTAGAATAGTGTTAAAAAAACTATCAAGAAGTCAATTTTTATGCTTGCAGATTCGCACTGCCACTTAAATGAATTTAAAAATGTTGCAGAACAGGTGAAAAAGGCAGCTAACGTCGGGGTAGTGCAAATAGTAAGCAATTCGGTTGACTTAGAAAGTATGCAGGAAAATTTAAGGATTGCTAAGAGCTTTAAGGAAGTGCAGTGCGCTCTCGGCCTGCATCCAAGTAATGTCTTGCAAATGGGTAACAAAGAGATTGAATATGCGTTAGCGTTTATAGAAAAAAATGCAGCAAAGTGTATTGCGATTGGTGAAACTGGCCTAGATTTTAGGCATGCTGAAACAGAACTGCAGAGAGCAAAGCAAAGAGAATCCTTTACCAAACAGATAGAACTAGCAAAAGAGCTCGATAAACCGGTAATAGTTCATTCACGAATGGCGCGAGCAGAATGTGTAAAGCTACTTGCAAAACACAATGTGGAAAAGGTGCTGATGCACTGGTTTATAGCTAATGACAAGCTTTTACAGAAAGTAATTGATTTGAAGTATTTCATTTCCATAGGGCCAAGCGTTCTGTTCAACGGGCACATATGCAGATTTTTAGAAAAAGTTCCGATTGAAAATCTGCTCCTCGAAACGGATGCACCAGTAAGCTACAATGGCAAAAGAGCTGAGCCTTTTTGGATAAAGAGTGTTGCAGAAAAGGTAGCAAGCGTTCTACAGATTTCTTTGAAAGAGGTTGAGAAACACACAAGTAAAAACTTCTCGAAGCTATTTGAATCTTGAGAAGGCAAAGAATAAAAATAAGCTCACGTAATATTATTTTAGCATATTGGGCAAAGGTGGTTATTTGAAAAAGATGCACTTTGCATTTTTCGTCCTTATCGTGGTTAGCACACTTTTATGTGGTTGCACACAGCAAACGGAGCAAAGTAAGCAGCAACCTTCTATAAAGGAGCTTGCGATAAAAAAGTGCGAAGAGCTCTGCAAGGAAGCTTTAGCTAAGGGTATTGATCTCAGCGACGGTCCTTGTCTAAGCACAGGCAATGCAAAATGGGATATCGAAGGCTGGGTTTGCGATATTGCCCATAATCCAAGAATAGCGGAAATAGATAATCTTAAAGAAAACCAGTGTCCCGAATGGGGAGTAACCGCCAGCAGCTTTGTGGAGTTTACGCCAGAATGTGAGTTTATAAAAGCATACGAAGGTAGATAGGTGCTAAAATGCAGTGGCATGCGACCCCTCTTGATGAAATATTTAAGGCTCTGCATTCTTCGCCAAAAGGTTTAAGCAATGAAGAAGCTGAGCAAAGATTGTTGCAATATGGAAAAAACAGTATTGAAGGTGAGAAAAAAGTAAATCCTCTAAAAATATTTTTGAGGCAGTTTTCTGATTTTTTAGTATTGATTCTGATTGCCGCAGCAATAATTTCATTTGTAATGAGTTTGATGCCAAATGAAGGAGGGCATGAGGTAGACGCTATCCTAATAACAGTAATACTGCTTGCGAACGCAATAATTGGTTTTTTTCAGGAATATAAAGCGGAGAAAAGTATACTGGCTTTGAAAAAGCTTGCGGCGCCGCATGCGCGCGTACTCAGAGATGGCAAAGAAAAGAAAATAAAAGCAGAGTTGCTCGTTCCAGGCGATATAATAGTATTAGAACAAGGAGACAAGGTGCCTGCGGATGCACGCATAATAGAACAGGCAAACCTGCAAGCAGATGAGTCGATGCTTACTGGCGAGAGTCTGCCAGTTTCAAAAAAAGAATGCACGCTCAAAGAAGAAACTCCGTTAGCTGAAAGAAAAAACATGCTTTATATGAACACGCTGATTACAAGAGGCAGGGCTAGAGCTATAGTAGTAGCAACAGGCATTCATACAGAAGTTGGAAAGATAGCAAAGCAAATTGCAGAAACTGAAGAGAAGCCAACGCCATTCCAGCTTGAATTAAACAGGCTTGGGAAGAGCATAGGTACCGCAATAGTACTAATCATCATATTCGTTGCATTAACACAATACCTGGTCATAAAGGATTCCTTAATAGAAATATTTCTAAGGGCTGTTTCTTTAGCTGTTGCTGCTGTACCTGAAGGCCTGCCCGCAATCGTTACTATTGCACTAACAATGGGCATAAAAAGGATGGCAAAAAAGAATGCATTAGCAAGAACTTTGCCGGTGGCAGAAAGCCTCGGCTCGGTAAATGTGATATGCACTGACAAGACCGGAACGCTAACTGAGAATGTTATGACCGTAAGAGAAGTATTCTTCAATATGGAAAGATACAACGTAACAGGCGAAGGTTACTCAACGAATGGAGAATTTTACAAAGGTTCGCAAAGGATAGATGGCAGGGTTCTTTTTCCCATGCTTAAATGCGGAATACTTTGCAACGATGCTGTTGAATACAAAGAAGGTAATAAAGTGAAATACCTCGGCGATCCAACGGAAATCGCCCTTCTACTATCAGCGAAGAAAGCTGGTATCGATGTTGAAATTGAAAGGAAAAAAGAGCAAAGGGTGCAAGAAATCCCCTTCTCAAGCGAACGCAAAATGATGAGCGTTGTTTGTATACAGGATAATAAAAAGACAGTTTATGTGAAAGGAGCTCCGGAAGTTGTAATTGAGAGATGTAATCGCATACTTGTAAATGGAAAAATTATGGATATGGATAAAATTACAAAAGAAACCATATTAAAAGTAAATTCGGACATGGCAAAAAGGGCTTTACGCGTATTAGCATTTGCCTTTAAAGAGGTTGAAGACGCCAAGAATGATGAAGAGTTCGAAAGAAACCTTGTCTTTTTAGGGTTGCAAGGGATGATTGATCCACCAAGGGCTGGCGTTAAAGAAGCTGTGGCAGACTGTAGAAAAGCAGGGATAAAAGTGATAATGATTACAGGAGACAACATAGAAACAGCAAAAGCAATAGGTAAAGAGCTTGGATTTAAAACAGATTATGCAATAAACAGCCCAATGCTTGAAAAGATGGATGATAAAGAACTTAAGGAAACCCTTGAAAAAACCGAGATATTTGCAAGAGTTACGCCAACACAAAAGGTTAGAATCCTTAAAGCGCTACAAGCAAAAGGAAAAATCGTTGCAATGACAGGAGATGGTGTAAACGATGCCCCTGCGTTGAAGAAGGCAGATGTTGGTATTGCAATGGGGATAAGAGGCACGGATGTGGCAAAGGAAACAAGCGACTTAATCCTTTTAGACGACAATTTTGTCACAATAAGGGATGCTATAGAAGAAGGTCGCGGTATTTTTGACAACATTCGAAAATTTGTCAATTACTTGCTTTCTTCAAATTTAGCCGAAGTACTTGTGGTTTTCTTGTTTACCCTGATGGAAGTTTACATATACTTCGGAGAAAGGGCGGTTATACTCACTGCTGCTCAGCTGCTCTGGATAAACCTATTAACTGATGGTTTGCCTGCGGTAGCTCTCGGCTTAGATCCAAAAGCAAAAGGGCTTATGGAAAGAAAGCCAAGACCAAAGACAGAAGGAGTGATTAACAAACAAATTGCGTTTTCAATTGTTTCTATTGGCCTGCTTATGACTGCGATAATTTTGGGTTTATTTGTGTATAGCTTCTTCAACCCACGGGGAGATATTCAAGAAAGATTTTTAAGAGCTCAAACAATAACATTCACATGCTTTGTGGTTTTCGAGCTTGTACGCGTGCAGATGGTTCGAGCTCGTTACAGAATAAACTTGTTTAGCAATAAGTGGTTATGGTCCGCAGTATTCGCTTCGTTGTTGATGCAGTTAGTCATACTTTATACCCCTCTGAACACGTTTTTTAGAATAAAGCCGCTCGGGGTTTACGATTGGTTTTTAATATTTGCAGGAGCATTAATATTCCTTTTTCTTGGTTATTTAATAGTGAAAGTAGAATCAAAACTGTTTGGTGGCAAGGACGGGCCTATTTGAAACGACAGATGAAGAGTGCTCCGTAAGAAAAAAATATTTGGCAAAGTCTGCGGAAGAGCAAAAGCACAGGGCGTTTGATGGAGAAAGGGTTAAGGAAATTTTAAAAATAGAAAACGATTGCCTATTGCAATTCTTCTAATCGGCTACATGACTAAAAAACTAGGAAAAAACTCAGAAGAAGAGGCTGGATGAATTAGTTTATTTTGCTGATAATAATTAAAAATAAAAAACAGGAGGGTTTTATTAAGCCCCCATTTACCTCCTCTTTTTCTTTTTTGTTTTCCTCTTGGTTGTCTTTTTTTTGGTTTTTCTCTTTGTTGTCTTCTTTTTAGTCGTCTTCCTCTTTGTTGTTTTTCTCTTTGTTGTCTTCTTTTTCTTTGCCGCCTTCTTTCTCTTTTTTGTCGCCATTTTTATTCTCACCCCGCATCAAACAAACATTTTTGATTAAAAATCAAATATAACAACTACAAACTTATATTTATTTTTTTCTATTAGCTATTTTCAGCCAAAAAAGAAAAATAATATGAACAAACAGTCATATGAAAAAAATTACATATTTATTCCGCTCGTAACGCTTCAACAGGATCAAACCTACTTGCTTTCCACGCAGGGTACAAGCCAGCACAAACCCCTATAACTAAAGCAAATAAAAACGATTCGCTAAGAAGCTCTGCTGAAACAAATGTAGGCATGCCTATCTGCAACGAAACAAGCTTTGAGATCGCTGTTCCAAATAAAATTCCCAATATTCCGCCGATTATTCCGATGAACGTGGATTCGTAGAGTATCATTTGCATTATATTTGCGTTTGTCCAGCCTGTTGCTTTTAAAGTGCCTATTTCTCTGTAACGCTCCATTACGCTCATCAACATAGTATTCAATATACCTATTGCTGCAACTATTGCTGCAAGGGAAGCTACAGCCAAAACGAAAAGACGCAAGTCGCTCAATATGTTTGCGAGCGATTTGGCAAATTGCGTTGAGTTTATTACCTTAAACTTATCGCCAAGCTTGAATTGTATAAGCTTTGCGATTTTATTGGCTTCATCGGGATTCTCGAGTTCAACGTTCAGCTGTGCAACTTTGTTTTTTGGAAAGTTTATAAGTTCGCGCATATCATCAAGCTGCAGAAGAATCCCCCTATTTAAATACTTCGATCCACTCCTGTAAACTCCAACTATCTCAAAAGCCTTGCCATTTATCTTAATTTTATTTCCAACAAATTTGTTATATTGATCCTTAACTTCAGTACCAATAACAACTTTCCCTTTGTCACTCGCTTTAAGACCGCGGCCTTCAATAATCTCAGCGCGTATTACTGTTATCTTGTCTTGAGAATTCTCAAATTTAGAGCCTATAAGCCTTACTATTGATTTTGCGTTATAGGCAAAAGGCTTCCCGTCAATCTCTCTTGCTGGCTTGATTATCGCTGGATGCACTTTCTTAACACCAGCTATCCGTTCTATCTTCTGAATATAACTCTCATCAATCTGGGAAAATAAGGGCCCATAAGGGTTTTTCTGGAATACAATAACACCCTGAACCTGTGCAACTGCGGACTTAACATCCATAAAAACACCATCGGCCAAGGAAGTTAGGGCTATTATTGCGGCTACGCCCACCGCTATCATAAAAACAGAAAGAAAGGTTCTCAATTTTTTTCTCCAGAGATTTGAAAAAGCAAGCTTGAGCAAGCGATCACCTTATTTTTTCTATTAGGCCGTCTCTGATATAGATGTGCCTATTGCCATATTTTAACAGGGAAAGATCGTGCGTAACAATAACAAACGTTTTCTTTTCCTCCACATTTAGTTTTCTCATCGCCTCTATTATTTGCAAACCAGTTTTGGTATCCAAGTTGCCAGTTGGTTCATCTGCAAGCACTATTTCAGGATTGTTTATAAGTGCTCTTGCAATGGCAACTCTTTGCCTTTCACCTCCACTCAGTTCCATTGGTTTATGGAGCATTCTATGCTCTAACCCAACAAGCTTAAGCAACTCTTTAGCTCTCTTGATTTTTTCTATTTCATCTATGCCGGTAGGCTCAAGGGGAAGCATAACATTCTCAAGAGTATTTAAAGTTGGAACAAGGTTGAATGTTTGAAAGACAAATCCAATGGTTTTTCTTCGAAGCATCGCTAAGCTCCAATCATCAAGCAAACCAATGTCTTTGCCTGCTATAAATACCTTGCCAGATGTTGGCCTATCGAGAGCACCCATCATATGCAGCAAAGTACTTTTACCAGAACCACTTGGACCAACGACAATTGCAAAGTCACCTCTTTTTATCTCAAGAGAAACACCCCGCAGTGCTCTCACAATGGTTTTTCCTAATCTGTACTCCTTAACAACATCTTTCAGCTCAATTATGCTTTGTTTAGGCACCCCTCATCGCCTCCACGGGATCAAGCTTTGATGCACGATATGCGGGATACAGACCAGCGACAACACCAACGAAAAAAGCGAATAAGAACGCATACAAAACAGATTCTAACTTTATCAGAGTTGGTATTCCAAATGCAGGAATACACAAGGATAGTGCTGTTCCAAATAAAATTCCCAATATTCCGCCGATTATTCCGATGAACGTGGATTCGTAGAGTATCATTTGCATTATATTTGCGTTTGTCCAGCCTGTTGCTTTTAAAGTGCCTATTTCTTTGTAACGCTCCATTACGCTCATCAACATAGTATTCAATATACCTATTGCTGCAACAAACGCGGATATCAAAGCTATTGCCAAAGCAACCAACCTAAAATTTTTTATAACACCTGCAAAGGTTTTCGAAAAATCGCTAGCTGTGTTTGCTTCAACCTCAGATCCTAAAGCAAAATTTATTTTCTCCGCAACCTTTCTATCTTCTGCAGGGTCGATTACCTCAACATAAAAGGAAGATACTTTGTCTTTAGGGAATCCACCTATCTCGCGAGCGGTATCAATATTCATAATAATCAAGTTGCCAAGAAGTTCTGACTCTGAGCTGACAATTCCTTTCACCCTAAATTTCTGCCCATTTATCTTTATTGAAGAACCAATAAATTTATGCATATTGTCAGCAAGCGATTTGCCTATAAGCACCGCGTACTTATCGTTGCTATTGAGCATCTCGCCCTTTTCTAGCTCCCCAACCCAGCCATTGCCTCTGAGTTTTCTATATGCAGAAATATCAACGCCATAAATTGTAGCAGGGATTGAAGATTGTGAAAGTGTAAGTGTCCTACCCTCAACTGTTTGGGGCAAAATCCAAACCTCGGGCACAACCACGCGAACACCTTGGACGGATTCTATCTTTGCCCTTAAAGATTCATCAAGCTTAGAAAGCGTTTGGTCCATTGACCCTTTTTCCATTACCATAATCGCTTGGAACGAGCCTATAATGGTATCGATCTCGTTGTAGATACCATCAACAACCGCATTTAAAGCAATGACTGCCCCAATGCCGATTACAATACCAACTACCGCAAGAAATGTCCTGCTCTTTCTCCTGAAAAGGTTGAGAAATGCTAATTTTAACATTTCGGCCACATTAAAGCTTTCTTATAGCAAGCTGTCTTATTATTACCTTAAGTATGAAATAAACTAAAATTAGAATTATAATTATGAAAACATAATGCAAATAGGGGCTTGGCTCTGGCGCTTTGAACACATATAATTTGTAGCTATGTTGCAATGTTTGCTCTCTTTGGAGCTCATCCAAATAAGTAATTTTTATTTTTATCTCGTGATAGCCTATTGGTGCGTTTTCCGAAACTATTAAATCAAATATTGCTGAACCAGAATCGTCGCTTTCTATCTCACCTATGTATGAGCGCTTTGAACCTATTAGCGAATCATCCGTTTCTAAATAGACAACCACGCTTTTGGCATCTTCCTTGCCAAGGTTATCAAGCTGCACAGAGATTGAAATCTTGTCACCCTGAACAATCTTTTTATCATCTCTGCCGCTTATTGCATAATCAATGCCTGAAATTATAAGGTCTGGTTTGCCATATAAGTGGATTGAAAATTTCTGCTCCTGTGATTCGCTACAATCGAGACATTCTGCCTTTAAACTAAAGGTATAAACGCCCGGCTCAGCATTATCGCTCGCTTTTAGCTTGAAGGTTACAGCTTTAGATGCCCCTGCTGACAAATTGCCGAGTTCTTGATGAGTATCTGAAAGAACTATAAAACCCGAGAAATCATTAGAATTGACCATCGAGAAATCAACAGAAACATTGCGCGCCTCCAATGAGCCTGTATTTTTAACATCTGCAGTAACAGTGATTATCTCGCCTATGTGTGGAAAATAATTCGAAACTCGCAGGTTAGACAGAGAAATCTTATAAAGATCAGAAATAACCACGCTCAGATACTTTGTTTCTGAAACAACATCATCTTTATTTTTGTACGTGAGCTTTAAAGAGAGATTATATGTCCCAGAAGTCACATTTTTTGAGGAAATAAAGCGAAACACGACTGTTTCTTTTTCTTTAGGTTTTATTATCTCGAGCGATTTTTCAGTATCAATAGGCAAAAAACCTTCAGGTAGTGAAAGTTCCAAATTTATATCGCGGGCATCAACGTATCTGCCATTATTAATTATCGTCACAGCTAAGTTTATTTGATCCCCTGGATAAATCGTAGCAGGTTTTTGTACTGTGGAATCAACATCCAAGAGATAGTAAACGTCGGTGTTTGCTGAATACACACTGCAAAACATGAAAAGGAAAAAAGACAATGCAACCAAAACGCTAAGCTTTTTCATAAAAATCGCCCCCAAAATAATAAAACTGCTAATATTTTTAAATATATCGCGTTCCGATATATTTGTGAAAGACGATCTAGCAAACATGTTATTTAGAGGACACTTGCGCTACTTTGTCCTGAAAACAATAAACAAAAAAAAGATGCATGGGTATGCAATAATAAACGCATTTTATGATGCTACAAACAAAAGGTGGAAACCCAGCTTTGGTTCGGTCTATCCTGTACTAAAAGCCCTCGAAAGGGAAGGATTGATAAAAAGTAAGCCAAAAAAGCATGGGAAAAGGGTTATAAAAATTTATTCTATAACTAAGAAAGGAAAAGATAGGTTAAAAATTCTGGAAAAGAACCGGGGACTTCTGGTAAACTTTCTCAAACATGGTGAAAAAGCAAGAGAAAGGATACTTAACTCACTTAAAAAAATACATGCCATTGAAGAGGTAACTGCGTTGAAAAATGCATTCTTAAAAGTGGCTGAGAAAATAAGCAAAAACGAACTTAGCGAAGAGAAATGCGAAAAACTGAAAAAAACCATTCTTAAGTTCGCGAAAGAAATTGAAAAAGTAACAAAATAAAGTAAATCCATCTTTTTTAAAAAATATTTCAAGGAAATTATTAGAGCCAAAGCACGGGTGCCCGAGTGGTCAAAGGGGCAGGGTTTAGGACCCTGTGGCTTAGTGCCTTCAGCGGTTCGAATCCGCTCCCGTGCATGGAAAGAGGGGATTCTATGGAATGCCAAAAACTGCCAGCATGTTACTTTTCAACTAAAGCAGAAAAAACTTATGATAGGAGTATAGAGGCATTTATAAGGGACTACCGAGCCAGAACTAAATAAATTTTAGAATTTTTAATGCACACTCCTTTGCTTAGCCTCTTTTTATAAGGTCCCCTAGGCTAAAGCGTTTCTCTTCCTTTTGGTCCTGTGCACCTTCTCCTTTATATGCCCAGCGGCCTTTTGGCCTTGTTTCTTCCGCAACTAATTCTGAAGCCATTTCTTCGGTCTTGTCTTCACCCAAAGAAGGCTCCTCAAAAAGCGATTCCTGTGTTTCTTCCTTTTTTCTCAAATAAAAAGCTATTGCGAGAATCACAATTATTACAGCGGAAGCAACAGCCATGCCCTGGCCAAAGGTAACAAAGCCTGCTGTAACTTTTGTTTGCTGTTCCTCCAGAGAATTAACCTTGGTTGAAAGCGCTGACAGTGAGGCATTAAAATCTGAATTTTTGTTGCTGATTTCAGCGAGTGTAGCGTTTACAGCATTTATGCTTTGCTTCAGCTCATTTAGCGAACTGCTTAGAGTTTCATAAGCAGAGCTATTCTCTGCTAAGCTGCTATTTATGCTGGCAAACTGTGATTCGAAAGAACTAATCTTATTTTCAAAATCTGAAAGTTTACTCTGCAATTCCTGCATCTTTGCAGAAAGCTCGCTATTTGTACCTTTCACATCGTTTAGTTCTTCCTTCACAACTTCAATATCATGCTTAAGAGATTCGCCAACTGAGCTTTGCATAGG
>JAGGVE010000007.1 GCA_021163505.1 Candidatus Iainarchaeum sp. | reverse complement strand
TTTAGCAGATATTTGGCACTATTTTTCCTATTTGTTTGGAAAATTTTGTTTGGGAAAAGCTCTTCATGTTTCCAAGCTTGCTTTCCAGCTTTTCATCAAACTCAATGCTGCCTAAAAACCTTATACCAAGAAGCTTTGCCTGTTTTTCTATGAATGAATCGCTGCCTTTTTGCATATTTTCAATTATTCCTATTATTGGCACATTTATCTCTTTTAGCATCTTAGCCATTCTCTTTGTACTTTCCCAGGAAAGCTTTGATTGTGTACTAATAAGCAAAAACCCCATTCTTTTTATTGCTCTTATTGTATCAAGCGTCGCATCTCCAATGCCTGGAGGCATATCAATAACCAAAAAATCTAGCTTATTCCAGAGCGTGATGGCGAGCAGCTCTATTATCGCATTAGAAACATCTATGCCACGAAAAGGTGCTGGCTTATTTTCGATGAAATAAACAATTGACATAAATTTTATGCCACTGACCTCTGGCGCCACAATTCCTTTTTCTTCTTCGGGAAAAGAAAGCTTGGCACCAAGAATAATATGGTCCGAAGGGCTGAAAAAATCCAGGTCCAATAATCCGACCTTGTAGCCAAGTTTTGAGAGCTGTAATGCGAGAGCACAGGAAATAACGCTTTTCCCAATACCTCCTTTGCATCCTGAAACAGCAATTATTCTTTTCACTTCTTTTAACCTTTCATCTATTATGCTTAACCTAGGGTCCATGTTATTCACTTATTTCTTCAATAGATTCGATTTGTACGCCTCTGCCCTTAATAATTTCAAAATCTGGGCTCTTGCATTTCGGACAGCGCATATATGTGTGTGCTACCTCAGGCACAAAATGTATTAGCTCAGAATCCTGCTCACTAAGCTTTTCCTTTGTTTTAGAAAAAAGCCATTCAAAGCCGCAAGCTCTGCATCTCAGCTTTGCTTTCTCTTCTTTTATTTTAAACTTTATTTTGTATGCTTGCTGCTCTTTTATTAGCTCCTTCAAAGCAAGTTTGAATGCCGGCACATCTATTTGCTGCAGCTCACCCAATACAACATTAATTTTAATAGCTCGCTTTAGTTTATGCTTCTTTGCATAATCCAAAGCACCATTTATTACCGCCTGCGCCAAAGACCATTCGTGCATGCAAATCACAAAAATAATAAACTAAACATTTTTAACTTTGTCAGTAATATTATTATTTGCTTTTTAAGGAGGAGTAAAATTATGCTGAATAAAAAAACGATTAAAGAATTTTTAAAACCGGACTGGAAAAAGGTTGTTCTAACCTTTTTGCTGCTTCTGGTTTGTTTTTTGTTTTTCGTTGCAGTAACCATTTTGCCTATGCCAGTATCTATGGTTCCTGTTGTTGTAGGGTTGCTCTTGGTGCTTTTTTTGCCCTTCGCCTTGGTTTACAATCTGTTGCCTTTTGGTGTTCCGGATATTGTTGCATTAATTATAGCTTTTAGTTTGCATGTTTTCTATTTTTATACCATTTCCTGCTTTTTGGTATGCCTATTGGCACGCCTAAAGAATTTGATAGTATCTATAAAATGGAGTAAATGGGGTGCAAAAACACTTGGTGCTTTGGCCGGTATAGCAGTGATTGGAATTGCTGTTTATGGTTTTTTAAATCTTGGTTGGACCGACATATTTATTCCGACTGCTGATGACAGCGGAGCAACGCCGGAAGGGGTTGCAGAGGTAGTTAAGGCAAATAACCAGTTTGCTATCAGGCTTTACTCGGAAATAAGCAAAAAGTCTAATGGAAATATATTTTTCTCTCCTTGGAGTATATCAACTGCAATGGCAATGGCATACGAAGGTGCTCGTGGTCAGACGGCAGACGAAATAAGGTCCGTTTTTCAGTTTCCTGAAGACAATGACAGAAGAAGGTTTTCCTTTGCAAGACTACTGAATACAGCGAACAAGACTGGCGGAAAATATGAATTTCATGTTGCGAATGCAATATGGTTGCAGAAGGATTATCCCTTTTTGGAAGAATACAAAAATACAATATGGAGATATTATTTGGGTGAAATCAGGAATATGGATTTTGTAAACGATGCTGCTGGCTCAAGTAATGAGATAAACAACTGGGTTGCAGGCCATACAAATAACAAAATAAGAGAAATTGTGCATCCAGAGATGTTCAACGAACTTACCCGTGCGGTGCTCACGAATGCAATATATTTCAAAGGAAAATGGGAGCACCAGTTTGATAAGCAACGCACAAAACCAGAGGATTTTACCCTTCGTTCTGGAAAAAAGGTTAAGGTTCCAATGATGCAGCTCACAGATTCCGATTTGGAATTCAATTACGCGGAAATGGATGGTGTGCAAATACTTGAAATGAAATATCAGGGCGACAAAATATCAATGCTGGTTCTCCTGCCAAAAACCAACATACACTACTTAGAATCAATATTGACTGAAGAAAGGCTTCAAAAGTGGCGGAACAGCCTTAAACCCGAGACAGTTTACATATACATACCCAAATATAAATTTGAAACCTCTTACTCATTAACAGACTATTTAAAAGATATGGGAATGCATTCGCCTTTTGAATGGCCTGGCGCAGATTTCTCCGGAATTGATGGAACAAAAATGCTTTATATTAGCGACATCTTACATAAAGCATACGTGGATGTCTATGAGGAAGGTACAGAAGCAGCAGCGGCAACTACCATTCTTGTTATGATTGGGGCAGCACCCAAACATCCAGTAATATTTAGAGCAGACCACCCATTTATATTCATAATACAAGAAAGCAAAACAGGAAACATTCTTTTCATTGGCAGGGTAATGCAGCCTGTAGGTTATTGAACAGTGTTGTGCCAGCAATAATTTACAAAACCTTTAAATAGCCCTTCTGTTTCCATATACATACAACTCTAAGAGGTGAAGGAATGCCAAAAGGTCGTTTTATTAGAAGAAAAGCAGGCAAAAAGAAAAGTGGCTTTTTAGCGCCTGCTGTTGAAGATATGCTTTCCAAAGAAAAAGCAAATGTTAGGGCCCGGAGGGTTTTTGGACGTGCAGTGCTCACCACTAAAGTTCAAACCGCGAGCGGCGAAACGCTTTCAAGAAGTATTTCAATTATAGGTAAAAAAAGAACGATAACTGCAGCCAGCAGAGTCGGCAAAGACAAGCTTCTTAGTACTAAGCGCAGAAGCAGAGGGATAAAAATAACGCGCACAAAGAAATAGTTCTGTGATCGAAGTTGAATTTGCTTTTGGGAATCGGCAACGAGCTCAATGGCGATGATGCTATTGGTTGCTATATCGCGAGGAATTTTAGAAGTGAGGGCTGGCAAACAATAGATTGTGGCATCGTTCCCGAAAATTATATCGGGGTTGTTAAAAGAATAAAGCCGAAGCTTCTTGTTGTAATCGATGCTGCTGAAATGGGCCTGCAAGCAGGCGCGATAAGAAGGTTGAAAAAAGAATATGCAGGCTCAGCCTTTATAAGCACGCATTCCTTGCCACTGAAGGAATTTATCTCAGCAATTGAAAAATATGCTAAGAAAATACTGCTGATAGGCATTCAGCCAAAACAAACCTTGCTTGGAACACCGCTAAGCAATGAAGCAAAAGGAGCAGCAGCCAAGCTGATGGAAATATTGGAACAAGAAAAGTGGCACGAAATTGAAGAATTTCGGGAGTGATTATTTCATTTCTCTTCTTAGCCTTTTTCCACTTCTTTTTCTTTTGGCTCTAGGAAACCAGCGTTCTTATTATAATCAGCAAGTAAGAACTCATTGCTTTGCTCAAGTGCTTTTACCGGGCATATATCAACGCATTGTCCGCAAAAAGTGCACCTGCTTACATAGTGCTTTATCACATTGTTTTTTTCGTCGAATTCCAGAGCATTAGCTGGACATACGCGAATACATTGCTTACATCTTATGCATTTATCCTCATAATAAATCAATCTGCCTCTAAATCTTGGCGGAGTTTTTACAGGCTCGTTTATTTTTGCCTCCCCTTTCTTAACTTTTTTCATAAACTTTATGACACTTTTGGGAACACGTTTGCTTGGGAATGGATTTGTTTCTGGCTTTTTGAAAAGCTGTTTTATCAGTTGCTTTGCCAACGAAAGCATGTTTTTTACCTCACAACATTATATCTAAGCCTATAAGCATTAATCCAATTAAAGATAATAAAAAGATAAAAGAAATATAGCACTTAGCTGCCTGATCGATTTTTAGGCGCGCGCTGGCAGCGCTCACAAATATTCCACTAACAAACATAATCACAAATACCTTAGCCAAGAAGAATGCAAAATCACCAATCAACGCTAACGTGCCAGATAATGAAAATATGTTACTCAAATTCCACGGTAAAAATAGAGCAACTATTAAAGATGCAAATGCAAACATCCTTGTGGCCTGCGCCATATGAAGTAAAGCCAGATTTCTGCCACTATATTCAACAAGCACACCGTCCGCAATCTCTGTTTTTGCTTCAGCGATGTCTATAGGTAACTTTCCTATCTTTGCAGGCATAACCGCCAAGCTACTTATAAAAAGTAAAAGGAGGCCTGCGATGCCTACAGGTCCTGCGACGCTCCAAATCGCATGCTCATTTATTGTTGCAAATGAAAAGGCATTTGCTTGTGGAAATGCAAGCGAAAATAGCCAAGCTACTGCAATAACTATAACTGAAAGAACAAACTCATAGCTTATCATAATTACTATTTCGCGCTGAGCGCCTATGCTTGCATAAGGTGAGCCAGAAGCAAAGGCGCCGATAGCTAACGCTAATGAAGGAATGAGCATTATATAGACTACAAGTATTAAATCACCATAGTTTTGAAGCAACGCGGGCATTCCACCAAATGGGATGTAAAGCAAAACAAGCAGAGAGCTTGCAAGAGCAATCAAAGGCATCGCGTTAAAAATCCAGGGTATTGCATTATCGGGCACGATGTTTTCCTTTATAAATAATTTCTTCACATCGATAAAAGGCTGGGTTATTGGTGGTCCTATGCGTGCTTGCATCCTCGCTATGAGTTTCCTTTCTATGCCATTAAATAACAATGCAATGAATAGCGCTAACAATATAATTATCAGCGCCTCTAAGCCAAAATATATGAATTCAATCATTCCCCTCACCCTTCACTTTATCCTTTGTTAAAGCTAACGTCTTCTTAACGCTCAGTTCGTGCAGCTTTTCTTGGTTCAATACAATATTATTTTTATCAGCAACAATTGCGCGGTTAGCGCACGAAATGCATGGATCAATAGAGGCAACTACTATCGGAACATCAGCAAGCTGGCAATCCTTTAATATTGCTGGAATTGCATGCATATTGGCATAAGTTGGCGCCCTTATTTTCCAAACTACTGGTGCTTCGCTGTTTTTCATTCTTATATAATGTATCAGCTCGCCGCGCGGCGCCTCAACTAAAGCAACGCCTTCATTAGAAACCTGCTTTAGTTCAACCAATAGTTTTTGCAGCACTGGTTCATACATTATAGGGCCCTCTGGCATCTCCTTTAAACATCTCTTAATAATATCCATTGATTGTTTTACCTCAAGCAATCTTACAATCACTCTGTCAAAAACATCACCGCGAATTTCATTCAAGAGCGTAGCAGGGGTTATAGCTTCTATTTTTAGGTCTGCGTATGCAGCATAAGGAAAATCTTGCCTTATATCCTTCTTTACGCCAGAAGCTCTTGCGGTTGGTCCAACTATGCACAGCTTCAGGGCTTGCTCTTTCGTTAATACTCCAATATCGCGAGTTCTGAGCTTTATTGTTGGATCATCCAAAAATATATCGCAGAGCTTTTTGTAGATCTTTTCGTAATATTTTAGCGTCTCTTTTATTTTTGGTATCTGCTCTTTTGTTATGTCTCTGCGAATGCCGCCGATCATTAAAACTGCTTTTGTTATACGATTGCCTGTAAGGTACTCGATTATATCCAAAACCTTTTCCCTAACAAGCCAGGTGTAGTGCAGGATTGAATCGAAGCCAAGTTCATGAGCAGCAACACCTAAAAAAAGCAAATGGGAGTGTATGCGCTCCAGTTCAGCATAAATTACACGCAAATACTCTGCTCTTTCAGGAACTTTTATGTTTGCAGCATTTTCTATGGCTGTGCAGAAAGCCAAAGGATGGCTAATATTACATATGCCGCAAACCCTTTCTGCTAAATATAATATTTGCAAGGGATTTCTTCTTAGGCCGATCCATTCTATTCCTCTATGCACATGCCCCAAAGCAAAATCAACATCTGTTACTTTTTCTCCTTCTATCTTTACCTCTATCTGAATAGGTTCTTTCAATGCAGGATGTATGGGGCCTATAGCTATACTACATTTCTTCTTTTCACTCAATCGCATCACCGCTATGCAAATTTTTGGCTATTTTGTTTGCACCTTTACTATCCCGCCTCCAAGGATAAACGCCCGAAAGCGAATCATCCAAAAACATTTTGCCAGCAGCCAAGCCTTCTATTTCTATTCCTAAAAATTCTCTTTTCTCTTTCTCCGAAATCATTGCTCCCGGTATTAGATCGGTTATTGTTTTCATTTTTAGCTTCTGCTTTGGAAGCTTTACTCTAAGCGTGAAGAGCACCAATGCCTTCGGATTTGCATAGTTCAGAGCAAAATGAAGCAGTATTTCTATTGTTTTGCCTGCATCGAAGCCAGAGGAAACAGAGAAGTGCGGGTACTCCTGCAACGAGAAAAGCTTCTTTACAACGTTTTTGAAATTTTTACTGTCAGCGTCAGCCCATACGCGATAAGCTTTGCTTTTGCTTAGCCCGTGCTCAGTAGTTACAACTTTGAAATTGCTAACATCCTTTCCAAGCTCTTTCTTAAGCTTTTCTATAAATTCCTCAGCGTTCATTTTTTTCACGCATCCTTTCCAGCTTTTCCCATGCCTTGGCGATGCCAGCTATTATCGCTTCCGGCCTTGGCGGGCACCCGGGAACATAAACATCAACAGGAATCAGCTTATCAACAGGGCCAACAAGATTATATGATTCGTAAAATACTCCACCAGTTGACCCACAGTTACCAACTACAACCACCACTTTTGGCTCTGGCACTTGCTCATAAACTCTAAGCAACCTTTTCTTCATCTTTCTCGTAACAGGGCCTGTTATAAGCAAAACATCTGCATGCCTTGGTGTTCCCACCAATTTTATTCCAAAGCGCTCAACATCGTATCTCGGCGTTAGAGCTGCAATTATTTCAATGTCGCAGCCATTGCATGAGCCTGTGTTTAGGTGAAAGACCCAAAGGGATTTTTTAAGCGCATCTAAACCCATTGGAACACCCCTAATGTAAGCGCTATTAAAAGCAATGAAGCAACAATAACGAACCAAAGTACGTAGTCGTTAATAATTCCAGTATGTATTTTCATTATTAAATTGTAGTAAGGCTTCATTGCTTCAAAGAAACCCCAGAAATAATCGCTCGCCTTAACTCTAGAATTTTCATCTGCTAAGTTACCTGAAAAAAACGCACGTGCTTTGTCTTTGCTGTATGTAAACCCCTTTCTACCAAACATTCGAATAATAAATACAGTTAGGCAAACCAAAAGCGCGAACGCTAAAAATGTTATTGGCTCCCAAAACCCTTTCCCTGTTTCAAGTATTGCCAATATCATAGTACAGCACCTATGTATGCAGCTTGGTTTAATAAAGCATTTGCAGCAGGTTCAACAATTGTTTTTACAACAAAGCTTGGGAATAACCCAAAAAGCAATACAAAGAATGCAAGCAAGAGCATTGCAAGGAGCATACTCTTTGGTACTTCCTTAACATCAGCAAGCTCTTTAAGTTCGGGTCCAAGAAAAGCCGCACAAAAGACCTTAACAAACGAAACAAGAGTAAGTACGCTAACAATCATTGCAATTATGGAAAACAAAGGATTGAACATATATGCTGACTCGTATATTAAAAGCTTCGAAGCAAAACCATTTGTTGGCGGCAGACCAGCAATTGCAGCCGCACCGATGATAAAGAATATTGTAGTGAAAGGCATCTTCTTTGCTAAACCACTTAGTTCATCAAGGTTTCTTTTGCCTGTTGCATATATTATTGCGCCTGCAGTAAGGAATAACAGGCTTTTATACATCGCATGGTTCATTATATGGAATATTCCTCCTTCCATTGCTTTCAAGCCAAAGGGCGCCATAGCTGAATTGTTAGCTAATAGTCCTAAGCCCACGCCTAAAAGCATATAACCGGTTTGCGATATCGCATGGTATGCCATAAGCCTCTTTATATCCTTTTGAGGTAGCGCCATTGTAACGCCAACAAACATTGAAAGCAGACCGAGTATTATTATAGCCCATGCTATAAGCTGGATTAAAGGGAAAGCTCCAAACAAAGTGAATGAGATTCTGAACAGTGCATACAAACACGCTTGGCTTGCAACAACAAGCAAAGCGGTTATTGCAGCTGGCGCTCTGCTGTAAGCATCAGGTACCCAGAAATGCATCGGCACAGAGCCAGCTTTCATTGCCAAAGCAGAAACTAGCAGTGCTAAAGCAACAACATCCACAAAAGAAAATCGTAATGCTTTAGCTAAAGCAGCTATATTGAGCAAGCCATACTGGCCATAGAGGATTCCAATAGCAAACAATATCATCAACGATGCTAATGAACTTATAATAAGGTATTTATATGCTGCTTCTACCGATTCCACTTCATTATGCCTAAAAGCAATTAGGCCTGCAGATGCCAAAGAAAGAACTTCTATAAACACAAAAAGGTTGAAGAGATCACCAGTGGAAAGCAAGCCAAACATTCCTGCAAGCATCAGGAAGAAAACGCTGTAATACTTGCTTGTAGATTCTTTGATAAAGCGAAGCGAGTAGACGCAAGCTACAACCGCAATCAATGCAGCTATCAAAATCATAAAGGCAGAGAATGCGTCTATCTCGAAAATAATTCTAACAGGAATTGTTAAGCTCGCAGGCTTTGCAACGCTTGGCAGCTCAGCACCCATTACATACAGCTTAGTTCCAGTACTAAAAACATCGAATGAAACAATTGCCGCGGTTAAAGTGATTAAAGCTAGGCCAATAAATATGACAAGCTTTGAAAGCTTTGCATTTAGTTTTGCAGTTAGAGGCGTTAGGAACGCAAACAATAAAGGCAAAGCTACTAACAACGCTGCGCTATGCTGTTGCAAAATTGTAATCATCCCTTCAGCCTCCTGCTTTTGGTGGCATCCAAAGAGCCAGTTTTTTGATATATTATAATTGCAAAGGAAAGCATCAATGCGGTAACAGCCAGGCTTATCACTATGCTCGTGAGGGTTAATGCCTGTGGAGCAGGCAGAACCATTTTTGCCTGCACTTCGCTAGCGGCAATAGCAGCATTTGTAAATATCGGCGCAATTCCTTGCGCTCTATACCCTAAAGAGATTAAGAAAAGATTTATCCCACTGGCAAGTATAGAAATGCCCATTGCGATCTTTATTAGATTTCTTTTGAATATTAACGTATAAATACCGAGGGCTATTAACAAAGCAACCGCTATGAAATGAATATTTTCTATCATTTCTTATCACCGCCGGCTTTCAGCATAGTTAACACTATTATTGTGAGCGCACAGCTCACCTCTAAGCCAACAAAGAAATTCATAAGCGGAATCACGCCTGCTGTATTTATGAAGCCAGGGTTTGGTCCAAATGGAACAGCTTGCCCGAATATAAGGCCTGAGTTCGCTAAGAAATTAAAGAAGAAACTTTTTCCCAAGCCAAGGAAAGATAGGCCAATAAAGCCGAGCAATGCTAAGCATTCCAATGCGCTAAGCAAGTTTTTTCTAAGAGTTTTTGATGCTTGCTTAGCAAACGCAACCAAAAATATGGCAAGGGCGCTTGCGATAATTGCTCCGCCTTGAAAACCCCCGCCAGGCGTTAAATGACCATGGGCGATAATGTAAAGACCGAAGGTAAGCGCTGGCAAAATAATTGCAAGCGAAACAACCTTCACTATAACTGAGCTTCCATTCATTTCGGAGCACCTCTAAAGAGCAAAACTATGCTGCTCACCGCAGCGAATAGCACTGTTGCTTCTCCCAATGTGTCCAAACCACGGTAATCAAAAACAATCGAAGCAACAACATTGTTGCTTGCCGCTTCTCTCTGCGCATTTAATATGAAGTATTCGTCCATATCGCTTACAGCAGGCTTTCCAAAAGGCCTTAACAGCAGTGCGCACGCTAAGAGAAAGTATGTGAATATAAGGAAAAATGCAATCTTAGCAAGCTCCATTTTCATACCTCGCAGTTTTCTTTATTGCAATTATAAATATTGCTGTGCTCAGGCAGGCGCCAACAGCGGCCTCAGTTATTGCAACATCCGGTGCTTGCAATAGATAAAACTCAAGTGAGAGCATTAGGCTCATCGCTGCTAACATAGCCGTGCTTATAAGCAAATCCTTGAATTCTATTGCGAGTACAGCGGTTGCAATTATTGCTGCTAACGCAATTATGTGCAGTATCATTTGCTCACCTTCGCTAACTCATCAACGCTTACTTCTTTTGGTTTTATGCCTGCTAAGTAAGAAGCTCTTGCAATCGCATGCGCAGCAGTGGCGTTTGTGACCATAATAAACGCTAGTGCGAAAACCGCATGCAGAGCCATCTGAATGGACCCAATAGTAATGGAATAAATTACTACAGCAAGCACAATAAATATTGAGCCAAAAGTGGTGCATAACGTGCTTCCATGAAGCCTTGTGTAAGAGTCGATGAACCTATGCAGGGCTAACGCGCCTATCGCGTTGAATACTATGCCAATTGCGAGTAACGCATAGATTAACATTTCGATCATTTTTTCGCCTCCAAATAGTGAGCAAAGTAGATCGTGCCTCCAAATGAAAGCATCGCATAAACTATTGCAATATCAATAAACATAGCTTGCTTGTATGCGGCTGCAAGCACAATAAGAGCACTTATTGCAACTGTGTTTGCAGTATCGACACTTATTACGCGGTCAGCAATACTTGGTCCTAGAACTAATCTTACAATAGATATTAATATAGTTAAGAATAATAGTACTGCTGCAACAATAAATACACTCATTCTGTTATCCTCCTAATCCAGTCAGCAAAGCTTGAACAGACTTGCTGAATTTTCGGTTTTTCACTTTTTGCATTTAACCAATGTATATAGAGCTTTCCGCCCTTTGCTTCTAGCGTTAGCGTGCCTGGAGTAAGCGTTATTGAGTTTGCGAGCATAGCAATGCCAAAATCATTTTTCAGCTTTGGATCTATCTCTACAATTGCAGGCTTTATTTTACCTGTGAGTACGCGATAAGCAACATCAATGTTTGCCTTTATAAGTGAAAGAGCAAAAGGGCCGAATATATAAGCTAAAAACAATAGCCAGCGTTTTGGATTAAGTGCTTTGCTACTCAGCTTAATATTTAATTTATTAAAAAGAATCTTCACAATTGTGGCGGTTATTGCTGCAAAAATTATGCCAAGTATGAGCTCAGCGTTGCTCCAGAGCAAGATGTTGCCTGAGCCTGTAGTGAGGACCAAATAAACAACTAACGAAAGGCAGAAGGCAACGATAAAATCTAACAATGTTTCACCTCTGTCAACTGATGTTATTGCTAATAATAGCAATAATGTTTTTATTAGTTTTTTTGTATTCTTTTTCTGCTATGAATAGAGGAATTTTACTTGTTTTTCTTACTGCGCTTGTAAGTGGCGTAAGTATTTTTATAAACGCGTTTGCAGTAAAGGGCATCAACCCGTTTTTGCTCACAACATTGAAAAATACTTTGGTTGCACTCGTTTTGCTTTCTGTTATACTTATAGTAGAAAATAAAAATTTCCGCAAAATATTTGATAGAAAACTTTTGCCGAGGTTTTTAGCAATAGGCCTAATCGGTGGCAGCATCCCATTTTTCCTTTTCTTCTATGCGCTTTCACTTTTAAAAAGTCCAGCAATAGCCGGCTTCATACATAAAACACTGTTTATCTGGGCGAGCATTTTTGCCTTAATTTTCCTCAAAGAGAAGCTTAGTCCAAAATTCTTACTGGGTGCATTTATTTTGCTTGTGGGCAACTATCTTTTCTTCCTTCCGAATGTGGCGCTTAGCTTGCCTGCTCTGCTTGTGCTTATTGCTACTATTTTCTGGGCAGCGGAAAACGTTATAGCAAAAAGCATGCTTAACGAAGTTTCAGGCACTTTAGTGGCTTTTGCAAGGATGTTCTTTGGCTCTGTATTTATGCTGGTTGCTTTAGCAATATTTATGCCAAGTGTTTTGCTTAGCACATTCACACTTAGCTTTGCACAGCTTGCTTGGCTCGGCATAACAGCAAGCTTCCTGTTCCTTTATGTTTTTACTTATTACAACGGCCTGAAATATTTGCCAGTGCATAAAGCTACAAGCATTTTGTTGTTAGCGCAGCCAATAACCGCTATGCTTTCAGCATCTTTTTTAGGCACTTCGCTTACTCCTGAAAAAGCGCTTGGGGCTTTGCTGATAGTTTGCGGCGTTTTGCTCGTAGTTGGAATTTCATATGTATTTAGCAAGTTTGAGGGGAAGGTGCCTTTTTGGGTTCGCTTGAAGGCCTGATTAGGACATGCAAGTATTCATTCGCGCCAAATTCTCTCGGCTACTGTGGCGCTAAAGATTTTAGTGTGCTCTTTGAGCGATTTATAAAAGAACCGTCGGAGCAATTAGCAAGCAGAGTGGAAGAAGCATTGCACTCTTTCGTTGGCCTACATTCCTATCTTTTGCTTATAGCTGAGCACAATTCGCTAAGCGAGTTTGATGAAAGCGTAATAGAAGCATACTGGCTTGGCAATTCCCTGCTAAAAAATGTGCCTGTAAAAGCGGTGCGAGAGCTTATAGAGAAAAAATTTGTTACTCTGCCTTTGCGCATAAGGCAGCAAAAGGCATGCTTTCTTAAGCAGCATGCTTACGTTCAGCACTCCTTTCATGTTCTTTTCATTCAGTTTTTAACACCAAAAGTAGCGCCTTTAGTCTCAAACCTTGATAAATGTATAATAAAATGGGCTGATGTTTTGGAGGTAAAGGAAGATAAATTAAAGGTAAAAAGCATAGCCCTGATTCACGAAAACAATGAGCTAAAATTGAAGGAAAAGCTCTTCAATGTTGAAAACCGATTCATTGAGGAGCCGAAAGAAGGAATGCTTATTTCGGTCCATTGGGATAATGCAGTTGAAGAAATAGGCAAAGAACAACAAAAGAACCTTAAAAAGTGCCTGCTCGCTAACATAGAACTTGCTAACGCTTACACAACGAGTGTCCAAAAGAAACAAAAATAACAAAAAATTATTTGGTAGTGGCGGGCGCACTGGAGTCCTATTTAAGATTAAAAAGATGCTCGGCGTGTAGTAATTTTCTGATGTTATTAGCCTCTTTTCCTCTTTTCCTTTTGCTTATATCTTTTTATGCAAAACTTGATGCGCTGCAAAGCATACTTCTTGCTCTTAAAGCCTTTTACCTTTACCCATTTCTTTGGCTCCAATTCCTTGTAAGTTTCAAAAAAATGTGCTATTCTTCTTAGCACATGATCATCTAAGTCTTTTATATCCTTGATCTTTCCATAGGTTGGATCTATCTTCTCTGCAGGAATTGCAATTATTTTGTTATCAATGCCGTTTTCATCTTCTGTCACAAGCATTCCAATTGGTCTTATTTCTATTACGCAGCCTGGCAGCACCGCCTCTTCGCTTATCACCATCACATCTATTGGATCATTATCATTTTCCAGAGTTTCCGGGATAAAGCCGTAATTGTATGGATATGTTGTTGCAGTGTATAGGAACCTGCTTACTGAAATAACACCGGTTTTTTTGTGCACCTCGTATTTCACATTGCTATGCTTTGGAATCTCAATAACTGCATTAACTTCATAAGGTGGCTTTCTACCTATTTTAAATTCAATCATAATTTCACCTTCCTTTTACAATTAATCTATCGTGCTCTCTAATAGAATTATTTTAAACTTATTAAAATTGATTCTTTTTTTGTTCTTTAAGAATTTGATTTTTTAGAGCACATCAATATAACCGGCGTCTTCAAAGATTTTGCGATATCTTTTGGGCATTTCAACTTCCGGGTGCTCAGAGAAATACCTCCAGGCTTCTTCTGTAAGCTTTTGTATTGAAGGTATTTTCCCTTTAATGTATGGCTCAAGCTTCTTTTGGCGCTTAGCCAAAGGGTTATAGACGCCAATGTCCCTTAATGCGTTTAGTATCCCAAGCCTGTGCATCCCTTTTTTTCTCAATGCCTTTGCCAAGGAAGGAACAGCTTCTTTGCCAAAGATATATGCCATGGTTTCAGCGCACTGAGCTCTCACACGCCAGTCCATGTCCTCGAGCAACCCTTTTTCTAAAGACCTTCTAATTTTTGAAAGCTCAGCAGGTTTTAGCCTCCTTTTTATATTTGCAAGCGATTCAGCGCACTGACTTCTAACTTTCCACCATGGATCAACTAGGAGAGTGTTGCTGAGTATTCTTGCAGCATTTGGGTCATTCGATTTGGCGATACGCTCAACCTTTGAAAGGCGTTCATAGTCGTTTTCCCCCTTAACAACTTCCAGCTTCCCCTCTCTTACAATTTTTCTCCACCTGTTTCGCATATGGTCCAAGCCAATCTCATTCAAAAAAACAGCTTCCTCTGGCTCTCTCCTTGGCTTTCCAAGCCAGACCATAAATTCTCTGCTACCAGGAGAAACCCTGGCTTTTTCCACATCTATGATCAGGTCTGCATTTTTCAGGGTTGGAATAACAAACGCTTTTTGGTAGGGAGCTCGTTCTGCAAACTTTCTTGCAGTCGGCGTGGGTTCTCTTTTTCTTTTCTGTATGTCCCTTGTGCTACGTACCAAAAACTGTTGCCCAAGTGAGGCCTGAACCCCGATATTTACATCGCCAAGTTTTGCCAATGGTGCATGTAATGTATAGAGCCCTTCAACTATAAGAAAATCAATTTTTGAGCCATCTATCTCAACTTCTCTTATTTTCCCGGTCGATACGTCTCTTTGCATTGTTCTAATTTTTTTTCCATCTTTTAGCGCTCTTATCTCTGCTGTTGCTCTTTTCAAGTCAGAGGCTTTTGGGTTATCGAATTCACCATCAATTACTTTCCCCCCACGAAAAACTCCAGGCTTTACTTCTCTCACTCCAATTTTCGAAACCTCTATTTCGCGCCCGCCTTTTTTAACTTTGTACTTGTGCCTCGGTTTGAAATAAGAGTCAAGCGAGATGACAACAACTCTTGGCTTTTTGTCCGGATAAAGGTTTTCTGTTACAAATTTAAGCCTGTTGGATAGCGTTGTTTTTCCAGCTCCTGCAATGCCGCCAACCATTACAACAACGGGCCTTTCTCCTCTTGCTGCCTTTGCGGCGCGTGCTCTCTCGGCAAATTTTGTAAAAAATTCCTTATAACTCGAGGCCACAACAGGCGGGGTTTTTTTGCGCATTGCAATCCGGTCGTATGCTCTCCATCTCAATGCGTAAAGTCTGGTTCGCAGGCGCATTTTCTTCGCGCTGGGGTAAATTTCATGCGCCCTTTGCTCTATCAGCTTTGTCATCTTCCTCTTTCTGGGCATTTGAACACCACCATTTCGAATAATTATTAGATTTTTTGCATATAATAAATTTTTCTTAAATTTAAAGTTTTGCTTTAACCTCCCCAAGCCTCAGTCTGTCAAACTGCGCGATTGCCTCCGTTGCTTTGGCTTTAAGTTCCTCCTTCGAGTAAAGAAGGCTCACAATCTTTTTTATTGCTCTGTGTGCAAGCTCAACATCTTTTTCTTGCAACAGGTGACGTAGTTCCCTGTTTTGGATGTTAATTCGCGCAGTGTCAAGGTCAAGCGGTTCGCCTGCGATGCTTAGGTTCTGTTCACTCAGGCTTGATATTACCTGCTCACCTCTTGGGGTATTCACAATATTTGAATATGCTCCCTTTAGCCCTGAATGCATCACATATATTGCAGTGCCAAGGTTTGTCACAAAACCAGAGAGAATCTTGTCAGCAGCGTGACGCATACTGCACCTCCTCCATCTGCCATTCCTTTGCTCCAGTACAATAAGTTCAAACTTTTCACCAGACTTTGCGCCGGTACGTTGCCGCCTAATCAGTTTCAAACCATTAACTCTGAATAATTCATGCAGCGATTCAAGGGAGCGCCTCAGCGCAACGCCTTCATAATCCTCAGTATAATAACGAATTTCTTTAGAAAGAAACAACTTGCTTTTGATAGGTATTTCTGCCTCCATAAGTCTGTACTGGGACTTGCAGGAATACACTAATAAAGCAAGGTTTCTTAGCTGGCTTTCCTTTATTTTTAGCAATTTTCCGTCAACTGGAACCTTTAGGTCGATAATTCCTTTGGGTTGCTTTCTGGAAGCATCTCTTTTTTTCATAAAATCGAACACTTTCCTGTCTTTAGCGGAGAGTCTTTCTAAGAACTTTTTATCTTCTATAGTTTCTCTGCGTGGCCTGTAGTCAACTGCAGTTTGCAGCGGGTGGAATATTGCGATTGGCTCAAGTGTGGGCATCCTTCTTACTCCCATTTTTGCCGCCATCATTAAAACAGGGTTTTTTTCTTTTAGCATTCTGTTGAAGGTTTTATGCAACTGCATTGCAATTTCAGCTTCTCTTTGGATTGTTTGTTTATCGGCCCCGCCCCAGAGCTTTCTCTGTGCCAAGATTTCGTGCTCTTTCCACCTGATGGCAAGGGTTATTCCGCGGCTAACCCTGTAACGCCCACTGTCATCAAGGTCTAGGATTTCATCAAATGGAGCTCCCGAGCCTTTAAATGCGATTTCCCTATTCCCAACCCTTGCAAACAGGGTTCGTTCGTGCAAGCCGGAGCCAGCCGGAGGAGTCGATGGCTTCCTGGATGGAACAAGCCAGTGCTTTTTTTCATCTAAACCGTACTTTTTGGCAATCACCTTGCTTAGTGGAAAAGCCAAGCTGAGCTTACCGCTCCTATGAAGCCTCAAAAAGCGTTTAAGCATTTTTTTATTGTAAATAACTTCAGCCCTTTGAATTGTAAAGACGCTTCCAGGAATGGCCCTTCTTGAGTGCACCTTTCTTCCTTTTGGCATGGTCCTTCTGGCAAGTCTTTTCATTCACAAAACCTATATGCCCAACTTCATTAATAAGAGGAGTTGTGTTTAGAGGAATTTAATCTTTTCGGAAATAGGTTGCCGTAAAGTTATTTTGGCTGAAACTGGTTTTTTCTAATTTTCAAGTAAAAATAGTTTCTAGCGGGCAAGCATACCTGGTCAATTTATTAAATGCGGTTCTTAGGCTGCCCATCATTCTTCATTGCTTAGCTCAGCATCATCGTCAGCTCCTCATCGAACCGCATAAATATTTGTGCTTAGTTTTTATTTAAAGCATTTCCTTCTATTGCAGTTTGCTCAATTATTTTCAGAAAAAGCCTGTGAATTCTAGTATCATTAGTTAGTTCAGGATGGAATGTCGCTACAAGCACGTTGTTCTGCTTAGCCAAAACCGCTTTCTCTCCGAACTCTGCAAGTACTTCAACATTTTTGCCTATATGCTCTATAATTGGCGCCCTTATGAAAACCCCATGGAATGGTTTTACAAAGCCCTTCACTTTAAGCTCTGCCTCAAATGAATCAATCTGCCTGCCGTACGCATTCCTTTTTACAGAGATATCTATTGCTTTGAAAAACCCTGGTTTAGAGTCCACTGTTTTAGCCAGCAGAATTGCTCCAGCACAGGTGCCAAAAACAGGCATCCCTTGTTCTATCCTTTCAGCAAGTGGCTTAAACAAGCCGCTTTTCTTAAGAAGCTTCCTATTGCTTGTGGATTCACCGCCTGGCAGTATAAGCGCTTGCACTTTTGCAAGTTCCTCTGGTAATCTGACCTCCATCGCTTTAACTCCGCATTTCTTAAGCATTTTTATGTGTTCTATAAAAGCACCTTGCATCGCTAGTACGCCAACTTTTGGCATTACCATCCACGCTCTTGGAGCCTTTCCTTCAGCTCTGCAATGTCTTGACCTTTCATCGCTTCGCCAAGGTTTTCTGAAACCTTTGCAATGATCTCCGGGTTGTTATAATGTGTGGTTGCTTCAACTATCGCCCTTGCTCGCTTTTCTGGCTCCGCGGATTTGAAGATGCCTGAACCTACAAATACGCCGTCGCAGCCAAGCTGCATCATCATTGCAGCATCGCTTGGCGTTGCAATACCGCCAGCAGCAAAGTTTACTACTGGCAATCTACCAAGCTTCCTCGCTCGCTCCACTAATTTGACCGGCACTCCGTACTCTCTCGCTTTTTTAGCAAGCTGCTTTGCGTTCATTCTTTTGAGCGCTTCTATCTCTTCCTTTATCACTCTTACGTGCCTTACTGCTTCAATAACGTTGCCAGTGCCTGCCTCGCCCTTTGTTCTAATCATTGCAGCGCCTTCATTTATTCTTCGCAATGCTTCACCAAGATTTGTTGCTCCGCAAACAAACGGCACTTTAAATTTGTGCTTGTCGATGTGTTGGAATGGGTCCGCAGGCGTAAGCACTTCGCTTTCATCTATAAAATCAACACCAAGCGCCTCAAGCACTTGTGCTTCAACAAAGTGCCCTATCCTTACTTTTGCCATCACTGGAATGGAAACCGCCCGCATAATTTCCTTCACTTTTATAGGGTCTGCCATTCTTGCAACTCCGCCCTCTTTCCTAATATCTGCAGGCACTCTCTCTAATGCCATCACTGCGCAAGCACCTGCTTTTTCTGCAATTTTTGCCTGTTCGGCATTTGTTACATCCATTATGACGCCGCCTTTGAGCATCTGCGCCAGGCCGAGTTTCACCTTATGGCTTCCTTTAACAACTTTCATTATCGTGCCTCCTAATACAATTAGCAAAAAACTATTTTTAAATCAAGCTAGCACACAATTCAAACTTATGCTAATTTCTTAATTTTGGTTATTGTTACGAGAATTGCTCCCTTGCAGGGCTCTCCTCCATTTTCCAGCATTTCCTTAACTTTTTGATACCATTTTCCGACCTCAGCGGTTATTTTCACCAAATAGCTCGCCTTATTTATTATTTACGTTTCTCCCTATTCAGCATTTCTATGTATTTTATAACCCACTCTGTTGAGGCCAAAAATCTATTCGCTTCTTTTTCGCTAAGCCGCTTCTTGGCATACAGCGATAATATTCTTTTTATTTCCTCTTCCAACGATGTTATCTGTCCTCTTTCCACAAAGCCTCTTGCTAAGAGCTCACTTAACCTCCTTCTTATCTGGTGAGCGCGGCCAACTGCAAGTTTTTGTGGTGTTTGTTTTCCCCTAATTTTAATGACTTTTTTCGCACCCTTTTTCAGTTCTGGGAAGAGCGGCTCCATCTGTGCCTTTTTATTCTTTATAGGTTTTTTTGGCTTTCTTGCTCTCGGAGGCATTTAAACACGCTCGTTAAATATAACCGCCAAAACCTTTTTAGTATCTTTCAAATCTTCTAAAACAAAGTCAGCTCCAGCCTCTTTTAACTCTTCCGTAGAAAAGTCTCCTGTGGCTATGCCTATTGTTTTTACTCCTGCGGTTTTGCCTGCAACTACATCCCTCGGAGTGTCACCTAATAGGAAAGCGTTGTTTCCATCAAACTCAAAACCAAACTCTTCCTTCGCTTTTTTAAGTGCTATTTTTACAAGCGTATTTCTTTCTATCGCGTCGCTCCCAAATGTGCCAAACCTGAAATACGGGTTTAAGCCTGCTTTTTGAAGCTTGCACCAAGCAATTGGTTCCAAATTGCCTGTGACCATGCCAAGCAATACATTGCGCTTGCTTAGCTCTTCCAAAAGCTCTTTTGCGCCAGGTAGTGGTACAATCTTTTCCTGCTCAGCAGCTTTTTCAAACTCTTCAGCCATAAAACGCATACATTCCTTAAGCTTGGGTTTTATTTCTGAATCGCTAAACCTCAATTTCTTCAATACCCTAATAATTATCTGCTGGTCGGTCATCCCTTGGTGATCAATAATATCAATGGTTGTATCCACGCCGTAGATTTCCTTAAAAGCCTCGTGAAACGCTTTCCTATGTGCAGCTATGCCAAAGAGCAACGTTTTATCCAAATCGAACAGAACGAGCTTGTTCATAAAATAAGCTGACTATAAAAGTTTTTAAGCACGCTCCTATGGTAAGATTGGTTTTGACAAGCTCAGGGTCAAAAATCTGGAATTGCATAAAAATACTTAGTCGCCTGCCTGCGAAGCATCTTTCCAGACTTTTAGAGCTTCCTTTGCATCAGCTTCACTCAATTTGTCAACAACCATCTTGAATTGTACCAAAACCCACTCGCCTACTTTGGCTTTTACAAGCGAATTATCCGCTTTTCTTTTTTCAGAGCCATAATCAACAATAGCTATTTTTCCATTATCTTTAAGTTCAACCACTTTGCCAGGAATCGCCAAGCACATAAAAAACACCGCTTACGTTAATGTGCGTCCAAGTGGCGAGCGTTTTTCCATTATTTTCTTTACATTCTCTATTTCGGCTAAAATATCGAGCAATGCAGCATTTCTAAGGATAAGATTCCTTTCCTTCTTACTTCTGCCTTCTTGCATCGCTAGTTCTGCTAGAGTTGCGGCAGCTTCTTTCAATGCTCCACTTAGCGCTAAACTTCTCCCCGCGCGGAATTCAGTTTTGGGGTTTAATATCTCTCTTTTTATTCTCTCAAATTCTCTTTCAACTTTACTTCCCTCTTCTGAACGCAACCCATTTAAAAACCCATTTTTGCCAGTTATGGCCCACTGGTCAAAAAGCCTAAATGCTTCTTCAGCCCTTACAAAAGTTCGTATATTTTTCACAAGCTCTAAGCCGGCTTCTCTGCGCTTTCCTCTGCGCAAATAAATAGCTGCTCTAATTTTAGCAATTGCTCTTTCTCCAGGCGATCTTTCGTAACGCCACTTTTTCTCAACCCATGGGTACTTTCTCTTGAATTCTTCAACAATTTCCCCTGCACTTTTAGGTTTGCCCTCTTGCCTTTTTCTTTTTTTGGGAGCCCATTTGAGCGCCATATAAAATCAAATTAATTTAGCGTGCTTCTCTTTTTATTCATTGCTTCCTAACAAAACCTTTTTATTCCAACCTTGTGTTATTACTTTTTATGCCCCTGCCAAGAAAAATATTCAAGCGCGATTTGCTGCGGAGCAGACTGTACTGGTACAGGCGCCTGAGGAAATCTCTTAAGCCACGAGAGCTTCGAGAGCTTCTGAGAGTTTTTGGTGATGATCTTCTCAGGCAGCTCTCTGGAAGCGAGCCAGAAATTAAGCAGAGGTATTTGGTTGATTTGAGTAAGGCAAGCAAAGAGCAGAAGCGCAAAGCTTGGGCTGAATTTCAGCAGGAAGCTCAAAAGCACAGACATTATTGGAGAAAGTTAAAGCGCATGCTTAGAAAAGAACCTGAAAAACTTCTTCTGGAATGGCGCTCCACATACAGAAAGCTTCGCGAGGTTGAAAAAGAAACACTCAACGCTTTGGAATCGTTGGGGATGAGGTATTCCGTTGGCCAAAACGTACTATATCTTAGCGAAGAATATTTTTTGCACGGCGCAGAAATGAGGTCTGAAGCGCAGCGCAGAGATATGCTCATGCGAAACTTTTCCAGGCTCCGCTTGGCTTTAAATTTATTAAATCGAGCAATTAGAGAGCAGCAAAGGCTTGCAGATAAGGCAAACTTCATTCATGATGTTGTATGGATTGAGGCAGAGTCTCTTCCAAAAAATGAAAGGGAAAAAGCAGAAGAAATCCTGAGAATAATGGGTGAAGAAGCAACGCCTTTTACTGCTCTATATGATGCAAGGAAGGCACTTATTAAGGTAATATCCCAAATAAGTGGTGCTCTGGGCCTACACTGAATTGTTCGTAGCATATTAAAAGTTAATATTTTTTATTCTTCTTTTCTACAATGCCTTGGCCTAAAATATCATTAAGTGCGAAAGTGGCAATAGTGCTTTTACTAATATTCTTTCTGATATGTTCCACTTCTATAACAAAAAAGTTTCTAACAGTTGATGAATCGCTTTACATCGTTTCTGGTTACTCCTACCTAAAAACCTTGGATTTTAGAATGAATCCCGAGCATCCAATATTCGCGAAGATTCTTTATGGTGTCCCTCTTTTGTTTCTAAACCCAGAGCTTCCTGCAAGAAATGAAAACTGGAAGAAAATGGAAAAGCACATTGATGTTGGCGCTAACTATGGCTTTGCAGCAGATTTCTATAAAACAAATCTGAAAAAATTCAGGACAATCGTTTTTAGCGCTCGCCTAGTTGCAATATTACTTTCTTTACTCCTTGGCTTGCTCATTTTCTTATGGACTCGCGAACTTTTCGGTAGTAAGGCAGCTTTGCTCGCGTTGTTCCTTTTTTGTTTTGAGCCAAATGTTATTGCGCATTCAAGGCTTGCAACTCTTGATATGCCGTTAGCACTTTTCGTTTTCGCAAGCTTTTACTTCTTCTGGAAGTTTGCGCGCTCATCAAAACCAGTATTTTTATTAGCTTCAGCAATTGCAATCTCGCTTGCAACCCTTACTAAATACACCGCATTGCTCTTCTTCCCGCTGCTTTTTTTGTTCATTATTTTGCAGCACAAAACCCTAAGCAAAAATCGGGCAAACTTCTTTAAGCAGCGCAATATTTTGTTTTACTATACTTTCATTTTTTCAGTTCTCGTTCTGGCCCCAATAATTTTAGCAAACTTTTTGTATGCTTTTGAGGGTTATAAGCAGAATTATTACTTCTTTATTCCTGCCCGGATGTATGAAGGTTTTAATTTTATAAAAGAGTGGGTGCAGGGCGGAAGAGAGGGCTATCTGTTTGGAGGGTTCCGTAAATACATTCCGGAATATTTTTTGGTGGCTTTCTTAATCAAAACAACCTTGCCTCTTCTCATTCTGCTTGCTTTAGCATTCTATTTCTTCGCCAAAAAACCAAGTAGCGAGCTTTTCAGCATTTTAATGCCCGCGCTTTTATTTTTCCTAATCATTTCTTTATTCAGTAAATTTTATCTTGGCTTGCGCTATGTTCTACCAGCTTTTCCTTTTCTATTTGTTTTTGTTGCTGGCGCCCTTTCTTCTAAACTTGGTACAATCCGTAAAAACAGGTTTTTATTTGCACTGTTTTCAATTCTGCTCGCATGGCACGCATTCGCTTCTCTTAGCATATATCCCCATTATTTAGAATATTTCAACGAACTTGTAGGTGGCCCTGCCAATGGGCCAAAGTACCTGACAGATTCCAATATCGACTGGGGCCAGGACTTCTTTTATTTTGAGGAGTTCGCTAAGAAACAAAATTGGAAGCACCCTGTGCTTATATATTTTGGCTGGCCATTTCCAACAATGTTTATGGATTTTAAATGGAATGTAGATTGCAAGAATATTAAGGGCCGATTTGCGATAAGTGTTTCTGCCCTTACTGGGGTAACGCCAGATAGAAACTGCTTCCGACATCTTCTTAAAGTTGAACCAAAGAAGAGAATAACTTGGAGCATTTATTACTATGAAATTGAATAGCGATTTACTGGAAAAATTATTTAGCGAGCATAATGGCCTAATAGCGAATTAGCTTAACTGCCATATTTTAATTTTAAAAATACGGGCATTTGGCATATCCAAAATTTCCTCGCCCTACTGACTTGACAGCGACCCTACAAGGAAAAAATTAAAAATAAGAAAACACTTTAAGATAGAAATATGATATTGCAGAAATATATTAAATCAGTATTTTTTGCCGTAGTTCTGCTTGTAATTTTTGCTGAAAATTTTGCTCTTACTGTTTCGATTGAACGGCCAGCTGATGATTATATGACTGCCTCTTATTTGGTAGAATTTGTAATTAACGATACTACTGCTACAGATTGGACTGTGGATATGAATTATTCAACCTCCCCGGCTGAGGGCACGGGGACAGTTATAGAACAAGGAATGAGCTTCAGCGCGAGCGATAAAACACCTTTAACTTGGGATTATAATGTGGTTTTTGGGGATTTCCATTTTAAGTTGGTGGTATTTGATTTAGACAGCGACGGGGATTTAGATATAGTTGCAGATTCTAAAAAAGACAACCTTGATAAAATCGTTTGGTACGAAAACGACGGGAGCAACAATTTCACAAGAAAGGATTTATATGTGCCTACGGTGAGTTCTTCGGTTACTATAAAATCAATGGATGCGAACGATTTAGACAACGACGGAGATTTAGATATTGTAATTGGGGTTACTTATTATTCTAGTGGTTACCGTCATGAAGTTTGGGTTTTAACAAACAGAGGAGACCTAAACTTTACAGAAAGCACGTTGTATGTTGGTAGTGAGGGCATTTGGGAGCTTGGCATTGGAGATTTAGATGGTGATGGAAATAAAGATATAGTGTTTGTTGATGGCGATGGATCTGGAAGTGAGCTGAAGTGGGCCAGGAATCTTGGAGATATGAACTTCAGCATAAACACTATTTCAAGTAGTGTTTATGGGGACGACGAGTATTTTCACAAAATATGGGCAGTGGATATAGATGGCGATGGCGACTTAGATTTGGTGGGGCCTTCAGCTTCCGAGTATAATAAAAGTGGGCTGTGGATAAACGCGGGAGATGGAAATTTCAGTTATGCAACTTTCAGCTTATATGGCGGTTTCAGGGAAGCTGTTGGAGATATAGACAACGACGGAGACTTGGATATTTTTACCAGTTGGTCTGGCGATTTATACTTGCATGAAAACACAGGAGATGGAAACTTTACCCAATGCTCAAGAGATTTGTCGCTTATGAGGGGTTCTTTGCAGCTTGCAGATATAGACAGCGATGGAGATTTAGATGTGGTTTTCGGTAGTTCCGGGTACACCAATAATATCTTCCTGTATTGGATGGAAAATAATGGAGAATCATTTACATCCTATCCTTTGCACATTTTGCGTCGTGAGTTTGCTGGTGGTTTTTCTACGCTGTTTGAGGGAGTTGCTGTTTATGACCTTGATGGTGATGGGTTAAAAGAGGTTCTTGCAAGTAGATGGGTTTCTTCTTACCCTTTGGTAGTAAGCAATCCAAGGTTGTACGCTTTTTATATCCTTAAGCCCAAACCACGGTGCGAAACCATAGCTGCTAACCAGTACAGGTGCAGATATAAATTTGACCCAAGTGGGATTGTAAGCGATGGGAGTTACTATTATTTGATAAAGGTTTCTAATGGAGTGAGCAGTGCGTTTACAAGTTCTTCTTTTGAAGCAGATGTGCATTCGCCCTTTTTACACTGCCCGCAGGATGATACAATAATAGATGAAAATGCGGTATTTTCGCCTTTGGATTGTAATGTTAAAGATTATGTCGGAGATGGCATTTTTAAAGTAAAATCAGGAGATGTAACTATCAACTGTAACGGAATGAAACTCTCAGCAGACTATACTGGTACGGCTATAGATAACAATGAATATTTTTCCCCTATCACAATCAAAAATTGTGAAATATCTAATTTTCTAAGCGCAATAAGCATGGCCTGTTGGAGCCCGAAATATCTGGATATGAACGGCATAAATGTTCAAGATAATAATTTCACAAATAACATCTCCGCGGTTACAATTTACCCCTATTCTAATAGCAATGTGAGTAATGTTAACTTCCGCTCAAACCTATTTTTCGGGAATAATTATATATTGTATTTAGTTAGACCTGTAAATCTGTTGTTTTCTGATAACAACATATCACATAATGAACTTCAGAATGGCTTATCTCTTTATGCTGGCGAGGATCTGAACATATACCACAATATATTAGAATCAAATACTGGGCGGCATGGCATCTACATAAGCGGAAGTACAAATATTCTCATAGAAAAAAATGCGGATAGCGGAAGCGAGTTTTCGTACTCTTACCTAGACATTGGAAACCACAACAACAAAGTATTTGTTTTTGATAATGTTTTTTCTTCCCCTAGTGATTGGATTATACATGGTTGGAGGGCCTCCGATGTGAATATTATCCAAAATGCCTTTTCAAATGCTGATTATGAGACAATATACCTTAGCGATATATCATCGCTTTTAATCAAGGACAATAATTTAATTTCCAATTATAATGGTATCATTGTAAAAGACTGTACGGATTGCAACATAAGTGATAACAATGTGTTTGGCAATAGGACAGGGATAGGTTTAGAATATTCCTTAACGAATGTATATGTAAAAGACAACTACATAGCAAATTGCACAAGCGCCGGAATTTCTTTGTATAACGGGAGTTATGACACCAATCGGGCGATAATTCAAGATAACAACATTTTAAATAACAATTATGGGATCAGCTTGTATAAGGCAAAGAAATTCAATATAATTGGCAACACTATAAGAATGTCAAGTTGGGATGGAATAAAGATCTATAGTGATTCTTCAGATAACAACATAATTGGAAATGAAATCTCTTTTGCTCAGGGTGTTTGGTATTATTACCCCAGTGGAATCAAACTGTACTACGGGGCTACTAATAACATTATAGAAGACAATAATATATATGAAAATCCTTATGGGATTTATATAGATAGCTCTTCTGTTGCCAACAACATTATAAAAGACAATAATATATATGAAAACTCTTATGGAATCTATATAGAGGAATCTTCTACCAACCTGATCTACAACAACTACTTTGCAAATACGATAAATGCAGTTGATGAGAGCGGCAACGCCCAGGATTGGAATATCGCTAAGCAGGAAGGCACGAATATAGTTGGCAAGCCATATTTAGGCGGAAACTACTGGAGCGATTACGCAGGCGAAGACAACGA
>JAGGVE010000024.1 GCA_021163505.1 Candidatus Iainarchaeum sp. | reverse complement strand
GCTGTGCCTGCAGCATAGGTTGTTTCGCCACCGATTACCAATTCAACACTGATGTCGCTTACTGTTGCCTCTGGCGTAACACCTTCACCGCCCTCAGGCAAAGTAACGTCAACGCTTACTGGTGTTTCTGTGTAGGCAAGCTGTGCTATCTTTGTGGCAATGTTACCTGCCCAGATAGCGTCGCTAACCTTTGCATTGCTACCAACAACTACGTCAACAACTGGCTGACCTGCGTCATTTACAATATCACTCTTAGTAAGGTCTATTGCTGAAACCACTGGCGCCAAAGCGGTGCCGAGTAAAGCAATACCAGCACCCAAAGCAGCTAGGCGCTTTACGTTCAATCTCTTCATAGATTTTTTCACCTCACCTATATTTTTTAAGCATAAAGCCTACTCTCCCAAGTAAGAGTGAAGGAGTAGGCTTACACTATTTATTCCATATATCGGCCTTTATTTAAATATTTTTCGGTTTTTGGGGCTTTCAGCTTGATATCAAAATGCAGTAAGGCAAAAATTCTACGATTTGTTGAAGCCTCTTTCGTTGATTTGCGAAAAGCCGCTTTTATTTCTTTTCCTCCCGAAAAAGCTTCTTATAGAATTCTTCAAGCTCAGTTTTTTTGAAGTGCTTGGCAACATAGGTGTTATACTTAAAAATGAGTTCAGCCATCTCATTAAGGCCTTCTTGTAGCTCATAAGCAGTGAATTCTGCCTTGGCTGGTTTTACCACTTCAACAGTGCTTGGGCCGTAAAAATACATAAACCTTACAAGCGAAAGGAAATCTCTGAAGCCGGCGGTTAACTCAATATAAGCGCTGTACTCTTCCTTTTGTTTTACTGGTTCTGCTACGTGCAATGAATAAACTACTAACGAAGGATCATTCTTAAGGCGCTTTTCAATGGTCTCAAGCTGAGCTTTGAGCTTCTTTTCCGATATGCTGGTTACCTCTATATATGCTTGAATATCCAACTTGGGCTTTGCTTTTTCTCTGGCCTCGCGGCGCTCCTTTAAGCCTTTCTTAACTTCTTCAGAAAGTGAAAATAGACCTGCACTTTCATTAACAACCTTGAGCTCGAGCATCTGCTTCAAGGCTTTTTCAATCTCGAATGGATTCTCAGCTAATATTTTGCTTAGCTGTTCGATGCTTTTTGGCCCTTCGAGAAGAGCATAAGCGATTTTTTTCTGTAGCCAGTTAAATAAAGCCATAAAATCACGCACCGAATAAAAGAGCGCCCAAAAATCGTTTAAAATGTTTTGTAACAGAGTTATTTTAATGCTCTCTGTAGAAAATCTTCCCGGTGCTGAAGAGCTTGGTAAAGAGTTAGCGAAGCAGGCTGCAGAGCAGGCAACAACTTTGGGGCAGGAAGCTGGCTCCAAAGCGCTTGGCTTTTTTAGCAACATGGCAGGTGACCCAAAAATTTTGGCTTTGGGCATTGGCTTAATAATCGTGACGCTTATTGTAGTATATTTTATAAAAAAGATAATAATAAACTCCGTGCTTGGGCTTATTGCATGGGCTGTGCTTAAATACTATTTCCAGGTGGAGTTGCCATTTATTCCAAGCTTGGCTGTGAGCACAATATTCGGCTTGGCTGGCGTTGGAACTCTGCTTATACTAAAGTTCTTTGGAGTTATTTAGTTTTTATACCGAGATTGTAGCCGCAGTATTTGCATGCACCCTTTTCATCCAAAGCGAGCATTGTAATTTCGTAGCCCTCGCGAGCAATCACAACGTTCTTACAATTAGGGCAATATGTATGCTGAGCTTCAGCGATATTGCCAAGGTATATGTAGTTTAGACCAAATTGCTTCGCAAAGCGGTAAGCTTTTCTAAGCGTTTCTAAAGGTGTTATTGGGGTATCTAACATTTTGTAGTGAGGAAAGAAGCGTGAAAAGTGCAAGGGAATGTTTCTATCCACGGTTGCAACAAAAGATGCAACATCTTTTATTTGCTGTTCAGAATCATTGTGTCCTGGAATTATTAGGTTTGTTACTTCTACATGCACGCCCTTCCTATGCAAAAGCTTTATAGTTTTCTTCACAAATTCAACATTTGCGTTGCCGCAAAGTTCTTTGTAAAATTTTGCATCGCCTTTTAGATCAATGTTTGCGGCATCCAAGTAGCGAGCAAGTTCATTAATTGCTTGCTCGCTTGCATAGCCATTACTTACCCAAACATTATAGAGCTTCTCTTTATGAGCGAGCTTCATCGTATCAATAGCATACTCAATGAAAACAGTTGGTTCAACATACGTGTAAGCAATGCCGCTCAAACCTCTTTCAATTGTGTTTTGCACTATCTGCTCGGGTGTAGTCTTTGGCACCCCCTCAATATCTCTCTCAATAAACTCTTGCGAAATATCATAGTTCTGGCAAAACAAGCAAGTGAAGTTGCAGCCATAAGTGCTTATGCTGTTGCAATAAGTGCCAGGCATAAAGTTGTAAAGCGGCTTTTTTTCTATGGGGTCAGCTGTTAGAGTAAGCGTTTTATTGTAAACTAAGGAATAAAGCTTGCCATCAATGTTTTTTCTCACTCTGCAAAAACCTGTTTTATTCGGCTGTATTGAGCAGAAGCGATTACAAGCAGTGCATTGCACAATTCCATTTGGAAGCTTTTTGTAAAATCTCGCTTCTTTCATCAAGCTCACATTTGTTTTAATTGTTTTTCTTGTATAAATAATGAAGCGAGAATATTTTAACTGCTTAGGGTGTTGCTTTGCAGCAATACGATTGTGATTTGCACATTCATGGGCTGTATTCAGGCGGAACAAGCAAAAATATGGTTCTGCCGATGCTAAGCGAGCAAGCTAAGCTTAAAGGCTTAGATTTGCTTGCCACAGGTGACATTCTCAATAAGGAATGGCTCGAGCATGTGAAAAAGCATTTGGTTGAAGAAAATGGCTGCTTTAAAGAAGAACGCTTTGGCACGTACTTTGTGCTTGCAGGCGAAATAAATGATATGCATAACGTGCATCACATCTTCTTCTTGCCTGATTTCAATAGTGTTGAAGAGCTACGCGATAAGTTCAGGCGCTTTGGCAAGCTTGATGGCAATGGCTTTGGAAGGCCAACATTGAACGCGAGCGCGGAGCAGATAGCAACAATCGTAATTGAAGCTGGTGGGATAATTGGGCCCGCGCATGCGTTCACTCCTTATTATTCCGTATTCTCACATTTTGATTCCTTGCAAAGCTGCTACAAAAGCGCTGCGCAAGAAATACACTTTATAGAGCTTGGGTTGAGCGCTGATTCCTACTTTGCAGATTTAATAGAGGAAAACCACAGCAAAGCATTTTTAACATGCAGCGATGCGCACTCACCATGGCCATATCGCATTGGCAGAGAATTTGTCAGAATTGAAATGAAAGCACCTAAATTCAGCGAATTGAAAAAAGTATTTGAGAAAGAAAAGGAGCGCATAAAGCTTAATGTTGGTTTGGATCCAAGAGAGGGCAAGTACCATTGCACAGCTTGCAATAGATGCTATTCAAAATACCCTTTGGAAAGTGCTATTAAGCTGAACTGGCGTTGCCCAAGATGCAAAGGCACCATTAAGAAAGGGGTTCGAGATAGGATACTTGAGCTAGCTAAGTTTACCGAAGAGGTGCATCCAAGCTTTAGGCCTGAATATTTGCACATAATTCCGCTTGCAGAAATAATAAAGCTCGCTTTGAATGTTGAAAATATAAATTCACTAGCTGTACAAAACACCTGGCACGAATTGGTAAGCGCTTTTGGTTCAGAGATAAACACATTAGTAGATGTACCAATTGTTGAGATCGCTGATATAAACGAAAGCGTTGCGAAAAAGATAGAATCATTTAGAGAAAAGCGTGTGCTTTATATTGCCGGCGGTGGCGGTAAGTATGGCGAGCCAATAATATGCGATTCGCAGGAGGACCTTGAAAGGAAAAAGCTTGAGCTCAGAGATGTGCTTGAATGCGGAAGCTCTTTCAAAGGGCAGAAAACACTGGGCGAATTTTAGCGCTAGCGCACATATGTTGGGCTTTCTTCTAGCTGCGGGATTTCCTCTCTGCGAGCAGAAAGCTCAGCAACTATCTGCTTGAAGGCCCTATCTATATTGCGAGCCTCTTTTGCAATTGCTTGCATATTTATCTTGAATCCATAACGCTTTACCAAAATTTCCAAGAGCCTCTTTGCTGCTCCGTGGTCGCCATAAATAAGCTTGTCGCTTGTTTCGCCCATCAGGCAAGCGCCTTTAATGCCGTGCTTTTTACCTACTCCTAAAATAAGGCCAGCTGCGCCGGAAATAAGTCCGCCACGAACGTTTATTTTAGCACCGAGCTCTTTGAACTCTTCAAGTATCTTCTTATCTGTGGCAGCAATAACAACGTTTGGGTTTCTGTGCATGCGCGCTTCGCCGATATTGATTCCTGCAAGCGTATAGATCTCTTTAACACCTAATGCCTTAGCGGTCTTTACAATAGTTTCTGCGAACTCATAGTGATCGCGCAAGCTTGAGAAGCGAACATCTAAAGCAGGCTGCACTGGTCCTGCTAAGAACAAGAAGTCCCGATTCTTAAACCTATAAAGCAGAAGCTCGTCTCTTATGAGTTCGAGCACGCCGTTCTCAATATAAACGCTTGGTGGAAAAGAATCCGAGTAAACGTTAGCGATCTTTTTTGCTTTGAATTGTTTGAGCATATAGTCTACTGCGATCTTGCCTACTAATCCAATTCCAGGCAAGCCTGTGAAGAGAATCGGCTTATTGAGCTTCTTTTTCTTCCAAACAAATTCAACAGTAGTTTGCATATTAGCAAATTCACAGAAAAAGGTTTAAAAAGAGGTAGCGCTGCAAAGCGTTAAATATTATTCTAACTTTTCAAAACTTGCTTCGCCTTTTGCCTTTTGCATCTCTTCAATAACTCTTTTGCTTACCGCTTGCAGAGTACGCTCAGCTGTTTTATAGTCGTAAGCAACGCTAGTGACCAAATACTTGCCGCTACCAGCATATATTATATCAACCTCCGCATCCTTTGCTTCTTTCAAACCAGTTAAAAGAGCTTTCTTTATTGAAATCAGCGCATCTGGCTGGTAGCTCTTTATTTTTATAACACCCTTAACTCTTTTCTTCGGAATCTCTATGCTTTTCTTAAGCATCTTAAGCAAAGGCTTAGCATATTTCTCAGGCACTGGTTTTAAAACCTTGCTACCTTCAAAAACAGCGTCTTGAAAAGCATCCATTAATGTTTCGTAATTTTCTAACAAGGGCTCTGCTATCTCTTTCCAAGCTTTATCAAATGGAATCTTTTGCTGCTTAGCGAATACCTCCAACAATTTCCTGGCTCTTTTTGATTGCTCCCATTCCTCTATCTTCAGCCTTTCCTGCTCCTTCGAGAGCTTTGTAAGAGAAAGGTCCACTTGGTGTTTTGCGGGCTCGACATGAATTACTTGTGCTGCCCTAATCTGGTTTGGCTTTACATAGTTTCTTATATTTTTAACCCAGCGCGAAGCAACCTGGGAGATGTGAATAAAACCCTGTAAGCCCTCATATTCCAATAAGTCAGCAAAAGCACCGTAATTCAGAACTTTCGTAACTCTTATTACAACGATTTCGCCCACTTCAGGCCATTCTGTCAACTGAACACCCCAATAATTCCTATTAATTATACTCTCGCAACTTTTTTGCATTTTTAAGCTTTATTTTATGCGCAGTAGTTTCAGCAAGCAAGGCGTTGCAAACTAAGCAGTGTATTTTGGTTGAAGCGCATGAGAAAACAATCTGCTCATTCCCGCAAGCATTGCATTTTATACGCCAGAATTTATTCTTCGGCTTCTGCAATAGCTCAGCTGTGGAAACCATGGCATCACCTCAAAAATTATTGTTCAACCGCAAGCTTCCTCGCAATGAGAAGCTCTGCTGTTTTTGCAGGTAATTTAACGAGTTGGCCCTTTTTAAATGGGCCGTATTCCTTCATATCTGTGCCCACAAAAGCGGGCACATCCTGAATAATTTGAACGGAGAGCATATTTAAATCCTTTTGCTTTGTGCTCTGTGATTCGGGCAATGCAAACAACTTTTCCATCTCTTTTTTGTAGGAGTTGAACGCCTTTAATAGATTCTCAAAAAGCTTTTTCTCTTGTGAGCAGAGGTTCTCTAAGCTGTACTCGCTGCTGAAAGACGCATGCAACGCTTTTCTCACCACTTTCTTTTCCCTTATTTGTAAAATCTCGCGAGCCATACGCTCTATATTTGAAATATCCCGCGCGGAATCAAGCGCACCATTTTTGAGAGAGTTTAAATATTCCTTACGCTTCTCGGCTATGAAGGCTTTTAACTCCAGAAAAAAATCATCGCTTATGCTCGCTAACTGAGAAGAATTTTTTTCCTGCCTATGAATACGCCTTAATTCTTCAAAATTCATACTACTCACACAAGCTTGCGAGGCCTTTTCCTATAAGATAAATCGCTGCGTATTCTGGCAACACAGCCTGCTCGTTCTCGTAAGGACCGAAACGCTCTGCCCCCAATTTAAACTTTGGTGCTTTATTAATAAAAACCTTTATTTGCCTGCTGCCGAATGCAACTGCTTGCTTCAAGGGCATAAATTCCTTGAAGTGCTCTAAAGGAACTGTTTTTGCGATTAAGCCAGTGCTTCCATGCAAAGTATCTGGCACTCGCACGATTTTGTGTATGTCTATTGATGTTTGTCTATCCAGTTTTAGAGCTTCGCAGTGTTTTGCATGTTCTATTAGGTTCTGCCAGAATTTAACGCTTATAGCTTTGGAGCCTGGCAGATAGTCGAGTATTCCCTGTTTCATCTTTTCAATTATTTTCGCTCTGTTTTCATGCACATATCGCGCTTTGCTTAAGCGAATACCACCGAAAGCTGCCAGCTCATCCGGGCTTGCATTAGAAATAAATTCCATCATTCTATTTAGCACTCTTGCTTTAGCTCCTTTTACTGCTTGCGGTTTTGCACATTTTAGCATCTTTTCTGAGAAATCAGCTATGCTTGCTTCAGCAGTGAAGCCAGCTAACGTTAAATAATCCACAAGTTCCAAGCGAGCAGCGCTGCTAAGAGGCCTGACCTTTTCGCTCCTTATATGCAAATGGTAGCCGGCGTTGCCTGAAAAGTTTATGCTTACCTGCTCAAAAATACCAAGCTCCTCATCAAGCACCTTTATGAGCTTGAGCATTTGCTTTTTTGTTGCATCTAAGCACTTTTCACAGACAAACTGGTACTGCTCAACTGCGCTGCCACAATTGCTGCAATTTTTAACGCTACCTTTGCCTGAATTGCCGCATCTTTTGCAATACCAGAAATCGTGCTCCTCTTTGCAATCCAAGCCCAAATCATCGGCATCAAATTCATACACCAAATCAGAGCCGAGGAAGCCTTTATTTTCCATAGGCCGAGCTTCTGGTTCCTTGTAGTAAGCAGCAGAGTATGAAATGTAAAGAGGTGCTTCCTTGCGAAGAAAGTTGTTGAGCTCAGCAACGCTTGCAAAATGCATGTGCCTTTTAACTATCTTCTTTTTGAAATCACCAATGCCAAATTCTCTGGCTTCTATGCTCGGTACGCTATTTACCGCATGCTTCGAATAATATTCTCGAAACTTTTTCTTTAAGAATTCTGCATCATTCATTCTTCTCACCGCTTTTCTTAGTTCTTGGCTGCTTACGTTTTGCTAACTGCTTGCGATAGTACTGCAACGGGTGCTTAACTCTGCATTCAGCAACGCAAAGGCCGTAGCTACGCATCTTGTTGCATGAAGCAGGCTTGTAAATCTTGCCGGCAGAGCCATGCACTATTCTGGAAACCTGGTAGCGAGTTACTTTTTCGTTATAGTTCGGTGCTCGCGAAAATGCTTCAACAATCTTCTCTTCAGGTGTATTTATTGCATTCAAAAATGTAGCTAAAACAAACCTTGCCATATGCGGAATGTTTTTGCCTGCAAGCAAATCAGCATATATTGTTTCTATGCAGGGTGGCAAATACGAGAGGTTCGCTTTGCCGCTAATGCTACGCCTCAGCTGAGCGGTAGATTCGTTCAATGCTTCAAATGCCAAATCCTTGAATTGTTTGGGCAGCTCAGCTACATCGGCTGGCAAGCTTATCAATACTGAATAAGCGGCTTTTTCAGCAAGGAAGCTTGCAAAGCGATGCTTGTTCAGGAGAACGTAGCCAGAAGCAACATCTTGATTGGCAAGCTTTAATACATCGCTTTTAAAAGGAACACTCAGGAATTCTACAATGCCAAGCTTAAATGTTCCATTACTTATCTCAAAGTTCAGCTTCAAATCGTTCGCTAAGTTTATTAGCTCGCTTTCAAAATCGCCTGCGTTTTGCAACATTGCAAAGGCTGAATCTCTAACAGCTTTTGCGAAGTAATCATAATATTTAGGATTATCTAAGAACGAAACCATTATTTTCGCTAGCGGAAATGCAAGGATGTGGCTTTCCAATATCTCAGCGCTGGCAACATCTGAGTTAGTAGGATAAGGCTTCCTTTTGAGCACTGCTGTTAAGTTACGCTTTGCAAGCTCTACAATACTGAACCTTTTTTCCAGCAAATCATCTATTCTAGGGTTGATGGATTTAACAATACGCTTTGCAGTATTCGAAAAAGGATAGCGTGCTGCAAACCTAAGCTCTTCCAGGGGGAATTCCGCCATAATGATTTTTGCTGGCGTTCTAATTTTAAACTCTTTTAGAGTTTGTTTCCGCTATAAAATCATATGCGCTAGGTGGAACTGGATATTTGCAGGGCCGATATTGTAGCTTATCCTCATTGGCGCTTCGCTTTTCAGCTCGAGAAGGATGCGATTGCCTGGCTCAGCTTCTCTAACAATATTTTCAAGGAAATTGAGTGAGTACTTGCTTACAACATCCGCCTTTGATTTTATTTTTACTAGCTCACCCTGCTTCGCCTCCGTTTTAAGTGTTCCTTGCGAACCCCTCGCTTCTATAAAAAGCCTTGAATTTTCGATTCTGAAAATGACACTGCTCCCAAACAGGGAAGCATCCTTCAATGCTTCTTGCAGCACGCGAGCTTCAATCTCAACGCTAGCATCATAGTCTTGCTCTGGCACTTCGGGCTCATCCTCAAGCACATCAATCAAAGGCAACCTGAAATTTCTTATTAGGCTACCTTTGATCGTTATTCTAAGGTAAGAATCTTCAAGATCAAGCTCTAGCTTATCGCTACCTGAAGCTCTCTTAACAACCTTATTTAGCTCATCAATGTCCAAGCCAACTAAATTTGGCTCAACATCAAACTCCTCAAAGAAGCTTTTATCCGCACGGTAGCTTACAAGCACTATCTGGCTTGGGTCTATGGCTTTGAAGGAAAGACCTTTTTCGTTGAAGCGGAAGTTTCCCTCAGAGATAAAATTAGCGATTGCCCTTACGGCGCTCTGAAAGGGCACCACTTTGCTTATCTTAATCATATGTCCACCTATAAGAATTAATTAAAATAATGGAAGCAAGGATTTAAATTGTTTGCTCAATATCGAGCCATCTGTTCACTTGCCTCCATTGCAGCTGTGCTTTTCTGCCAAGTTCTTCACGCAGCTTTCTTTGCTTAGCTGTCCTACGCATGCGCCTATTCCATTTCCTTCTCAAAGCCCTTGGTTTTGCTGCTGGATTTCTATAAGGTCTTGCACCAAACGGAATAATTGTAGAAAGAGATATAAAATATTCGTCAATTTTTTGAGTTATGCTCTGGTTTTTATTGGCTTTTGTGGCAACTATAATAGCATCTATCACTAATATTAGCGATAAGGTACTTGTAAGTAAGTATCTCAAAAACCCATTCCTCGGGACAATAGTGTGCAACATTGCCGGCATCCCTATTCTCTCTGCAGCATTCTTATTAAAACCGCCAGAAATACTTTCGATGGAAGAATTTGTGAGGGTGTTTATAGCCGTACTTTTTGGTATTGCAGGTACACTTCTCTACTTCAAAGCAATGCAAAAAGCAGAGGCATCGCGCGTATTGGTGACTCTTCAAGCATTCCCCGTCTTTGTTTTAGTATTTGCAATAATATTCCTAGGCGAAACGCCTAGCTATGTGCAAATAGCCGGAATTGTTCTTGTAGTTATAGCTGCTATGCTTGTATCCGCTAGGAAGCTTGATAAAAATAGGTGGGCGCTTGCTACTTTGCTTTGCTCCTTTCTTTGGGCCATTAATGCTGTTACAATAAAACATATTTTGGCAAGCGTTGATTATTGGAGCTTGTTTCTTTGGAGTTCAGCTATGATTTTGGCTATATATGTGCTTGCGTTGCCCTTATATTTCAAAGAATTAAAAAGTTCGCTCTTGGCCAAACCAAAGTTGCTAACGTTCGCATTCTTAAGCCAAGGAAGCTTCTTTACAAGCTACGTGTTAAGGCTTCTGGCATTTTCAATAGGGTATGTATCGTTAGTGAGCGCAGTAGGTGCTTTACAGCCTTTTATCGTATTAGCGTTTGCATTTTTGGTAAGCAGGTTTGCGCCGTTCCTATTTAAAGAGACGTTTGATGTGAAAAGTGCTATAACAAAAATAGCAAGTGTTGTTTTAGCAGTATTTGGAACGCTGTTGTTGTTATGAAATAATAATTATTCTGCTTCAATTCTTGGTGCTAGGTAGTATGTAACGCGTGCTTTATCAATATTGAAATCTATGCGCACAGGAGCATCTGTGCGTAAATGCAAGGCGATAATATCATCGCTTGAAGGTGTTTTCAGCATATCCTTTAAATAATCCAGTGGGAACATCGCTTTGCATTCGCTCTTGAGCTTGAATTCTTTTATCGAACCCTCTGTTTTTGGCGTTTCGTTGTTCAATGTGCCTTTACTGCTATTGGCTTTTACATAGAAAGAATCTTTAGTACAACCAAGAATCACGTGCCCAGAAATGAGCTCAGCGTCCTTCAATGCTTCTTGCAACACAGATGCTTCCAATTTAACATCAGCTTCAAACTCAATCTTCGGGTTTGGAATCTGCCCTTTCGAAACATCTATAAGTGGAATAGAAAAGCTTCTCGTGGATTTGCCCTTAAAGCTTATTGTAAGTGCAGTCTTTTCAGGGTTTAGCTCAAGGATAAGCATATCCTTGCTTTTCGCTCTGCTCATAATCTGCCTGAGGTAATCAAGGTCCAACCCCAAGGCGATTTCTTCCTTAACATCAAACTCCTTAAATGCGTCTTTTGGCAATTCAAAATCTACCATTGCAATCTGGCTTGGATCTGTTGCCTTTAACGCTAAGCCTTTTTCATTCACAATAAATTCTGCTTCATCTATCAAAGCAGCTATGGCATCTATACTTTTTTTGAATTTGGTTGCATCTTCAAACACAAGTTTCATAAGTTATCACCCAATTGTTAAACAAATTTTGCCCATAATTCTTTTACTTTCTTGAATAGATTAGCATCAAAATCTTTTAATTCTTGTGCAAGCTCAACCTGCAAAGTTACCGGCTGCAGAGAAAGTGGTTTAGCGATAACTCTGAGAATTGTCCCCTCTTTAATACCGCGCATTTTTGCTAAATCATCAAATTTCAATAAAGCTTCTTTAGCATTATCAGATACCAGTGCAGTTTTTTTTGCTCTGTTAACAGAAACAACGCTTGCAACTATTGCAACGCGCGTTTCATTTCCTTTTATCTCATTTATGAAGCATTCCTTTGCAGGCACGCGCTTTGGCTGTGTTTCTTCAACAGGTTCTTCCATAGCAATAAATTAGAAGGAATTTAGTTTTAAAAGGAGTGGTAGGTTCCTTATGGCAAGATGCATTTCCTTGTGAAATCAAAAGGATGTAAAAGTATGCAGGGGATATCGTCCATTATAATCAGCTTTACATAGCCAAGCTTTGGAATCATGAAAATGGCTTTTCCATCCAGCTTACTTATATTCACTGCTTTGCCTGCTAAGCCTGCTTCTTGATCTATTAAGGCATTGTAAACAGAATCGCCTTTCGTAAGCAAAAATACGCCATCTTTGGCATATATTTTCGCAACTGCTCTATGTATTATTGGGATTCCGAGCGTATCAGAAGTATAAACTACAACATCGCCTTCTTTATTTAGCTCAATGCATTTATCTATGCTCGGAAAGCATATTCGCTTTGTTTCAAATTTTGAAACTGGCAGCAGGCCTTTCCTCACATAAGGAATTAATTGCTTGCACTCAATAAGCTCTTCGCGATCTGCAAGCTTACAGTAAGTTTCAGCATAAGCATAAATATTTTTATCATCTAAAGCAAGGGGGAGCTCTACTGTTTGCGCTTTTAAATTCTCTGCATTGGCACCAACAAGAACCATTATGTCACCTCTGTAAAAGGTTGGCTCCATGGAACCGCTGAGCACAATTACTGCTGGCGTTCTTGTGCCCAGAATAAGTCCCAAAATCGTATAAATAAGCCAAGCGCTTACAAAGGCTGTTAGCAGGTAAACAGGCCATGAAACAAGCTTATTTTTTTCTTGGCCAATATGCTCGAGAAAGAGGTCAGCATAAGTGAAAGGATCTATCCAGCGCAAATTTTTTCTAATACGCACAAATATGCTTGCGCTTTTCGCCTGCTTTCTTTTGATTGCGATTCCCGGCCGAAGTCTTTCTCTCTTACCCACAAAAACACCTTAAAGAAAAAGTAATTTAAGGAGTTGTGCTCCTACCAAGCGTTACTGCAATTTTAATATATTCAGGCGACTGCCTTCTTCGCTTGCAAAATCGGTTTTATTATATTTAATGCATTTTCACTTGCATTCAATATTTCAATTTCAATAGGCTTTCCATCCTTATTATAATGTGTTATAATATCACCTGATTGCTCACCAAAATCTGGCTTTTCTTCTAAAAGAGTAATAACAAGGATGTCGGTTTCCTTATCGTATTTAAATTTCATATCTTTCCCTCCTAGCCTTATATACGGTAATTACAACAATTTCGTTGCGCTTTTTTTCAAATACTACGCGTAGCACATAAGAGTTGAGCTTTCTTTGTGCAATTTTTCTTCCAGCATAGCCCTCGATTAGAACTTTGGGTCTTTTAAGGGTTTCTATAACTAAAGCTTCTGAGATACCATATTTTTCCATTCTTTCCATTGCGTGCTTTGTTATTCTTATTTTGGCATAAACCACAAAAAAATATGCGGGAAAATTCTTAAAATACGTGGGATTAAGGAGTTGTGCTTCTGCCAAGCGTTACTGCACTTGCAACTAAGTGTGCGATTCTCACAGGCTCTGGCAGGTGCGAATGTATTGAAAACTTTTTTATGAGCTGTTTTGCGGTGCTTGCATCAATGCCCTTGCATTGAAAGAATATTTTATCTGCTTTATGAATCTTGCCTGCTTTTTTAATCAATTCCATTCTTAAATCGCAGTCTTCAAATCTCTGCAAAGCTTTAGCTATTTCTTGCATTCGTGGCATCTTTCTGAATACAACTATTATTGGAAGCCTTAGTTCTCTTTGCAGAACCTCAATGTCAGCAATATTAAACCCTGCAAAGTTTATGCCATCTAAAAAAATAGCACTAGCTTGCTTGAGGAATTTTTCCTCATTGCTTTTGAGCATTTTTAAAATTAGCTGCGTAGCATCAAGGGCATCAACGCTAATCTCATTGCAAAGAATTCCTTCCAGGCGACAATCGGCTCTTAATAAAACCGCAACAAGCTTTGTTTTGCTCTTTGTTTTTGGCTTGAAGTAGCCATCATCGATTCCTATTGCGCGAATATTTTCTTTTATGTAGGACAAAACTATCACTTGAAGGCTTCTTTAACCTTCTTTTTAAAATCTGCAAGGTCCTGCAATATCTCTTTATTCACTTCAAGAAGCACCTTTGAGGGCTTTCCCTTCTTTGTTCTAACTATAAACAAGGTTTCGTTATCGAAAGGGTGATTGAGCTTATATGATGCGAACTCAACATCAGAATGTTTAAGAAGATAATGCTTCAAGAGCTGCGCAAATGTGTGCCTCTCGCCAACAAGCTTAAACTCTACTTGATTCTTGTCTGAGCTCAAAACTTCTATCTTCAATTAAAACACCTCTTCAATATTTGCAGGAGTTTAAACCTTTAAAATATATTCTGCACTGAGCTTGCGGGTTTCAACACTGCCACAGCGCTTACACATAAGCTTGTTGTTCGTTAGATAAAGTGGAGCTCTGCATTTTGAGCAATATGCTTTTATCACTCCAAGCGAAGGTTTGTCTGTGCGCAGATAAACACCATAAGGCTTTATTGAATCCACCTCAGCAACAATGAAATCGCCAATCTTGAATTCTTCGCATAGGTCTTTAACAAATCTATCAGCAACATTGGAAACAAAAAGCGTGGCAAAGTACTGAGTGAGCACGCGCTTCTCAGGCCCTAAGCGAGCCTCAAGAAGCTTTACAAGCACGCGGCTCTTTCTTACAGCCATTACCTGCCCAATAACCTTGCAACCAGCAATAAACGCCTTAGCACTCTTTTCAGCACTAACATCTATTTCGTGTTTGCGTGCATCATACTCTGCTTTACCCAATATGGCAGAGTATATCTTTCCGTTTTCTCGAAAGGTATTTTCGCTTCCAACGTACTCTTCTGCTATCGCAAGCTCTTCACCTGGAATTACAACCTTCTTCTGCATAATATCGCCACAAAACCGTTAAAAAATAGCCAAATATATTTTTAATTCCTTATAACAAAAATATAATTGCAAAGTTATTTAAAAGGATGTTGAAGCTCGCGAGCTGATTACATGGTTCTGGAATCACTTATAGGTGAAGCACAGGCAACGCGGAAGCCACAGCTCATGCTATTTCTTGGTTTTGTATTCAGCTGTGTTTCAATGCTTGTGGTGTATTTCTTTTTCAGGGAAAGCGCAAGCTTCTTGGCAATAGCTTTTATCACAATAGCTTCAGCGCCGATAGTGCATGCAATATTTATAAGGGAAGAGGAGCGCGAAGCTCGTGCACCGATAATGAGCGAAACATTTCTGGAAAGAAATATGGAGCTCATAAGTGTATATGCATTTTTTACACTTGGAGTAATTTTGGGCTATGCTTTCATGTATGTGCTAACGCCTGCTGAGCCAATAAAGCTTTGCGTTGGAAAGGCTTGTACAATGCTCCCTACAAGAGCAGAGTTATTTGCTGAACAAGAAAAAACGCTGGCATATATATCCAAAATAGCCCAAGGAACCACTGGCAAATTTGTTGCAAACGAGCAGGCTAACATGGGTGAATTCTTCTACTGGTTTGATATAATTCTTACAAATAATGCAAATGTTCTTACCGTGGCTGTGCTGTTCTCGTTTCTTTTTGGAGCTGGCGCAATCTTTCTTATTTCATGGAACGCGAGCATCGTTGGTGTCTGGATTGGCAAGAGCATACTGGCATCAAATCACTTCAAATTTTTTGGACTAATTCCACATGGCATACCGGAATTTGTAGGGTATTTTTTAGGCGCTATAGCAGGTGGCCTAATTTCAACAGCACTCAGTAAAAAGAGGCATTTTACTCATGAAATAGAGCGCATAGCTACAGATTCGTTTTTGCTGCTTGTTGCAGCATTCATCTCATTGGTATTCGGCGCCGCAATAGAAGCTGGCTTCAAATCGGGAATGAATTCATTAGCGTTAACTCTTTCTGTGCTTTACATAGTCGCTTTAAGCATTGCGATAGTTAAGGTTAAGTAAGAAAAGCCGTTATTTCTTCGCTTTTTCAACTGCTTTTCCAACATTTAGCTCAAGCGCCTTTCTGAGCAAAGGCACAAGCTTTTCTGCTTCGCTTGCGCTTAGCTTTTCACTTATGGATTGCGCTAACGATGTAAATTGCAATGGAAATATTATTTTTGTGCTCTGGCCATCCGAAATTTTTTCAAGCGCCTTTATATAATAGTAGTTCAAAGCCCTATCGCTTAAATCTGCAGTAGCCTCCTTCACAGCATTTATTTCAATTTTGCTTGCTTCTGCACGCTCTATTCTGGCAAGTCTTTCCTGCACAGCTGCTTTTTGTTCATGCATTGCTTTTAGCACTACCTCTGGCAGATCGACATCCTTTATCTGCACAGCGATTACATTTAAGCCCCATTTTTCAGCCACCTCTGAGAGGGAATCGTGCAGGCGCTTATTAATTTTATCTATATTTGCAATTACCTCTGGCAGGGTCATTTCGCCAATTATATCACGCAAAGCGGACATTACATATGTGCGAGAAGCCTCCTGGAAATCCTCAACTTCAAGAACCGAGCGGGCTACGCTTTCATCATCTTTTTTTACCTTGAGATAAATAACTGTATCAATTCTTATTTCAATGGAATCTCGCGTAATAACATCCTGCTTTTCTATATCCAGCGTTTTTGTGCGCAAATCTACGCGGGTATAAGATTCTATGAAGGGGATGAGCAGCGCCCATCCGGGGCCTCCTACGCGATTAAATTTTCCGAAGCGAAAGATCACTGCACGCTCATAATCCTTCAGTTTTATAAGCACTGGAACATCGCTGTAACGAACCATAAATAGGAAAAATACTATAAGTGCTGCTAACCAAAAAAGCTCGTTAGTGAAAACCAGATAAAGAAGTTCTGCATTCAAATAGATTAGAGCGATTATACCAAAAACAAAGAGCAGAATTACTGCAAAAATCTTCTTTTTTGTGCTTTCGTAAGGCATTGGAATCACGAGAGTAAAAATAAATATATGTGCGTTCTAATAATAATATAACTGTGAAGATTTAAATAATTAACTAAAAATAATTAATTAGTTAATAAAACTAAACGGTGCGCCTATGCCTAAGAAGGAAGGAAAAGCACATACAACAATAATCCTTTGTGTAGATAGGGATAACGATTTGGGACGAAAAGCCAAAATTGAAGGCCCGGTAATTGGAAAAGAGAAGAACTTGGAGGCAGCAAAAAGGCTATTGTTAGCTGACCCCACCGAGAGCGATGCAAACTGCATATTTGCCGCTATTAAGAAGTACGATGAGCTAAAAAAACGTTTTGAGAGCCTCGAAGTAATAACGCTAACTGGCTATGGGAAAGCGGGTTTTAAATCAGATCAAAAAATAAATGAGCAGCTTGATATGCTCGAAAGGAAATATAAAATAGATGGGTTCATACTCGTTACAGATGGCGCTGAGGATGACCAAGTAATTCCGATATTACAGTCGCGAGCAAAAATAATTTCAAAAGAAGTTGTTGTCATAAGGCAGGCAAAGCAGGTTGAATCTGTTTATTACACAATAAGAGAAGCGCTGAAAGACCCTTACTTAGCAAGGATTGTTTTTGGAATTCCAGGAGCAATAGCTCTTTTTTATGCTTTCACACAGTACTTCAACATGCAGGGATTATTCATCCAAGGAATCTCTTTCATAGTGGGTCTTTATCTTGTGATGAAAGGCTTGGGCATAGAGGTGAAACTACACAAGGCTTATGAGAAAAGCATAAGGATTATCTCACTACAAAGAGCTTCGTTCCCATTCTACGTTGGCAGCATTTTCATCTTCATATTTGGTCTCTATACAGGTTTCCAAAATGTGTTTTCCACTACTGCAGAGCAAAGCACAATTATTTATATGAGAGCGTTACAATCCACTTACCTTTTCATGGCCCTATCCGCAATATTTGTATTTATTGCAAGAACTATAGATGCGATAGAAATGAAGAAAGCGGTGCTAATGCGTAAGTACTTCCTATATGCTATATCAACACTTATTATATGGATAATACTGGATTCTGCAACACTTGTGTTTTTGAAAGAAGCAGACCTTAACTTCTTCCTATTCTCGATGCTCTTTTCTTTTGTGATAATTCTTATTGCATTCAAGGTGTCTGATGCACTCGATGTTACCAGGAAAGCTACAAAGTTATTGATAGGACTGCCTGTTTATAGCGCTAGCGGCCAATGGCTTGGCAAAGTGGTTGCAATAGACAAAGCGCGAAACCAAGTGTTGTTCTCGAAAAATAGCGAGAAGCCAGCAAGAGAAAACAGATTCAAGCTTGCAGATGGTAAGGTAATTGTAAGCACCAGTTAATTTGAAATTATGGCTTTTTTTGCAATAACGCGTTTTGAAAAAGAGGGCAAAGAAGTGATTATCCGCTTAAGCGAGCTCATAAGTGTTTTCTTCCTGCTTGTTTTTACAAGTGCATGTTCGAGCACTTCGCTAAGCGTTGTAACTGGAATGACTTTTATCTTTTTAAGCTCCTTCTTTGGAATCACTATATCATCAACATTTGCTTTTGGAATTATTACTTCTTTAAAGCCTGCTTTTATTGCTGCTTCAACTTTTGCCGTAATACCGCCAACTGGCAAAACCTCGCCTCTCACTGAAAGGGAGCCAGTCATAGCTAATGACTGCTTAACAGGGATTCTTTCAAGAGCGGAGATAACAGCAGTAGCTACGCTAACGCTTGCTGAATCACCTTCAACGCCTTCATATGTTTGCAAAAACTGAATGTGTAAATCATGCCTGCTTATATCTTTTCCACTTATCTTCTTTATGAGCGCAGAAACATTCTGCACCGCTTCCTTGGCAATCTCACCAAGCTTCCCAGTTGCAATTATCTTGCCTTCTGAGCGCGAGGCAGCAGGTGCTATCTCTGCTTCTATTGGAAGTACTAAGCCTGCTGAGCCGTCAGGGCTAACCGCTAATCCATTTACCCTGCCAATAGCCGAACCTTCAGTAAGGTACACTTCATAATCTTTTTTAAACTCAATAAGCTTTTCCATCATCTGCTGTTCAAGAGTTAAAGCAGAATGCTTTGCTTCAATTACATCATCTTTTGTAACAAGCGCTTTGCCCTTACTTTTTGCAATATCGCCTGCTGCTCTTATCAGGCCACCCAAGTCACGAAGCTTAAGTGTTAGGCGATTTTTGCGCTGGGCTCTTTTCCTTGCTTCCAGAATTATTTCTTCGACAGCGCCCCTATCAAAGTGTGGAATCTTGCCATCTTTTTTAACCTCCTGAGCCACAAATTGAACAAGCTTTGCACGGTTTTCTGGAGTATCGGGCATATCCATATTCATATAGATTTCGTAACCATAGCCCCTTATTCTGGAGCGTAAGGCGGCATGTACCTTTGCTAAGTCCTCGTAGTTGCCAGCAGCAACCAATACAAAATCGCAGGGCACGGGGTCTGTTCTAACCATCGAACCTGAGCTCAGCTCGCTTTGCCCTGTTATCGCATATTTCTTTTCCTGCATTGCAGTAAGCAACTCCTGCTGCGATTTTGGCGTTAAGGAAGCAATTTCATCTATAAAAAGAACGCCTTTATGTACGCGGTGAATCATTCCTGGTTCTACGCGCAAATGCGCAGGCGTTCCCAATCCGCCTGACTGCAATGGGTCATGCCTCACGTCGCCAAGCAAAGCGCCTGCTTTGGCACCAGTAGCTTCTATAAAAGGCGCTGTTTTTTTACCAGAATTGTCCACAAGTAGCTTAGGGGTTTTTATAGACTCTCTTGGTTTTATCTGCGTACTTAAGGCGGAAGCAACAAATAGGAAGCCACCAAGAATTAAGGTAGCTGCATAAATTATATCACTTATCCATCCAAGCTGCCACATAACAAAGGAAAACATAAACCAGAGAAGAGGTAGAATCAGGGAAAGTGTTTTAACGCTCTGGTCTGAGCGCATCGCTTCTAAACGAGCCTCATTAACAATTTTTTTACCTTCGCCAGCTGGAACAACCCTTATTTTTGGATTGTTTGGGTCCATTGGGTTTGGGTAAACAAGGATATCTTGAAGCTGTTCAACAGGCATTATTTCTGCCATTGCTTGCGCCAACATGCTTTTGCCTGTGCCGGGCAATCCAATAAGCAAAACGTTCCTGCGTTGCACAGCTGCTTTCCTAATGAGCTCAACTGCTCTTTCCTGGCCGATAACTTGGTCTATGAGTTTATCAGGCACAGGAATCTCTGCAGTACTCTTAAAATTTATTGGAAGAGAAACACCCATAAGAAAAAAGTTATACAAATCAATTTAAAAAAGAATTTCTATTTACGCTTACGCGGAATAAGCTTCCATTTCATTTTATTCAATTCTGCCAGCGATTGGTCTGCTACTTTCCTAAGCTTTGGATCTTCATTCGGGTTCCCTACTATCTTTGAGAGCAATCTTCTTGAGCGTAGCGAGGGCCACGAAGCAAGCGCTTTAGCGCAGGCTATGCGAACAGTTAATGAATCTCTAGGGTTTGCAAGAACTCTTCGGAGAACAGCGGCATGGGAGTCGGATCTTCCCTTGGCAAGCTCAAGTGCCATCTGCGCCCGCACGCCAGCAGGAAGGTCAGCGATAGGCAAAAGCTCCCTATATAAAGGCAACGCTTTTCTCGGGGTTTTTGATGCATAAATAGCAACAGCTCTTTTTCGCTCCGCAGAGGTATAGCGAGGGTCTTTCAACATTCTTAAAAGAAATTGCTTTGCAGCTCTGCCACGCATCGCTTGCAGCACTTCAAAAAATCTAGCTCTGAGCTGGGCATCACGCATAGCTTTTGTTCTTTTATCCAAAGCTTCCAAACTCGCAAGATTTCTTTTCTGCTTTGTTAGGGGATTGCGCTCAGCAAGTTTTCTCAGAACTTTTGGCCTTCTCATAAAATTCACTCCGCACTTTTATATCGGTCTAAATATTTAAGCTGCTGCGTTTAATAAAACTTTTGTTTTAATAAGGATTTATGGAATTGAAGCTTTTTTTCCTTGGATCGAGCTGCTCGGCGCCAACAAAGGAAAGGAATCTCACAAGCATTGCGCTGCAATTTAAAGGCAAAGTGTTTCTCTTTGACTGTGCCGAAGGCACGCAGCAACAGATGATGAAGGCAAATGTAAGCTACATGAAAATAGATAGCATATTCTTCAGCCATTTCCATGCGGATCATTTCTTGGGTTTGCCTGGGTTGCTGGCAACGATGAATATGTATGAGCGCGATACCAAGCTGAAAATATTCGGGCCAAAGTATATTGAGCGTAGAGTTGAACTTGCTTTGAAGCTTGCTGGCTTGAAGCCCGATTTTGATATCGAATGCATAGAGCTGAAAAAAGGCGTGGTGTTCAGAGAAAAGGACTTTCACATTGAAGCGTTCCCTGTTGAGCATGGTGTAAGATGCTTTGGGTTTGTTTTTAAGGAGGAGGATAAGCTAGGGAAATTTATGCGCGAAAAAGCTATCGCTTTAGGCGTGCCGATTGGGCCACTGTTTGCAAAGCTTCAGGAAGGCAAAGAGGTGCGAGTTGGAAGTAAAATAGTAAAGCCAGAACAAGTGATGGATTACAACAGGGGCAGGCGTGGCAGGAAGGTAAGCATTGTGCTTGATACTCGTGCTAGCAATTCTTATATTAAGTACATAGCGGAAAGCGATATATTGGTGCATGAGGCAGTATTTGCAAGCGATCTGATGGATAGAGCTATCGAGACTTTTCACAGCACAGCAAAAGAAGCTGCGGAAATAGCGAAGAAGGCGAAATGTAAAAGGCTTTATTTAACACATTTCTCAACACGCTATAAAAGCGTTAAGCAATTGCTTGAAGAAGCAAGGGAAGTTTTTAAGGAAACTTATATAGGCAAGGATTTGCTTGTGTTGAACCTGCCCTTAAACCCAGAGGAAAGGATTGTTAAAAAATGATCACTATGCTAGCTGTTGTGCTTGCTGGCGGCAAAGGGCTTAGAATGCTCCCGCTGACAAAAGATAGGCCAAAAGCTATGGTGAAGCTTAGGGGCAAACCATTGCTTGAGTGGATCCTGCTTGAGCTGAAAAAGGCAGGCATTAGAAAAGTAATTATTGTTGTTGGTTATAAAAAGGAGAAAATAGCAGAGCATTTCGGAAAGCGCTTCAAGGGACTTAGCATAGAATATGTTGTTCAAAAAAAACCTCTTGGTACGGGGCATGCATTAGCACAGGCAAAGAAAACTGTTGAAAAATTATCCGCAAAGCAGTTTATTGTGTGCTATGCTGACGTTATTGCAAACCATAAAGATGTTGTTAAGCTTATTAATGCACGCTGGCAGTATGCAATGGGTTTGCGCTACGAAGCAGAGCCTGAACGCTTCGGTGTTGTTTGTGTTAAAAATCGCAGGGTGATTTCCCTTACTGAAAAACCAAAGAAAGTAAAAAAACCCGCTTTAGTAAACGCTGGCGTCTATAAGCTCCGTAAAGAAATATTTGAGATTCTTGAAAAGCTCAGGCCGAGTAAAAGAAATGAACTAGAGCTAACAGACGCATTAAAGAAGCTGATAAGAAAAGGCAAGCTTGGATATGTTATTATGGAAAATGTGCTCGATATTGGAACAATTGCAGATTTAGAAAGAGCAATGCAACAATGTTAGATTGAAAGAATCAAAGCTTTAGCTTGCCGCCAAGCTTTAGTATTACTGGTTTCGTATCGAGAACGCTGTTTTCTATCTTTTCTTTGAATTCTGCCGTTGAGGCTTTAATCAGGTCAAATGTATTGTAATGCATTGGAATTGCAACTTTTGGCTCTATTGTCTTAACAACTTTAACAGCATCTGTAACGTCCATCGTCATCGTGCCACCGATAGGAACCATTAGAATATCTGCCTCCAACTTATTGAACGAGTCCATTAAAAAGGTATCACCCAAGTGCAAAATCGCATGGCCGTTGCAACCTATCTTAAAACCAAGTGGATAAAAAGAAGTGGGATGATGCACAGGGAATGCTTCTATTGAAACGCCTTTCAAATTTATCTTCTTATTTACTGTTAATGGACATTTATTTGGACGCTTTATGTTCAGCTGTGATAAAACATGGTCATAAGCTACTACGTAAGCATTATCTTTTGCAACTATTTCCTCAATAAGTTTTTTATCGAAATGGTCAAAGTGTTCATGCGAAACAAGGATTGCATCAATTCCCTTAAGCGACTTTTTCACATTGGCTTTCATCGCTCTTGGTTTGAGATTTACGTTTTTTGGAATATTGACAAAGGGGTCTATAAGCAATGTGCACGAAGGCAAAGAAAGCTTAAAAAAAGAATGATGCAAGTATTGCAGAAAAGCCATCTCTACCCCTATATTAATAAGTGGTGGAAAAGGGTTTTAAATGATTGGCGGATAATTGCTTCGGAAAGCGATATAGAAAAGAATAAAGTAATTATTCAACATTTTTTATAAAACTAAGGCGCTAAAATATACAAATGCGGTGCAAGGTTATGAGAAAGGTTTGCTTGCCTTTAGTGTTTCTGCTTCTTCTTGCTTCTTGCTATGCGCTGCGCTACTCTTTGGGCGACCATTATATTACAGTTGATATAGATGAAAAGGGGTATGCAAGCGTAACTGAACGCTACTATCTTGCATTTAAAACACAGCAAGATATTGAAGAGTTTGCTCAGAAGAAAACAGAGCTTGGCACAAACATTGAGGAATGGAGCAAGTTTAATCCGGCATTTGGAATTCATATTGGCAGCAAAGAGAAACTAAAAAGCCTAACGATCTCGCTCACAACCGCAAAGGATAATTACCTTGAGATAAGTTATGCGCTTGACAGGCCTGTCGTGAGAGTAATAAAGGAAGAAAGTCGGATGACCGTTTATGAGATAAATAAGTGGGCGCTTAGCTCCTTTATTGAAGGCGCTGACTACGTTGTTCCGGAGCACACTTTTTTAACATTTATTTTGCCAGCAGAAAGCACAGTGCTTGAGGAAGGCGAGCTATTCAATTACGCAACTGTAGAAAAGGGGGTTAGGCCAAAGGTTAGGTTAAGGGGTTTTTTGGCGATAGGTAACTTTAATCTGCGCTATATTTACTGGAAGGGTATCGCGCCCAAAATCAGTATTTCGCTCATGCTGAAAGAATTTGTGGAAGGTTCGGACAGTAAAGTGTTGTTAGTGATTTTTGGCGTTCTGTTTGTTGTAGGGCTGTTTGTGTATTTTAATAGAAAGAAGATAAATGAAAAGATCACAAATTTTATTGTAAGCCATACTGAGTTTAGCGAAGAAGAGCACTTACTGAAATAATCAAGCTCGCGTTTCAACAACTCTTTTTATTTTTAGTTCGACACCACAATCAGGGCATTCCCTTAAAGAAACGCTTGCTGGAAACTCTTTATTGCAAGCAGGACAGTATTTTTTAAAAGAAATAATCTCTTTTATCTCGCCCTGGATTATGGAAGAAAATGGAATGCCAAGCAATGCAAGGAAATTTTGTATTGAATAATCATCTGTTAGTACCAAAAACTCTTTTTGTTCATCTTTAAACTGCATTGCTAGCGCCAATACGCTTACATCTGCTTTGCTCATCTTGGTGAAGCCTTTTTTGGTTACAAGCTTTTTTGCCCTGCTTTTATATTTGTGTTTCGGTCTGTACACGCGGAGCAAGCCTCTATTCAGAGCGTTTTCAACCAGTGCTTTGGCTTCCATGCTTCTAAATTCCTCAAGCACCTCGTATGTGCAAGCATAGCTTTCTTTTTCATCAAATACAAAATTCGGCTGATTGAGCAATGCAGAAGCATCTAGCAATAGAAGCATAAAAAGATAAACATAGGCATTGCTTAAAATTTATAACCCTTACAAATTAAATATGTAGAAATCTCTTTTGTGAGGAAAATGGAGATTAAAGAGATCGCAAAAGCACTTAGTGAGATAGAAGTTAAAGCTTTGCAAGCGCTGAATGCTAACGCAAAGCTTTCTGAAAACGATATTGCTGAGAAGGCATCAATGAATATAGACTCTGTGAGGCGCGCGTTGGCATGGCTTAAGGAAAAGGGCTTGGCGAATGTTTATGAGAAGGAAGTGAGCATTTATGAGCTTACCGAAAAGGGAAAAGGTGTTGTTGAAAGAGGTTTGCCTGAGGAACGCCTTATATTTGCATTAAAGAAGCTTGGTGGCAAAGCGAAAATTACAGATATTTTAAAGGAAGGTTCTCTAAGCAACGAAGAATTGAATATTGCTCTGGGAAAAGCAAGGCGTTACAACTTAGCAGCATTCAATGAAAATAAGGAGCTTGAGCTTACCGGCTTAGAAGAGCTTATATTTAAAAGGGAGCTTGCGGAGCAAAAACTTGTTGAAAGGATAAAAAAGCATGGCTTGGAAAATATAGAGGACTGCAAAGCAGTGAACGAATTTTTGAAGCGCGGGCTTATTGAGAGGAGAAGCAGGATAATAATGCAGGCAGAGATAAACGAGAGGGGAAAACAGGCACTAAAAATTGCTTTACAAGCTGGCAAGCGAGTGTATAACTTAGCTGTAGAAGTGCCTCCTATATATATTGGGAAAAAACAGCCTTATGCTAGATTTTTGGATGAGATAAGGCGCAAGCTTATTGTGATGGGTTTTAAAGAGATGGAAAGCCCGCTAATAGTTCAAGAGTTTTACAACTTTGATGTTCTATTTCAGCCACAGAATCATCCTGCAAGGGAATGGGCAAGCACTTTCAGGCTGAAGAAACCAAAATATGGTTCGCTGCCTGCTAAAAGGATTGTAAACGCAGTGAAAGCTGCTCACGAAAATGGTGCAGGCACTGGAAGCAGAGGCTGGCGCTATAAGTGGAGTATTAAGCAGGCAAAGCGCTTGATGCCTGCAGCACATGGAACAGCGCATAGTGCAAGGCAGCTTATTAAAGGTATAGAAATACCAGGCAAGTATTTTTCGCTGGCAAGATGTTACAGGCCTGATAAGCCTGATAAAACGCATTTAATGGAGTTCAACCAGCTTGAGGGAATCATCGCTGCTGAACTTAATTTTAAACATTTGCTTGGTGTATTGAAGCAGTTTGCTGAAGAAATTGCTGGTGCTGAAAAAGTGAGATTTTATCCAGACTATTATCCTTTCACAGAGCCTTCTGTGCAGCTATCAGCCAAGCACCCTGAACTAGGCTGGATTGAATTTGGTGGCGCTGGCCTGTTCAGGCCGGAAATGCTCGAGCCTTTGGGCATTGAATGCAATGTGCTAGCGTGGGGTTTAGGCATTGATCGCTTGGCGATGTTCAAACTTGGAATTGAAGATATGCGGGAGCTATTTTCCAGCGACTTAGAATGGCTAAGAAAAGAACCTTTGGCGGTGCTCTAAAATGCCAACAATTGAAATAAGCAAAAAAGATTTGGAAAAGTTGCTTGGGAAAAAGCTTAGCGAAGAAGAACTAAAGGAAAAAGCAGCGCTTTTCGTAAAAGGTGAGATCGAAGCGATTGAAAATGATACTATAAAAATCGAGCTTAAAGATACCACAAGGCCTGATCTCTGGAGCGTTGAGGGCATAGCCAGAGAGCTTGCGGGCCTTTACGGAATACAAAAAGGTTTGCCGAAGTTTAAGGTGTATAAAAGCAATGTTTGCGTGCAAGTTGATCCGAAGCTTGAGGGGATTAGGCCTAAAGGGGCTTATGCAATAGCTAAAGGCATTAAGGTGACAGAATATTTATTGGAACAGCTTATTCAGCTTCAGGAAAAGCTCTGCGAAACGTTTGGCAGGAAACGACGCGAGGTAGCAATCGGAATATTTGATTATGATAAGGTTGAGGGCAATCTGCGCTATTATGCTGCAAAGCCAGAAACTGAATTTGTGCCCTTGGGTTTTAGCAAAAAGATGAGCTTAAAAGAGATTCTCGCAAAGCATCCGAAGGGAATTGAGTATGGAAGGCTTCTTGAAGGCAAGCATCTTTATCCATTACTTGTTGATTCTAACAACGAAGTGCTTTCCATGCCGCCGATAATAAACTCCGAATACTCTGGAAAAGTAACAACAGAAACAAAAAATCTGTTTGTGGATGTTACCGGCTTTGATCAGGAGCTTATAAATATGGCTCTGGAAATTGTTTGTGCTGCCCTGCATGACCGCGGTGCAAGGATTGAGAGCGTTACTGTGAATTATGGAAAGGAAAAAATAGTTACACCGGAGTTTAAAGCGAGGAAAATCATAGTGCCGGTTAAGCTTATTGAAAGAACTATTGGTGAAAGCATAACCGCAAGCAAATTGAAGCGCTTCATTGAAATGAAGAGAATGAATTGCATTCTAAAGAAAAATTTTATCGTAGCAGAGTATCCTTCCTATAGAGCGGATGTATTGCATGCGATAGATATTGTTGAAGATATTCTTATCGCAATGGACTACAATTCAATAACTCCTGAAGCGGTTAGGCTGCCTTGCATTGGCTCAGAGCTTGCTGAGCGCAAAATATGCAACGCGGTTAGGGAGGTTTGCATAGGGATGCAGTTGCAGGAAGTGCTAACCTTTACGCTGACCTCAAAAGAAAAGCAACAAGCAAAGATGCTATTGCCCGAGCAAGAATTTGTAGAGTTGGAAAACCCGCTTTCGAGTGAGTATGCAGTATTCAGGAAAAGCATTGTGCCGGAGCTTTTAGATTTTCTCGCAAAAAACAAGCATTGCGAGTATCCGCAGAAAATATTTGAGGTTGGCAAAGCAGTGCACCTAAATGAGAAAAAGGAAACAAAAGTTGAGGAGCGCAATGTTGTATGCATCGCGCTTAGTGGCAAAGATGCAAGCTTCAACGAAATAAAGGCACATTTAGATGCTCTATGCAAGGCGCTTTCTTGGCGCTATGAAATAAAGCGTGCTGAACACCCTTCTTTCAAAAGCGGATTTTGCGCTATGATTAAAATAGGCGAAAAGCTTGGCATGATCGGTGAGATAAACGAAAATGTGCTAAAAAACTTTGGCTTAAAAATGCCTGTAGCTGTTCTCGAAGTTGAACTCTGAAGCAAGTAATGTTTTAAGCAAGCTTTGTCTGACCGCTTCCCTTTATGCTTCTTTTCTTAGCAAGCGTTTTCTCTTTTTTAGCCTTTTGTTTCTTCTTAGCATCTTTAGTCGCGTGTTTGTCTCTGAGCACTTTCATCTTCGCTGCAATTAGCTTGTGTTTTAGGTGCTCTGCCTGTTCCTTTACTTCCTGAACTTTCTTATCGGATACTTTTCCCAAAAGAAACGCAACTTCGTTTTCATCAAAATCAAACAAAGCAGTCAATGCTATTGCCTTATTTTTATCTGAAAAAAGCATTTGCACTAAAGGTAATTCGTAAGCAGCTACGCTCTTTGCTGATTCATTGATGCGCTTGCCTATTTTACTGCATATGCTTTTCCTTACAGAGCGAGCTTGCATGCTTGCGTGCAGCGTTTTTAGTATTGTTGGAAACTGGTATCTTACAAAGCGGTGATACTCCTTGCTTCTGCTCAATACAGCGCAGGCAGTCATCAGATCGTAGGAATAGCGTCTTAAACCGAAATACTGCCTTTTCATTATGCGTCCCTCATACATATCGCCTTTGGAGATGTAATCAAAGGCTTTGGCAGTATCTTCTGCATCAAATTGCAGAGGAATATTTTCCTCAATCCACGCTAACAGCAATTCATCATCAACATCTGCTCGCGCTCGAGCTGAGTGCACTTGAGCAAAATTCTTTGCGCGCATTATTTTTGCAACTATTGTGAAAATATTTTGTTCGCGCTCTCTGTAACCGAGAGTTTCAACCTCGCGCGTAGTTATTTTGCCTTCTGTTGCTAGCGTCTGCAAATCGAGAATAGCGGCTCTAACATCGCCTTCTGAGCGCTTAGCTAAAAGCACTAAAGCCTCTTTCTCAAAAGCAATTCCTTCCTTAGCACAAATTTCGCACAAGCGCTTTGCTATGGAAAGTGCATTCACGCGCTTTAGCTTTAAGAGCTCGCAATAAGGCCTTATAACGGCAAGCTTTTTATCTGCATAAACATCATTTGCTGTGAGAATTACAGGGTTGCTCGTTTCTTTCAGAATCCTTGCTATTGCGCCTGCACCGCCTCGATCTTGAGCCTGCAAACCATCAACTTCATCAAGCAAAATTAAGCGCCTTGTGCCGGAAAAAGAGGCGCCTTGAGAAGCAGCTCCTGCTAATCGCTCAATAATATCTTTTGTTCGGAAATCGCTTGCGTTCAGCTCAAAAACTTGCCAGTTCATCTCTCGAGCGCAAAGTAACGCTAGCGTAGTTTTTCCGTTGCCAGCAGGCCCATATAAAAGCAATGGTTTTTGCTTGTTGCCGCGCTGCCATGCATCAGCCCAAGCTTTTACTCTAACCACTGCTTCCGGGTTGCCAACAAATTCGCTCCAGTGCTTGGGCATATATTTCTCAGTCCAAAGCTCAGGCATAAAAGAAAAAGAGAAAAAAAGGTTAAATTAGGTGTGGTT
>JAGGVE010000032.1 GCA_021163505.1 Candidatus Iainarchaeum sp. | reverse complement strand
TTGGATTTTTATTAAGTATTTCTTTTATTTTTGTTATTTCTTTTTCTGGAATTTCATCAGGATAAACACTTGCCTCAGAAATCCAGACCTTATCAAAAATGCCTTCTTGAACTGATCTTTTATCATCTAAAAGAATTTCTCCTAATGATCTGTAATTATTTCTGAATTTCCTTGAATAATATCTCCACAGTTCTCTGAACTTGTGTTGAAGTTTTTTGAGAGTTATGATTTTATCAACAAAATTTTCCATAATATGGGTATTATTACTTATTTCTATTGGAAATTCTCTAACATTATCAGGCACTGTATGTAAGAAATCAGATAGATATTTTAAGTAATAATAAGTAATTAAAGTTGAGTTTACAATTCCTAAAGCATATTTACAACTAAGGTTTATGCTACATTGTGGCACTCTTTTTTTTATATGTTCAGGAACTTTTGACCAAGGAATGCTAACATTAACTGTGTGTGTTGTATAAAATTCTCCTTCATTAAGTGCCGCGGAGATTCTACCTCTACCTCCAATATCCTTAATGTAAATGCCTTCATTCTCAAAAAGTTCTGGAAACATCGGATTGTACAATTTTTTAGGGATGTATCTTAAATAGGTGTTTTCCCACTTGATATAATATCTTTGGATATTCTCTCCTTTTACAGCTTTCACACATATTTTTGGATCAAACCTTTTATCATCTTTAGTTATATAAAACTCGTAAAATGGGACAGGCCTGCATCCCCAATTAACATAGAAAAATTCTTTCCATCTATGCTTTCTAGAAAAGATTTTGTCTATTATTAAAATGTCTTTTTCTCGTAATATTCTAAACATTATTTTGGGATGTCGCATCCACAATTTTATTGGAAGTTTCCAAGATTCATATTCCCATTTTTTAAAATCTTTTTTAATGTTTATAGTATTACATGGAGAAGAATTTCTAACAATGTATATTACATTTTTAACAACAGGATCTTCAAAAACCTTTATCGATGTTAAGTCTCTTATTTCTTCTAACTTAATTTTTAAAAATAATTCTCTTAGCCTATATCCATACGGAACAGACATCCATTTATCAGGAACTATAAATGAATGAAGACCACCCTTTTTTAATAGATTAATACTTAATTCTGCAAATAAAACATATAAGTCAAATTTCTTTTGCGCAGTAATAAAAAAGTTTTGGTAAAATTTGACAAATTCTTTATTTTGAGAAATTGAGTATATATTTACATATGGCGGATTCCCTATCACAGCATCAAATCCCTGCTCATCTTTTGGTTTTGGTTCTAAGTTTTCATCAAAGAAAACAAACCAGAAATCTAAAGCCCAATGAAATGGTTTTGTTTTTTCAAGAATTTCTAAAGGCAGATTGTTTTCCTCAAGATATTTTTTAAACTCTTCATCAAGTTCTTTTCTCAATTTTTTCTTTATTTCATTTATCTCTTTTATTACTTCTTCTTTTGTTGGGTCATCAAGGTATTCTTCCCTCAACTCAAACAGTCTTTTAAGCTCATTTTCGTGTTTTTCTTTCAAAATTTTAATTGTCAGATCTTCTGGCAATCCAACCAAGGAATCTCCATTGCCTAAATTCATTTCTAGATCTGGCAAGATGTGGTTTGTGTCTTCTGGTAATCTGTCATACTTAAATTCAGCAGGGGCCAATTTAATAGCTTCAAGCCATAAATTAACTTTAGCAACTTCCAAGGCATTGGCATCTAAATCGTTCCCATAAATGTGGCGAATTATTATCTTTGAAATTAAGTCCCTTTTATCCTTAAAATTGAGAATTTTCTTTAATTCAGAAATCTTTCTGGAATTTTCTTCATCTTCCTTGGATCTTGTTAATCCATTCCTAAAGTTGTTGTGCCTCCTTTCTTCTTTGTTGAGCAATTCTATAAGTTCATTATATTTATTCCAAATCAATCTCAAAGCTTTAATTAAGAAGGAGCCAGAACCACAGGCAGGATCTAAAACTCTAATTGAAACAAACTTTTGAATTAACTCTTTGCATTCATCAAAATTCTTTTTTTCCAACTTTTCTTTTATTTCTTCCAATAATTTATCGTAAATCTTCCCAACAGTATTTTCAACTATATATTGAGTGATGTACTTGGGAGTATAATAAATCCCTTGTCCTTTTCTTACCTCTGCTAAAAATGTTTCGTAAGCTTTGCCGAGAATATCCTCATCAATTCTTCTGAAAATATATTGAATTATTCCTCTCTCCCAGCCAATTACCGTTGTTCCATAATCTATACCCAAAACAAGTTTGAGTTTATTGTAAAATAACTCAACATTCTCATCAGTTTTTTCAATATAATCCAAAATCGTTTTTTCATCTTCTCCCTCTCTGAAAAGTTCTGTGTCATACAACTCATAGAAATATTCGTTTATCTCGCTCAGAAATTTCTTAAGAATTCTTAATTTATTCTTCGCCTGCCATTCTCTTTCAATAGTGATCCATTTCTCCTCAAGATATTTTCCTTTAATCACCCAGAAGTTATCAAGAGTTTGAATGAAGATAAATTTATTAATAAGTTTGATTATTAACTCTGTCTTCTTCTTTTCACCTACAGTAAATTTAACTTTTCTTAATTCCTCTACCCATGTTTTCAGACTATTGAAAAATTTCTTGTCTAATGGTTCCTTAATGGATAGCTCTTCCTGTCTATCCAAATACTGCCAGAAATCTCCAATCTGCTCAAAATCTTTTATCAATTCAAACAAATTAACCTTAGCAAAATATTTACATTCTTCATCCAAGGAAAAAGTTTTGCTAAAGAAATACCATTCCTCCAAGTTTGTAAATACGACGAAGTTCCCTTTTCTACCTAAATATTTTCTTATTTGGTCTTTATGTTTTTCCCAGTTTAGTTTTACTTTTTTAACTCTCTTAAATATTTCTCCAAATTTACCTTTTTCAAATTCCGCTTCAAACAAGGGTTTTATTTCAAGTTTTATCTCTTCTCTCTCATCTTTTACCAAATAATCAACAAAACCAGATTCTCCTCCGACTTCTGGATGAAGTTTTTTGAATAGATATTTAGCAAATATTGAGTTGATCGAGAAAAAAGCATCCTTAAGAGCTTGTTCTGGCTGAGAAGGGGCTTTTAAAGATAAAAGATAATTTTTAACCGTTTCAGTCTTAATCTTCTTTAGGAAATTATCAAAATCTCTTCCTAAGATTTCGTTCTCTCTAAATAAAACCTTAAGATCATCTAATATCTCACTTATTTGCTCTCCACTCATTTTCAGCACCTTCCTACCACTTTTTATTTAGTTTTGGACTCATTCAACTATATTTCTAGTTTTTTTAGGTTTAATGCACTAGCCATTTTCACAAATTTTTATTACAAAATTCTTTTAGTCTTTTGCAAAATTTTAACGAAATCTTAATTTCATTAAAAAAGGAATACGTATTCCTAAAATCGAATTTTAATGCAAAAATTTGCTATTTTTGATCGCTATTATTTTAAACATTTTAGTGGAATTTGTTTATAGGGACTATTTTTAGGGGTGCACTTCTGCATTCAGCTAGAAAGGATGGTTGGCTACCCCGCACTTCTTTTTCTAGTTGAACTTTAGGTGATTAAAAACTTATTTAAAGATTTTGTACTAATTCGCCTGTGTGTTCTGGATTCGGGGTTTACTGATTAATCTGGTTAATCAACTCGACTTTTCTCTAAGTTTGTAATAGGTGTCACCTTTGCTCCGATACTGCATCGCTGCTAATCCAACCTCTTTCAGCGCTTCTTCAAATTCCTCCATAAATTTATAGAATTCGGCTGGTGGAGTAACAACAAACATCTCTCTTTCAAACCTCTCACTGAGCAACCCATCCAAAGAAAGAGCCTTCAAATTCCTCTCAAGGTTTGTTTTGTACTTTTTGTAGCTTAAAGCTTCTTTTATCTTTTCAACAATCTCTTCTTTTAGGCTCTCGACCTTTATTCCGCCTTTCTCAAGCATGAAAACATCGTAGAAGTCGCGGAGCTTTTGGTTGCGCCTTGTAAGCATGGCACGAACCTTTTCGCAGAGAATCTCCTCCTTGCTGTATGCAAGGACTTTTATTGGCCTGTAGAACTCCAAAAAATCAGCAAAGTAGGCTCTTTCATTCTCCAACAGCTTACAGCCTCTGAGCAACGTGCCAGCTACGATGCTCTTGTGCTTAAAAAGCAATTTTTCAACGAAGCTGAGCTGGGCCTTAATAAGCTCTGAATCTTTCCACATTTTGAATGTTACCATGCGGTTTCCACTTCCAAATTCAACATACTTTTTGTTTCCAATCTCACTCTTGAAATCCAAAGCAAATTTCTTTGCAGCTCTTTCAAGTATTCTGGCAAACCTCTCTGTCTGCTCGAGAAGTTTTCTTCGCAGGCTCTTTTTTCCCAAATCGCTCCAGACTGATTGATCCCGCCAGGTAAAATCGAGGTCAACGGAAAAGCGGTAATACCCAAAATAGCACTTAACAAGGCAGCTTCCGCCTTTGAAAAGGTAGAGCTTTCCCAGTTCTGATGAAACTATTTCATTAAGAATTCCATGAATCAGAATGTCCTTTTCCACAAGCGATGGTTTTTTCACACTTGCTTTTTCATCCACAAATTCAACAAATTCAGATAATTCCGGCATCTTCAACAACCTTTCTTACACTCTTCGGATAGAAGCGCAGATAGCTGCTCAGCCTGCTTTTTCTAATATTCTTCCCATACTCCTCCATAATCGAAATGATTCGCTCAGCAGGCACAGATCTGTATCTGGAAATATATATTTCATCCAGCAGGGTTTTTTCAACATCTGAAAATTTTACCGAACCTTTTTCTACAATACCGAACCCAAAAAGCGCTGGCTTTAGCTTTATGAACTTCACCTTTTCGTTATTGATATTGATCGGTTTTGCTCTGTATATTCTATTACTCATAACGAATGTTGTTGCTGAGTATTCGTGTGTTAAGCCGTTGAGCACAAGCGCGGTATGCAGGCCAAAGTACCATTCGGTTTTGAGCTTCGACATCCCTAAGGAAATAAGCTTCAGCGTGTTTATGCTTTTCTTAAACTTGAACTCCTCAATGCTCTTAACGTAGTACAGCCCTCTCAAAATCCGTATCAGATACCCATAGGAGATCATGAAATTTACTGTTTTATCAACACTTGCTCTAAATCTTTTGCATATTTCTTTGAGCTCATCCTTACTTGCTACTGTCCCGCCTTTTTCAGAAAGTATATATTTTATTAGCTTTTTCATAGGATATTATTTATATAATAACCTTTAAAAAAACTTATGTTTGTTACATAAATAACAATTAATAGAACAATCTCTAAACCTCAGAGCCGGAGATAAATGCCCTTGAGAGGTATTTCTATATTACATTTGAACAGAGTTCTGAGTACCTGAAATTTGTAAAGAAGGAATTGATGTTGGCAGGTAAATTAAAAAAATTAACCAAAGATGGTATATAATATGGTTTTGTTTTACATACTGATTGCAGCTTTAATAGATAGCTTGGTTGCGTTTGTTGGTGCGGTTTCACTTTTATTTAAGAAAGATGTTTTTGAGAAGTTGATATTTGGATTAGTTGCTTTTTCTGCAGGCGCTTTGCTGGGCGGCGCTTTTTTCCATCTTCTCTCGGAATCGCTAGAGAAGATGCCAAATACGCTGGCGTTTAGCCTGCTTTTTGTCGGTTTCTGTTTATTTTTTATAATAGAGCGCGTTTTGCACTGGCACCATTGCCACAAAGGTCGTTGCAGTGTTCACCCGGTAAGCTGGCTTATTCTGATAGGTGACGGGATTCATAATTTTATAGACGGTGCAGTTATTGCAGCAAGCTTTCTGGTTAGCGTGCCCTTTGGAATAATCACCACTTTGCTCATAATTACTCACGAAGTTCCGCAAGAACTCGGTGACTTTGCAGTGCTTGTTTATAGTGGCATGAAGAGAGCAAAAGCATTGCTCTTCAACTTTGCTTCGCAAGCGACATGTGTAATAGGAGCTTTGCTCACATACTTCTTTTTCCTTGATAGCGATTTTGTAGTTTTCCTTCTACCATTTGCAGCAGGCGGATTCATTTACATAGCTGCTTCTGATCTGATCCCGGAGTTACATAAAGAAGAGAATCTGAAAAAAAGCATACTTTCGTTCCTGCTTTTCCTGTTTGGTTTGGGATTTATGCTAGCGATGAAGTTGCTGTTTGAATAATCATTCTATAATCTTCATTACCTGTTCTGAAAGCATAACTAAGTTTATTTTCCCTCTTTTCTCCCTTTTGATAAGCTCTTTATCTTCGAGCTTTTGTAAAATGCGTGTTGTTTTTACCCTGCTTAATCCCGCGCGCTTTGAAATGTCTGCTTGATTCAATTTTCTTTTTTCTAATAGCAGCATAACCACTTTTTCTTCATCTTTATTTAAAAGCCTCAAAAAAGGTGTTAACGACCTTTTCAAATCCTTTTTTGCCTTATAATTTCTAATTATTTTATCTATTAAAAAATAATAAGCGAATGATCCAACAAATAAGCCAGAGGAAGCAACAATTATTATAAGGATCGGTATTTGCTCAGTACAGCTACAGAAGTCGCCGGAGTGGAGCAGGTTGTATGTATAGAATACAGCTAATGAAATTATAAATACAAACCCTGTTATTAATCCCATCGCAAGTGCAATATCTTTTAACCTAACTTCCACCATTCTACCACAATTTCATTTTTTGAAACAAAAGTATTTATATTGTTTCGGAAGAGATTTTTTTAAGTAAACTATTATTTGTTAGCGGAAAGTATATGAATTGGGGGTGTTGGTGTATGAAAAGCAACAGCATAGCAAAGCGCTTTGTGTTGGTGTTTATTCTGTTAGCTATCCTTAGCTTAAACTTTGCATTCACTTATGCAGAATCCCAAAATTACATCTGCGCGGTGTATTTTACTGGCATTGGCTGCCCACACTGTGCAAAGACCGATCCAGTCGTTTTGGGAAAGCTGCCGCAGCAATATAAAAACCTAATTATAGTAGAATATGAAATTTATCAGCTCAGGGAAAATGCTCCGCTATTAGCTACATATAATTCCGCTTATAATTCTGGGCTTGGCGTGCCACTAATAATATTTGGCAGAAATCAGTCTATAATAGGAGATTCACCAATACTCAATAATATAGAGGGCGTTCTCAACAGCTTAAAAAGCAATCCTTGTCCGTTGGTAGATGGCAGCAGTACTGAATTTGCAAGGGTTGATATAACCGCTTTGCCCGGAAAACCGAAGATATGGGCAAACGATAGGATTTTAATAAAAGTTGGTGAAGCTGGCAACAACGAAATATTGAAAAAATTGCTGGTTACAAGCGACATCCCTTCTGCTTTGGAAGGTGTTGAATATAAGATTGTTGAGCCGGAGCCAGTGCCTTTATCTGGAAGCGAAGTGAAATTTGAGCACGCTGTTCAAATTGCAGGTTGGGTTTTGCAATGGAATGGCGAAGGGCTAAGCGCACAGGGCACGCAGGGAAATTCACAAACGACGAAAACTAATGAGAATCAAACAAACGGAACAGCACAGGAAGCACCAGAGCTCACGCTGGCGAAGATTTTGGGGCTTGCGGCTGTTGATGCGATAAACCCCTGCGCTTTGGCTGTTTTAACTTTAATGCTTATTGCAATTTTAACCTATAATCCAAAAAATAAAAGAAATGTGCTGCTAGCGGGCCTCGCTTTTACTGCCTCCGTTTTCATCATTTATCTCTTCTACGGGTTAGTTATAATAAGGTTCTTCCAATTGGTACAATTGCTCACTTCTATTAGGCTATTGCTCTATAAGATTTTAGGAATTGCAGCAATTCTTTTGGGCCTGCTCAATATAAAAGATTTTATCAGATATAAACCAGGAGGCCTCTTGACGGAAATGCCGCTTTCGTGGCGACCTAAAGTAAAGAAACTTATTTCAGGTATCACTTCGCCGGCAGGCGCTTTTATTTTAGGCGCGTTCGTCACAATCTTCCTGTTGCCCTGCACTATAGGACCTTATGTTATTGCAGGCGGCATCTTGTCGGTGCTTGAATTGTTTGATACAATACCCTGGTTGCTACTGTATAATGCAATATTTGTTCTGCCAATGATTGCAATAACTCTAATAGTATACGCTGGCATTGCAAAGGTTGAAGACGTTTCAGACTGGAAAAATAGGAATATTCGCTATATACATGCGATAGCAGGAACTATAATGCTTTTGCTTGGCTTGGGAATGGTCTTAGGGCTTGTATAAATGGGTTTTTACCTTTTCTTTTATCTTTACAATTTCCTTTGCTGCTTTACATTCAGTTTCTACAACCGGCGTTAAGTTCACAATCGCATCTATAACCTTTTTATCGTAGGATATTCTGCCAAGGAATTTATCGCTTGCGAAGCGTTCTATTTCTTCGCTCAGCTCCTTATTTATATCCCATTTGTTTATAACTATCCCATAGGGGATATTGAAATAGTTCACTATTTCTAAGGCTCTTTTTAAATCTCTAAAAGAAGCTGGGCTTGGCTCAGTTACTGCAACAACAAAGTCACTTCCTCGCAAAGAAGCGATTACCGGACAGCTTATTCCAGCTGCAGAATCACATATTAAAAGCTCAGCACGTTGTTTTTCAGCAATAGCTAGTGCCTTTTCCTTAAGCGCGTCAACTATTTTTCCTGAGCCGGCTTCACCCATTTTTAACTGCCCGGAGACAATTGTAAAACCATACATACTTTCTGCAGAGCCTATTCTCCCATTTCTAACCCTTTCAATCTCAATAGCATTTTCGGGACATATTAAAGAGCAAGCACCGCAGCCTTCACAAAGAAAGTGGTTGAATTCAGGCTTATTTTTCTCTTCATTCCAGCTTATTGCTGAAAACACACAGCTTTGCAAGCATTTCTTGCAAGCATTGCATTTTTCTTCAATCAGCTTGGCCTTTTCGCTTGTTTCAATTTCCTGCCATTCAAAAGCACTTTCTTCGATCCCCAAAGCTAACGCTAGATTGCTTGCGTCAACGTCGCAATCGCAAGCCACTATTTTTGTTTGCTTCGCAAATAGAACCGCTAAAGAGCTGGAAAGCATTGTTTTGCCCACGCCGCCTTTTCCTGAAAGTATTGTTAGCGTTTTCATAGCGAACCCTCCAAAAAGTTTGCAAGCTTTTTTATTGCCTCATCTTCAATGGGCTTTCCTTTAGCGTAATTTTCCTCTATGTATTTGCTATAGGGGATTTTTTCAATAATAGGTACATTGAAACGCTTAGCGGATTCTTCTATGAGCTTAGCATTCGCTATATCGCTTCTATTTATTACAATGCCCGATTTGATACGCAATATTGAAAGTAGCTCAAGTATTAGTTCTAAATCGTGCTTGCCCAAAGGCGTTGGTTCTGTTACCGCTATTGCAAAATCGCAACCAAGCAGTGCAGAGATCACGTTGCAGTGAGTGCCAGCAGCAGTATCAACAATTATATAATCATAGCTGTCAGCGTTTTCCATGGCAATTTTTTTAAGCTCATTTACCACAGGCGAGCTTTCCTCAAATCCGGGCAGAAGCTCTGCACCGTAAAACTCTATTTTTCCCTTTCTGCCCCTGTAAACAGTGCCTATTTCTCTTTTCGATTCGCTTATTGCCTTCACTGGACAAACAAGCATGCAGGCTTTGCAGCCTATGCATTGCTGTTCCACAAATATGGGTTTTTTTCCTGGTACGCTGACTATTGCATTTGCTCGGCAGGCTTGAGAGCACCTGCCGCAAGCAATGCATTTTTCAGGATTAAATTTAGGCAGAAATGTTGCAACATCTTTTACCTTTTTTCTCTCTATTGAAAGAAGCAGATGGTCGTTAGGACAATCCACATCAGCATCGATAAGCAATACTTTATTTCTCTTACTCAGCTCATAAGCAAGTGAGCAAGCAACGGTGCTTTTGCCGGTGCCTCCTTTGCCACCGGTTACTGCAATTATCGCCATTTTTTGAAGCCCTCCTTTTTAAGCAATTTTTCAAGTTCACGCATATCCACCTTAAACAAATGCGCTTTGCAGCCGCAATCGCTACAACCGAAGCCTCTTATAGCTTTTCCAATTCTTGCTACTTTTTTTGCAATGTTGCATTCCTCTTTTGCTTTGCTTTCCTTAACAAAAACGCTTGCAATTTTTGCTTGCTTCTTCGCAAGCATATAATCTATATGCCAGTGCTTTTTCTTTTCTTTTTTTAAGTGCCTTGCAATTCTTTTCTCGAGCGAATTCATAGCAGAGCCAATATAAGCGTAATAACCCTGCTTAAAGCGAATCTTGCCTAAAGCACCTACTCTTACACCAAAATCGCTCAAAACCTTTACAATCAAACAATAACTTCCTTTCATTTTCTCACTTGAAATGCTCGCATTTAGAAGAACCGCCCTTCAGTTTTCCTTCGATGAATTCTCTTATTACCTCATCTACGTTGCCTTCAACACCTGCAATAACTTCTATGCCAAGACTTTCAAACAGCTGCAAAGCTCGCGGTCCTATTCCACAGCAGATAATTTTTTGCACGCCCTTTTCCGCTAAAAATTTTGGCAAAAAGCCTGGCTCGTGCCCGGGATTGGCAATAACCTCCTTTCTCAAAATTCTTCTATCTTCAATGTCAAAAATAGCATAACCCTCACATCTTCCAAAATGCGATGCAACCCTACTTTTATCACATGGAATTGCTATCCGCATACAACCACCTCAAAATTCAAGTGTTAGGCCAGCTTTACATTTTTTGACCTTATTTGCAAACATTTTTTCAATCTCCTTTTTGCGAACAGTGCAGTGGCAAGGTGCAATAAGTTCTATTCCGTACAATGCTTCAAGCTTATCAAATCCATGGAAACCGCCAATAATAGCTTGCACGTTGCCAAGCTGCTTTGCTTTTTCAATTATTTTTTCAAGTCCTGGATGTGCACATCCGGTGATAATAACTACGCCGTTAGCTGTTTTAAGTAAAAGAGCTTGTTCATAAAGCCTGTATTTATCCGCGCTTTCAATTGGGCCGCTAGCATAGATATCTTTGCTTATTTCAGTAAGCCCTTTTACTTCAATTACTTTAAAACCACTTAGCTTCTGTTTCAGCTGTGAAGAAAAGCTTCCAAGAATATAAACTTCAAGCTCCTTGTTTTGCAAAGCCCAATTCAAACCACCAGTGTGATCCCAGTGGTCATGCGAAATAACCAGCTTGTCAATTGCTTGTGGTTTTATACCAAGCTTTTCAGCATTATGTGCGAGCACCTCTGTGCTAGCGCCTGTATCGAATAGCACTTTTTCGTTGCTCTCAACTAGGCATGCGAAGCCCCACTCTTTTTTCAAACCATTTTCTGCTTCATTATCTACAACAATAGTTATTTTCAATACGGCACACCTCCGAAGCCAGGGCCAAAGCCTCCTCTCCGCATACCGAAGCCTCCGCCACGGCCACGACCAAGACCGCGACCAAAACCAGGGCCAAACGCCTGCGTCATTTCAGGCAGTGTGCCAGCGCTGAGCTTTCTAACAGCATCCTTTATGTTCAAACCAAATGCTTGGTAGACCTTAACGCCAGCCTGTTGCAAAACAGCAAACGCATTCGGGCCGAGATTGCCACTTATTACTGCTTGCACGTTTTTGCTAAGCACAAGCTGCGCTGCCTGAATGCCTGCCCCGCGAAACATATTCAATGCAGGATTCGCAACAAACTCGCTGCTCTTTATTTCCCCATTTTCCACCTCTGCAATAATAAACCCTGCGCACCTGCCAAAAACAGGGCTTACTAAGCTATTTAAATCAGCAGAGTTTGCACTTATTGCTACCTTCATTTTCCAGCGCCTCCATACTTTTTAAGCAGTTCTTCAAAACTTTTTGCTTTAGTTTTCTTTATCTCGATGAAACTGTCTTGCAATGCATAATATGCTCCGCCTTTATGCAATGCGCCTTTATTCAATAAAACATCAACATTATGCTCAGCTAATAGTTCAGCTGCAAGGATACCGCGCCTATGCTTGGCGTTCCAGTTTGGATTCTCAATAATGCTGTATTCAATCAGCTTGCGCTTTTTGATATCAACCTTAAATAAGCCAAAATACTTCGCTAAGCCAAACTCCTGTGCTATTCTACTTTTCAACGAGTTACTTTCGAGAGGGACAGCATAACAAAGCACCGGCTTCTTTTTGTACTCAATTTCGATTGTAATGCGATCTATTCTTGGTATCTCTTTTTTTATTTTTTCTTCGCATTCCTTCTGTAATCTGCTTACGGCTTTTAAATCCTTCAGGTTCGTTTCAAGCTTGAGTTCAACAAAGACAAACCTGCCTGAGTTTCTGGCGATTATTTCCTTTACTCTGACATTTTTCTGTTTTGATGCAAGCTTTTCAATTCTACGCATTGTGGCATAATCAAGAGAGGCATCGAGCAGAACCTTTACAGAATCCAAAAGAATCTCAGCACCGGATTTAAACACAAGCAAAGCGACAGCAAAGCCAACGATCGGATCAAAATATGGCATTCCCAAGAAGCTTAGTGTTACACCAGCAACGACTGCTAGCGAGCTGGCTGCATCTCCCAATGAATGTTTTGCCTCAGCAAGCATGCTCGGCGAATTCTCAGCTTTGCCTATTTTTTCTTTATATTTTGCAAGAACAAAAACAAAGATGAAGCTAAAGAAAGCAACCAAGCTTGGCCATATGCTGATTATTTGCTTTGCAGCATGTAAAGAAACTAAGGCATCGCTTGCAATTTCAAATGCAGCATAGAATATAAGCAGAGAAACAAAGAGGCTTATAAGATTCTCAAGCTTATAGAGTCCGTAAGGGAATCTCTTTGATTTTATTGTTGAAAACTTTATCCCAAAAAATACTGCTAAAGAACCGATAATATCTGTAAATGAGTGCATAGCATCTGCTATCAATGCAATAGAACTGAAAAGCAACCCAGCTACTAACTTAATTATGGAAAGAAAGATGTTTGCAAGCGTTGATAATATTGCTGTTCTTTCAAGCTTATTCATTGCTCTCTCACCATTGTGGAGCCGCATTTAGGGCATTTTACCTGTACGCATGGCAAACCTCTCTGATGCGGCACTTTGTAGCCACACTTGGGGCAAATGCAATAGCCACCTGGCCCTAAGCCAAAGTAACCCATTCTCCCTCTTCTTGCAAGTGGCATTATTTTTCACCTTTATTTAATTCTTCAATCCTTTTTCTTATCTCTGCGAGCTCATTCTGCAAATTGGCTATTTCTTGCTCAATTGCTTTTGCCTGTTCCTCAAGCTGCGCTTGCATACTTTGGTTATCAGTTGCTATCTGCGGCCCCTGCGGAGTCCACTGCACTGGCCCATAGGCTCCTGTCCACCAGCCACGAGGCAACCAGGGAAAACGCCAGCAGCGCCAGTAATTGCCATAGCCAGCGTTATAGCGCATCCATCCAGGCATACCAGTAGCATAGTACATCCATCTAAAACCTCTACCATAACCAAACGGCATGCAATCACCTCCTTCTAGCTTTTAATTTATAAATTCCGCCCTCAATCTTAATCGCCTTTCCATTTATAAGCGCATCACTCACTTTTTTACCTGCTGAATAAAGAATCCTGCTGAATGTAGGTCTTGAAATGCGCATGCTTTTTGCTGCCTGCTCCTGTGAAAACCCTTTCAGGAATCTTAAGCGCAAAGCTTCAACTTCCTCAACGCTTAGCGTAATTTCCTCGAGCTCGCTTAGCGGAATTGCTCTTGGCTTAAAGTATGTAGCATTTGGTTCGATTTCCACTAATCTGCGTTTTTTCGGCCTGGGCATATTATCACTATAATGGACATATGTTCAAAACTATTTTAAATCTTTTTCTTCCATATTTTACACCCATAATTTTAATATTCATCTGGTTGGAGAAGTCGGCTAAGTTGCAAAGTCGCTTTTGCATGGAGAAAAAGCCGCTTTAAGAATCACCTCTATTTTCTATTCCCTGTGCTGCGATAATCCCAGTAACAGCAGCATAAACAATTCCGCGAGAGAAGCCGCTTGCATCGCCTGCAACAAATAGGTTTGGCACGCAAGTCTCGAGCCATTTGTTTGCTTCATATTTTGTGTCGTAAAACTTTATTTCTGGGGCATATATAAGCGTTGTATCCGAAGCAACGCCTGGAATTACATTATCCAATTTTTCTAAGGCTTCAATTATATCCTGCACTATACGCTGTGGCAGTGCCATTGAAATATCGCCAGGCGTAACATCCTTAAGTGTTGGTTCTATGGGCGCTTTTCTTATGCGTTCCCATGTGCTTCTTCTGCCCTTTCTTAAGTCCTTATAGCGTTGTAAAATTGGTTTATCGCCGCCAATAGTTGTTGCTAAGCGCGCTATGCTCCTGCCATATTCAGTGGTATCTTCAACAGGATCTGTGAGCTGTATGCGCGTAAGCAACGCTAAATTTGTATTTGCGGATTTGTGTTCTTTTTCCGCATGTCCATTTACAAGCACAAAGTCCTTATAACGTTCAACAGTAACAAAGCCCCTTGGGTTTGTGCAGAATGTTCTAACCATATCATCGTACGTTTCAGTATAAAGCCTAAATTTTGCATCGTACATTACCTTTTCAACGCTTTCATAGAGCTCTGCAGGGAACTCTATGCGCACGCCTACATCTATTGGTCCATACTTTGTGTGCACTCCAAGCGCATGCAACTGCTCTCTAAGCCAGTATGCTTTTCCTCTGCCTGGAGCACATACAAGGTATTTACAAGCGAGCTTTCCATTATTGGTTTCCAGTTCGAAATAGCGAGCGGTTTTTCTTATCCCCTTTACCTCGGTTTCAAGCATAAAACTAACTTTGCGTTTTTTCAAATGCTTATAAAATTTGTCAATTACTAAAGGCAGTTTATCTGTGCCGATATGCTTTTGCTTTCCAGCAACAAATTCTATGCCAGCTCTATTTGCCTTTCTTTTAAGTTCCTGAAGTTCGTTGCCATTAACTCCCGAACATTTTTCTGGAGCACCGTATTTCGTAAAAATAGAATCAACCTTTTCTATAAGCTCTTGCACCTCAGCAGCGCTTCTCCTTAGCTCTTCAGGGCTGCCACCAATCTCATAAGTAAGGTTAAGTTTCCCATCGGAATATGTGCCAGCGCCGCCAATACCAAAAATGGCTTCACTTGCTTTTTCTTTTGGATTTCTCTTCAAAGGTTCTTTTCCTAAATCTACAACAAGCGTTTTTGCTTTGCCAGCTAGTTCATTTGCAGCAAACAAGCCAGCAGGTCCAGCACCAATGATAATTACATCATAAAGCTTCATAAAACCCATTAAAGTGTTTTGAAAAAAGATTTTAATTTCTTCTATTTTTGATGCAGTACTCTTTGCGGTGATTATTGGTAATCCCTTTTAAGCTCTTCAATATCTTCTTCCAAATTTGCTTCATCGCCTGGCTCGTATTCGGTTTCGCTATCGTATTCCTCATAAGGCTCTCCTGCGCCTTTTTCGGGCTCTTTGCGATAGCGCTCAGCGTGATGCGGAGACCCTGCTGCTTTTTTTTGTTTCCCGATATGTGTGCTGAACTGCCATATAAAGAAAAAGAAAATCGCAAGCAGGGCAGTTGCAAATAGCGCACGCACAAAAAGGTTTAGACTGAATTGAATATCGCGAGCGATATAAGCTCCGACTATAGAGCCTATCGTTGTGGCAATAACAAGCTCAACAAAGCGTTTTGCTGAATCGGAATCCATAGAAATAGAATAACACATCTGGGTATTTAATTTTTTCCTTTTTCTTGAAAAGAGTGTTCATTTATGGCCGATCGTTACTTTTTCATAGTGCAGGGGGGAGGATTCGAACCCCCGAAGGCACTAAGCCACAGCGCCCTGAACGCTGCCCCTTTGGCCGCTTGGGTACCCCTGCAATACAAAAATAATTGAATGCCAATATTAAAAAACTTAATTTGAACAGAAAGAGACGCTGTGTTGCACAAAATTGGTAGGCCCAGAAACGTCCAACGAAGTGCTCACTTCGGGTGCAAAGATTTAAATACTAAAACAAAAAAATAGCAGATCGGGGCTGTTTAAATTCGCAATGTACAGCTCTGCCGACCTTTTTAAATTATATGAACTACTAATATTTAAGTGAGAAAATAAAAAATCAAATGGATAGCGTCAGAATAAAGTAAGAAGGGAAGCCTTTATGAGCAACAAGTTGGACAATATAAAAAGAAAATATCCAGAAAAATTTGTATCAGAAGAGAAAATATTTAGTAATATTCATCGTGGCGATAGAATATTTGTCGCTACAGGTTGTGGCGAACCTCAGTATCTTGTTAGAGCACTCATAAAGTATGTAGAGTCACATCCAAAGGCTTTCTTTGATGCAGAGGTTTTTCATGTATGGACACTTGGTGTTGCGGCTTATACAGAGGAAAAATTCAAATACAATTTTCGCCACAATACATTTTTCATAGGAAATAGCACGAGAAATGCCGTTAATAAAGGTCTTGCAGATTACACCCCAATATTTCTATCGCAGGTGCCAGCTCTCTTTTATCGAAAATTCATTCCCATAGATGTTGCACTCATCCAAACATCCCCTCCAGACAATCACGGGTACATGAGTCTTGGTGTGAGTGTTGATATCACGAAAGCTGCTGTAGAAAACGCTAGATTGGTGATAGCACAGATCAACGAGAACATGCCTCGTGTTCATGGAGATGGTTTTATACACATTGAAGATGTTGATTTTATAATAGAACATAATGAGCCATTAATAGAATACGAGAATGAGGTACCAGATGATATCGCTTATAGAATCGGTAATTATGTATCTCGCATAGTGCAAGATGGCGATACCATCCAGGTGGGTTACGGCAGCATACCCAATGCTATTCTTTCAAGTCTCCGCAATAAAAAACACCTGGGTGTTCATACCGAGTTGCTCACAGATGGTATTGTGAAACTGATGAAAGAAGGTGTGATTGACAATACAAAGAAAACGATTGATCGCGGCAAGACTGTAGCTACTTTCTGTATGGGTACACGGGAAACCTATAAATTTATAGATGATAATCCTAGCGTGGAATTTAGGACTATTGACTATACAAATAACCCGTTAGTTATAGCTCGGCATGATAACATGACTGCAATAAATAGTGCTCTGGAAATAGATCTTACTGGTCAGGCGACTGCAGAATCAATAGGAAAGATGTTTTACAGTGGAATAGGAGGGCAGGCCGATTTTATGAGAGGCGCTGTTTTGGCACATAATGGAAAAACAATACTGACCATTCAGTCCACCGGAAAGGATGGCAAAGTTTCGAGGATAGTACCGCATATCAAAGAAGGGGCGGGAGTTACACTTAATAGAGGCGATATTCACTATGTTGTGACGGAATACGGGATAGCATACTTGCACGGAAAAAATATTCGAGAAAGAGCAATGGAGTTGATATCTATAGCGCACCCAAAATTCAGACCTTGGCTTATCCAGGAAGCAAAAAAACTCAACCTCATTTACAAAGACCAGGCATTCATGCCTGGGGAAAAAGGGAGATATCCGGAAGAACTTGAAACATATAGAACCACAAAGACCGGGCTTGAGATATTTTTAAGGCCTATAAAAATAAGTGACGAGCCATTGCTAAAAGATTTCTTTTACAAACTCTCAGATAAAAGCCTATATCGCAGGTTTATCTCTACACGCAAGGATATGCCACACGAGCGCTTACAGAGTTTTGTTGTAATTGATTATGCTAAAGAAATGGTGATTCTTGCAGTGATTAAACATAATGGGAAAGAAGAAGTCGTTGGCGTAGGGCAATATAGCATAGATGAGCGTAGATATACAGCAGAGGTCGCATTGGTGGTAAGGGATGATTATCAGAATAAGGGGATAGGCACTGAATTACTTTCGTATCTGACATATCTTGCGAAAAGGCGAGGGCTCCAGGGTTTTACTGCGGAGGTATTAGCGAACAACAAGCCAATGTTACATCTGTTTGAAAAAATGGGCTTTGGCATTGAAAGAAGAAAAGAAGGAGGAATATGTGAATTAAGGATGAAGTTTAGAGCAGGGTGATAAACGCGAGGCCTAAAAATATGAAATGAAACACTTTTATAAAAGAAGCACATAGCTGTAAAAACAATAGGCGTGCGGAGCGCAACTCTCCAAATATTAAAATATTTCGCAGCCTTTCTTTAATGTGATGTTATGCTCGAAGAATGGAAGCTTGCTCGCTTGTACAGGGCTCAGTATAGAGTGGTTGGAAATCATTCAGCTGTAAAAATATGCCACTGGACAAAGGAAGCTATAAGAGGGCATGCTCCTTGTTATAAACACACATTTTATGGAATAAAATGTGCACAATGCTTGGAAATGAGCCCTGCAATAACATGCAATCAGCGCTGCTTGCACTGCTGGCGCGACATAACAGTATTTTCTAAGGGTTGGAAAGGGCCTATTGATGATCCAAAGGATATAATAAAGGGCTGCATTGAGGAACGCAGAAAGTTGCTTATAGGGTTTAAGGGCAACAAAAAAGTGGATCAAGAGCTCCTCGAGAGGGCTTTACAGCCTGTGCATGCAGCTATCTCTTTAACAGGTGAACCCTGTATGTATCCTCGCATCGCAGAGCTTATAGATGAGTTCTTCAACTCTGGTTTTGAATCCGTTTACCTTGTGACAAGCGGCACTGTGCCTGAAGCCCTGCAAAAATTGAACAAACTACCAACAAATCTCTATATTTCCCTCACTGCAAGCAATCCTAAAATGTATAAAGAGCTGTGCAGGCCGGTTATAAGCGATGGCTGGGAACGCTTACAGAAATCGCTCGAAATAATGAGCAAAATAAAAACAAACACGGTGATAAGGATCACAATGATAAATCGCTTAAATACAGAAAATCCAAGCGAATTTATTCCGCATATAGAGAAAGCGAGGGCAAAATACGTTGAATGCAAGGCATATATGCATGTTGGCTACTCCAAGGAACGCCTGACAGAACAGCATATGCCTTCAATGGAAAAAATTCGCGAATTTGCGAAAGTGATTGAAGAAAACTCCAACTATGAAATAAAAGATGAAAGAGCCGATTCAAGGATTGTATTGCTTGAGAGGCGCTGATGTAAAGCACTTATACACTCCACATCCTTTCTGCTTCTTCCAGAGAAAGAACACGGCCTTCTTTTATATCCCTGAGTGATTTTTCAATCTGCTTTATTTCTTCCTCACTTAAAGGTTCATTGCTGGCAATATTTGTAAGTCTCTCAATAACATCTTCATATGATTCACGCTCAAAAATTTTCATTTTTTCGAGCTTCTTTTTTGTTTGTGTGCTAATTCTAACGGTAGTGGTAGCCATAAGTATGCTTTTGTATATAAAATGTGTATAAATGTATGCAAATTTGCATACGCGTATTTTGCCCACAGATGCTTTATTTATGCTTTACCTAGCAGCTTTAGCA
>JAGGVE010000012.1 GCA_021163505.1 Candidatus Iainarchaeum sp. | reverse complement strand
CGGAGGGCAGCGAATGGGACCTCTCTTACAACACTGAAACAAAAACCGGAACACTGTGGTTTATTGTGAAAGGAACTACGCAAGCGGGAACAACTAGATATTATTATTTGTATTATGACAATATAGAATAAAGCTAACTTGTTGTTTGACCTTGCAGAGAAGCAGCTATTTTTTCAAGAACTATTGTTTTTGTATACTGTTCCTCTGTAGAGATGCGCACACTTGGTATTACAATTTCTTTGCTTTGAAAACCTGCTCTTACAATCTTTACTTTTATCGTCTCATATTTGAGCGAAGCCGGGTTTAGAGGGATTGCTGCGCTACCAAGCGCTGCATTACTCGGCGCAGGAGTTTTCCAAATGGAATTCTTATAGACATCCTCAACCTTATTTCCTTTTGCGTCAAGGATTGTTATAAATGCGTCTCTCAGAGGATTACCCTCTTCATCAACTATATTTAGAAGAAGAGTGGGCTTCATTTTTACTTCTAGTTCCTGCAATGAACTTGTTGGTTCTATTAGGGAATACGAATCTACAAAACCTAAATAGCGGGTGTAAAGCTCAACAACCGTGCGAGAGAAATAGAAGTATGCTTTATTCGCTAATGTTTTTATCGGCTCTATCTTTTTGCTGCCTATAAAGAATTCTGCCTTCGTTGCATCGAGAGCTTTATTGTATTCATCATAGATGTTTAAACAAATATTTGGTGGCTCCTTAGGCACTTTTGGCTTTGGCTTTAGTTTTGAAAGAAGCTTGGTGAATATGCTTTGTTTTTCCTCAACTGGAGCAATTTCTTCTGGAAGTTCTGGCACGTTGAGCTCTCGAGCGAGTTGCTCAGCAATATCTGCGATCATAAGCTCGAGCTTTTTTTCTGCACGCTGTTCTTCCAGCGTTTTTTCTTCTTTCTGCGCAGTATCGGCTTTCATAGCCAAAGCTTTATGCAGGGTTTCATTCAATCTTTCAATCTCTTCTTTTATCTTATACATGCTTTCTTGCAGCTCTTTATGTGTTTCAGCGCTCGCTGTGCTTTCTATTGCTTTATCCAAACGCTTCTTAGTTTTTGAGAAATGGTCTTTTACCTTGAGAGCTCTTTTTAAATGCAACTTTGATTGTATTGCAAGCCTCTTTGCTATAATAAAACTTTCCAAACGAAGCAATACTATGCGCAACATTATTGGGATTGCTTTCAAAAAGCTTGGTTTCTTAATAGTAACCTTTTCCTCCCTTGCAAGCATTTTCTTTACGAGCCCTTTTGTTTTTAGGAGCCATATTGCTATTATACTCAAAATCATCTCTAAGAAAAGCGAAATGTGGATTAAGATTCTATCGAGCTGGAACAATAGGAAATAATTAGTAAGCAAAACAGCTACGCCTATAACTGAAGCAAACAAAGTTACTTGCCTCTTTTTAAGGTTGCTAACTGTTGCCGAGATCAAAATAGAAGAAAGCAGGAAAACGAGAAGGGCAACTATAAAGTTGGTAAAATTGGTTGTAATTAGGGAAACCAAAGGCAATGCAAAAATACTTTTTTTCTTTACTTTGCATGTTGGGATGAAGTATGTTGTGAGTAAGAAATTATTCTTTTGAGCAGTTATATAATGTATTCCAGCATTCTCTATCTTAAAGCTGAGTTCACCTGAAGAACCACTGTTTAATGAAACCTCTTTAGATTTTGTTCTTATTAAGAAATCAATGTCAGGAATCTTGCCCAGGGTTGGATGTTCTATTGAAAGGGTTATGGTGTTACCTACAATAGCGCTGCCCTCTATATTTAGAAAAAGTGCATTATCGCTCGGATTTTCTGGATCTGTGCCGTCAAGCCTTTCTTGGTCATCAGGTACGAGATCATTATCAGAATCTAAAACAGCATAGCTGAAGCTAAATAAAAGAATAATGATAATAAACACTAGGCAAATCACAAGCTTCTTTTTTATGTGAAGCATTCAATAGAAATATATTGATTTTAAATATAAAGTTTTCCTTCGGGGGATCTTGGAGGGTTGATAAGAGCAACGCTGCGCCCTTATTGCTGGAGATGATAAGGGCTTGCTGAGGTTCAGTGGTTGCTGGAGATGATAAGGGCTTGCTGAGGTTCTTATTGGGAAAGAAATATAATTATTCAACTTCTTTTATATATGGGAAGAATGAAAAAAGTAAAGCAAGCGATTGTTGTAAGGACGGACTTAAAGATGGGGAAAGGCAAGATAGCTGCTCAAGTAGCGCATGCATCATTGGAAGCATTTGAAAAAACTCGAAAGAGAAAGCCCGCTTGGGCAAAGCTCTGGGAAGAGAGCGGGAAGGCAAAAATTGTATTAAAGGTTTCCAGTGAGGCTGAGCTAAAGCAGTTTTACAAAAAGGTGAAAGCTGAGCTTCCAGCTGTGCTTATAAAGGACGCTGGCTTAACCCAAATAAAACCAAATACCGCTACATGCTTTGGCGTTGGACCTGCGCCGGAAGAAAAAATAGATAAATATCTTGGAAAGCTGAAGCTTTTATAAAAGAAAAGGATAATAAATAAGCGAGGTATGTGCTATGCAAGAAAGAAAGAAACGCGCGTTGCTACTATTTTCACTAATTTTTGCATTCTTCTTTGTGCTTGTTGCATACCTTTTGCTTATGTCTCCTGGCTTGAAGTTTGAAATCATTGAAAAGAAGCTTTATCTAAAAAATGAAAGCAGCCATGTGATACACGATGTTCAAGTAAGAACAGAGGACGGAACAATAATAGACTGTATAGATACACTAAAACCTGGAGAATTGGTAAGAATTATTTTGCCGCCAGAAAAAAAGAGTGCTTTGGTTGTAGCCAGTGCGCCATTTCATAGAGAAATTAAGCAGGAAGTTTCATTTGAGAATAAAGAGATGAGTCCTTTAAAACTAAGTACTTCGCATGAGGATGCTACTATTAATGGTAAATTTAAGGTTTTTCTTGAAGTTTGTAATAACAGCAGCGAGGATTCTTACATAAAGGTGGCTGAGAGCCATGAGAGAAGCTTTTTAAAGGAAGAAAACAAAACAATAATAGTAAATGTAAAGGCCGGTGCCTGCAAAAAAATCCCATTTGAATTTACAGCATTGCAAAGAGGAACTACATTTGTAACATTTAACATCTCCGGAGAACTTTTTAAAGAAAGTATTAGTGAGGAGATAGTTATAGAATAAAAGGTGGAAATATGGGTAATGAAGAGGAAGAGATGAAAAATGATGGAAAAGAACCAACCCAGAAAGAAGCACAAGCTATCGAACAGAAAGGAGTGTCGAGCAAAGAAACAAGCGTGATAAAGATTATCCAACAGATGATGCGCACCGGAGAAAGCGAGGATGCGATAGTAAAGGCGCTTATTGAAATGGGTATCGAAGAGAGCCAAGCAAGGCGCTTAATAACTGTTGCACAAGCAGATACTCTGGCTTTGTTGCAGGCAGAGATAGGCAAAATTGCTCGCGAGCAAATAGAGAATGAAATACCTGCTTTGCAAACCTATATTGATAGAACGTTTATCCAAACGAAGGAAGAGTTGGAAAGGAAGCTTAAAGCTGATATGCGGGCAGATATTAATGAGTTGAGGGATGATGTTAAAAAAGATGTTAAGCTTCTCCATGATGTTACTGAAAATATGGATGAAAAGATAGAAAAGATCGAGGATAAGATAAACGATTTGAGAGCAGAGGTAAAAGAGATTCAGATGAGGCGCTTGGGAACAAAGAATGAATGGGTTTCATTGCTCTTAGTGCTTGGTGGCATAGCGTTCAATGTAAGCGCCCTTTACCTTTTCTTCACAGAATTCCAAAACATCACAATGGACTCATTGATATTAATTATAGTAATTGCGCTTACAGGCATAACAATGCTCTTTGGTTCGAGCATCATTTAACTTTCAGACGCTTCTGCTTACCAATTAGCACATTCAGAGTAGCGCCTGCGCGCAAGGCATCTTTAAGCTTTATAGAATAGGCTTTTTCACTTTTTTTAAAATCCTTGGGCTTTATAAAGAGCCATCCTTCTCGCGGTACTTTCCAAGCAATATAAACAGGTATGCCTGCTTGCTTTGACCATAAAAGCAGGCTTTGCATCTGCTCGCGAGCAATGCTGAGGTATTTCCCCTTCCATGCTTTGCATTCAAATGCAAATTTCTTTCTCTTAGTAAGTGCCAAGCAATCTGGACATGGTAATGCTGTGGCGCCTGAACCAGCTACGCGCACAACTGCAAAGCCTTCTTTATGTAAAAGTTGCAACAGCTCACGCTCAGCATTTGCGCCTTTCCTATATCGGCTCATTATAATAAGTAGCAAAAAAGGGTTAATAAAGGGTTTTGAAAGTGCGATAATGTCAAGTCAATGAGGCTGAGAAAATTTTTAGGAGAAAAAGGATAAGTTCCTTCCTCTTTGGAAATGGCTTCTCCCAGGGAATGCTCGTTTATTAAAAACATTTCTTAACACCTTTCTCATATGCAAATAAAACGCCTGGATTTGAAACTTGGGTTTGCGTGCAATAATAACTGTTTAAGTTGCCCTCAGGCGCATCGCAGGCACCTAGGTGATTTGACCACTGCTGAGGTAAAAAAGCTTCTTAAGGAAGGCCGCGAAGATGGTGCTAATGAGGTTGTTCTTACAGGCGGCGAACCAACAGTAAGACCAGATATAGTTGAAATAGTTGCTTATGCCAAGCAGCTTGGCTATGACTTCATTCAGCTCCAAACAAATGGAAGAATGCTTTATTACAAGGACTTTTGCAAGAAGCTGATTAAAGCTGGCGTTACCGAATTTGCGCCTGCAATTCATGGTCCAAATGCAAGAATACACGATTATCTTGTTCAATCACCCGGCGCTTTCGAGCAAGCAGTTCAGGGAATAAAGAATCTCAAAGAGCTTGGACAATACATTATAATGAACTCTGTAATAAACAAAATAAACTATAAATATCTACCAGAAACCGCGAAGCTCTTCGTGGATTTAAATGTTGATCAATATCAATTTGCTTTCATTCATTGTGTTGGCAATGCTAAGAAAAATATGGATTTACTCTGCCCCAAAAAGAGCGAAGTAATGCCTTACGTTCACAGAGCGTTAGATATTGGAATAGAAGCAGGCATAAAAGTGATGGTTGAAGCATACCCTTTCTGCTTCATGCGTGGCTACGAAAAATACTGCTCAGAGCTCTATATGCCACCCGCAGAGATACGAGATGCAGAAGGCGTAATTGAAAACTTTGATAAATTGCGGAAAGAGACAGGCAAACTAAAAGGGCCGCAATGTAAACACTGCAAATACGATCTGATATGCGAAGGCCCTTGGCGCGAATACCCCGAAAAGTTCGGCTGGTCCGAGTTTAAACCTGTGCCCGGGCCCAAAGTTAGAGATCCCAAGGAGATTCTTGGCGAAGAGGAGGAATAATTATATAAAAACTTTTTTGAACTCTTTTAAAAACCTTATTGAGCAACTTATTATTGATTTAAATGGTCAAGAGCTACTATGATGCGACCTTTTCAGAAGAAGATTATATACTAAACAATTTTAATGTTCATAAGTTTGATGATGACAACTATTTGGTTACAACAGAACATGGCGCATGGGCCTTGCTTAATAAGCAGGAGTATGATTTGCTTAGATTACACAAACTAAGCGAAGACCCGAACCTCTTAAATGAATTGAAAGAAAAAGGGATTATTATAACGGAAGACAATACCGCTGATGTTGTAAAAGCATATAGGGAAAGATATCACTTCCTCTTTCAGGGTCCTTCGTTGCATATTATAGTTCCAACCCTGCGTTGCAATCAGCGCTGCATCTATTGTCATTCGAGAGCAGAACCTGAAAGTGGCAAAGGCTATGATATGGACCGCGATACAGCTAAAGCAGTTGTGGATTTCATATTCAAAACACCTTCGCCAGTTATCATTATAGAATTCCAAGGCGGCGATTGCTTGCTCAATTATGAGATTACAGAATTCATAATCGATTATGCAAAGGAAAAAGCAAAGCAATGCAAGAAGAATGTTGGCTTTTCGCTAGTTACAAACCTAACAAAGATGGATGAATCGATAATAAAAAGCCTTAAGGAAAGGCACATAATGGGCTTAGCAACTTCTTTGGATGGTCCTAAAGAAGTGCATGATAAGAACAGGAAGTATATAAGTGGCAGAGGCACATATGATGATGTTGTGTATTGGATTAAAAGGATAAAAGAGGAATGGAAATTCGATTTCAACCTGAATGCGTTATGCACAATAACTCGTTACTCCTTAGATTATGGAAAGGAAATAGTTGATGAATACATGCGCTGGCAATTCAATGGCGTATGGCTCAGATTCCTCAACAATATTGGTTTTGCTGCCGATTCCTGGAATAAGATAGGTTATTCAGCCAGCGAATACCTAGATTTTTACAAGAGAACGCTCGATTATATTGTGCATAAGAACAATGGCGAAAAACCCTTCAGCGAACTTATGACAGTAATATTCCTCAGGAAGATTCTCAGCAAAAGAGATCCGATGTTCACAGATATTCAGAGCCCGTGTGGAGCAGCAATAGGTCAGCTTCTGTACAACTACAATGGTGATATCCATACATGTGATGAAGGCAAGCTCTTTGAAGAATTTAAACTTGGAAACGTTTTCAGCTCCAAGTATGAAGACATCTACAAAAACGAAAATCTGATAGCGATGATGGACATATCCTCAAAGAAGAACTATTTATGCGATAATTGTCCTTGGAATCCTTACTGTGGCATATGCCCTATTTATACGTATGCTGCACAAGGCACTATAGTTTCAAAGCTAGCCCTTGATGATAGATGCAAGATAATGAAAGGTCTTGTATGCCATATATTCGAAAAACTGCTGTTTTCAAAACAGCACAGGGAAACGTTTTTCAATTGGCTCAAGCACGATAAAGTTTTTAGTTAGTGATGCCCTTGTTCGAGTTTTTCTTTGCAATAGCTGTTATAGTTTCTCTTTATATCTCAATAGAGGATATAAGGCATGAGAGAATTCCAAACAAGCTCATAGCGCTCTTGCTTTTTCTGGGCATAGTTTACCAGGCCCTATTCGTTTCAAGCCCATTGGCAGCAATTGCTCTTTTCAGCTATGCCCTATTCATTTCTTTTATGCTATGGTTTCTTGGGTTGTGGCCAGCAGGCGATGCCAAGCTCTTCACAACCCTTATCCTCTTTTTACCTCAGCAACTTTATTCTTCTCAAAGCCTAATATTTGATTTCTTGGTGAACACCTTCGTTCCAATATTCTTCTTTATGTTTTTTGTAATAATTGCGAGGAGCAAGCTTAAACTTATAAAAGATGCGTTACGATTCACTTTAAATCCTTACAATGTGTTCATGCTTTCGGTTATTTTATTAGGCTTCGTCTGGTTTTTGACGCAAACAATCCAGCTCTTAACCTTTCAGTTTCCCATCCAAGCAGACTATTTCATAACTCTTATTTTCATGTTTATTATATTCGAATTTTTTAGGAGGTTTTTAAGCGCCAAGCTTGAGCTTTTCTTCTTTGGGTGTGCAGTTTTAAGAGTGCTTATTGACTATCGCACTGTATACTCCTTTGCATTTGCGCAGAAGTTTTTCACAATACTGTTTGTTTTCTTATTCTTCCGTTTCTTCATTCTATACCTAGCATTTAAACTTTACACTTATAAGGTGCCAATAAGAAAGTTGAAGCCAGGGATGAGCTTGGCAGAGGTGGTTATCCAGAGAGGCGATCATTTCGAAAAGAAGAGCTTTCTAAACGCTAGCCTTATAGGATTTATGACACAGCGCAGAGAAAACATCATTCATAGTTTAGATTTCCTTACAAAAGAGGATGTTGATCGAATAAAGAAGTTGCGCAGAGAAAACAAGATTCCCTTTGCAAGTATACTCGTAAATAAGGTTCAGCCATTTGCAATATTCATACTTTTGGGCTATATTCTCACAGTTTTTTGTCAGGGCAGTTTCATGTCGTTCTTAGTACGCTTGCTAAAATAGGCTTTTCAGATAAAGCAATAATGTCTGTACATTTTGTTTATTTTTCACATATATAAAAAAGATTTAATCATTTTCCTGGTTAAAATTCCCTGGAGATTATGGTTGAAAAAAAGACCTCTTTGCTTTTGGGCTACAAATGCAACAATTTTTGCAGATTTTGCTATGCTGCAGACAAAAGGGATCTGCCAGTGATGAGCACAGAGCAAGCGAAAAGGCAGCTTGAATTGGCCAGGGAGCGAGGCTCTCGCTTCGTTGACTTTCTTGGAGGGGAGCCCACAATACGCAAGGACCTTATTGAACTAATAAGTTATGCTAAAGAGCTTGGGTTTAGAACTATAAGCATTACCACAAATGGAAGAATGCTTTCCAATATGGATTATACAAGACAGCTTGTTGAAGCAGGTCTGAATTCAGCGGTTTTTTCCATCCATGGCCACAAAGCAGAATTGCACGATTATCTGGTGCAGGTGAAAGGCGCATTTGAACAGTCAACCAAAGGAATGCAAAATTTGCGCGCTCTTTCCAATAAAATATACATCTGCACAAATACGGTTATTGTAAAACCGAACATAAAGTTCTTACCCCAGATTGCAGAGCTAAATGCAAAGCTCGGCGCTAATGGAATGGAGTTCATATTTCCACATCCGCGAGGCAATGCTTACAAAAATTTTGATGAAATGGTTCCTCACTTAGCTGAACTCATAGACGTTGTGCCAAAAACGATAAGTGTTGGTGTAAGGCATGGGATAAAGCACTGCTGGTTCCGTTACGTGCCATTCTGTTACATGTATGGTTTTCTCAATTATCTTAGCGAATATATGGCTAAAGACAGGCTTGCCGAAGAACACATTGGCCCAGAATTCGAAGACCTCGAAGTTGAAAAAAATCGCGCATTGCATGGTCGTGTTAAAGGACCTCAATGCTTTGGTTGTAAGTATTATAATATTTGCGAGGGGATATTCAAAGAGTATGCTGAAAAGCGCGGCTTTGCTGAATTAGTACCCGTGCCATAAGGTGATATTATGAAAAGGTTAAGTATGCTTAAAAAAGCCCTTAAAAATAAAAGATACGGTCTGCCAATAGCGTTTTTACTGTTTCTCTTTATTATGGGAATTTTTTACTATATACAGCAGCAGCTTTCCATTATAGAAATATTAAGCGCCGCTCAGAAAGAAAGCTGCGTGCTTGAATACGGCAAATGGGAATGCATTGATGGCAAAATAGCAATACCTTTCTATAATTCTGGTGAAAAGGATGTAACCTTCACAAGCGTTACAATCCCTGTAAAAAATGGCGAAAATACATACAACGTTGAAGAACCTTTGAAATCGGGAGAAACAGGCGCATTAACAACTGCAAACTGTGATGAGGTTGTCTCTGAAAACTTCACGCTGAAATGGTGTTGCAATGAAAACTGCTTTACAACGCCTATGAACAAACCAAATCCAGATATTTTCTT
>JAGGVE010000009.1 GCA_021163505.1 Candidatus Iainarchaeum sp. | reverse complement strand
CAACCTGCTTGTCCGTTAAGGTGATTTTTATACCTTTTTCCGCTTCTATTTCGGTGCCCTTAATTCGTGCAATTATGCTCGCTGTTTTTTCCGCCTCGGTAGTTTTGCAAGGAGCCTTGACTTTAAGTGCAACCTCCTTGTTTGAATCCTCAGCTATGCTAACCTCCTCGGAGCTTAAACTCAACAAGCTTTTTGCACTACCTTCAATGCTAAGCATGATTGTTGCCATGGGGCCTTTATTTTCTATTCTGACCGTTGCTTCTTTTTCTTCACATTGCCCAAGCGTAAGCTCTGCAGGCTCAACATCTAAGCTTATCTTTATACTCTCCAGTACCTCAAACTTTATCTCTTTGCTAAACGTTCCTTTGGTGGAGCTTGCCTTCAGCGCAAGCGTATATGTGCCTGGTCTTGTACGGCAACACGGCGCTATGTACACTATAAGTGTTGCTTTTTCATTCGGCCCAAGCACCACGGTTAAGTAATCGCCCTTGCTTTTAATTTCCTTGCTGTTTATAAATACTGTGAATCTATTTTCAATGCCTTCAATGGTTACCCTATATTCTAGTGTTTCTTTATAAGGATTTGTCAATACGTATTCTGCAATGGTTGGTTCATCCCCTGTTTTTAATGGGCACTTTCCTTCAAGCTTTGAGGGTCCCTCTATGGAAGCAAATGCGCCTGCTAAGAGAAGCAAAAATGCAATTATAATACCAAACTTTGCCCTCATTTAATCTACCTCCTTTTGAGCATTAATTTAAATTCTCTTTCCTTGTTTGTGATGTTTCTTATCATAAGTATTATGAGTATAAAAGCTAAAAAGAGTAACACGCCCGCTGCAAGCGGTGCTGAAAGCGTTACCATGCCCGTGCTTGGTTCTGGTTCTTCTGGTGGCAAACCTTCAACATAGAGCCTTATTTTCTTTTCTACACGCTCACCATCATAACTCATTATTATCTTACCATAGTGGCTTTCGCCTGGCATTAGCCATTCTTCTGCTTCTATGGTGTTTACAATTTCCTTAGCTTTTCCTGCTTTCAGGGTGAAGCTTCTGTTCTGGCTGTGGAACCCTTCCGGAAGCTCAAATTCTATTGTTACATCAATGCTTTCTGTTGAAGGATTCAATACAACTATAGAGGCTTTTCTTTGCTCGCCCGGGAATATCGCAATTGAGACAGGATACGAAACCAACATCGGCCTTTTTTCAATTACTGGTGCTGCAGATTCCACTACTTTAAAGCGCAGGCTCTTCACCCAGATATCTTCATTTTCAATGATTACTTCGGCATTGTAGTCACCTAAAGGCATATCCTCAGGCACAGTCACCGTTATAAATATCTCTTTCCCTGATTTTGGCTCTAAACTAAACTTTGTATCCGAAGCCTTTATACTTGCCTGTGTGCTATTATTAATTGTTATCTCATAGTTTTCATCCAAGTCGCCCTGATTTTCTATTGTAAGTACAAACACTGCAAAGCTACACTGCGCTATCTCTAAATCATTTTCAGTTAAAGAAACAATACTTTTGTGCATTGGCTTTACTTCTATGCAGAGCTCTTTCTTTTCTCTGTAGTTATCGTTCCAGCCATAAATTCTTATATAGTGTTTTCCTGGTTCATCGTGCTCTCTTGCGCGGGCTTTCACGTAAAGAGTCTTTCTTTGAGTTGCTTCTAACGTAATGCTTTTCTGCACATCACTCAAAATATCGGAAACAGTTTGCAAATTTACTGTTTGCTTTTCGTTGCGCAGATTCTTTATTGTGAATGCAATATTCTTATCCTTATTCTTCTCAAGTTCGATACAGCTTGCCGGGACACTAATTTCAAATGTTCTTGCAGGAACCTCAGGACATTCCACTATCTTAAACCATGCTTTCTCTTTCACATATTGCGAGCCACTTCTGGCGTAGACATAAACGTAGTGGTCACCCAAGCTGCCTTCAGCATGTACCTCAAGCTCTGCATAGAGCTCCTGATGAGCATCGAGTTCAAATTCGTTCTGTTTGAACCTCGCAACAAAGCTATTTGAGCTCGCCTCAAGCTTAACATTAGCAATTCTATCTGATCTGTTGCGCAGAAGCACACTGATAATTCCTTTCTCCCCCTTGCATATATTCGATTTTATTGGTTCAACCTCAATTCCCCGCGGGCAGCACGCCTGCGAAACATTAACAGTTATTTCTTCCTCTCTCACCATGCAATCTCCTTCTGCGCGTAGTTTCACTGTATAGCTGCCTGCAGGCGCATCAGTAGTTCTCACTGTTAGTGCCAATAGCTTTGATTCATTTGGGTTTAGGCATACGCTGCTCTTAGAAGGCGATGCACTTATATATGCACTATAATCCTTTGCTTCCAAATCGATACATTCAGTATAATTTCCTAAGTTTTTAATCCAGAAGTTTATGCTCGCGCTTTCACTGGGGCTCAAAGAAATCTGCGTAGCGGAAACACTCAGCTCAAAGTTTTCACATTGGCTCTCAGAAATTACAGTGACTTTATCATAGTTTTCCTCACTGTAGGCTTTGCCATCGAATGCTTTCACAACACATTTCCAAGTATCATTAATGCTTGTGTAAGCCCTTGAGATGTAGGTAGAATTACTCTTTGTTGTGTACGTTCTAAAGAGCGAGCCGTTTTTGTACCAAGAATAGTGATAAGTTATTTCGTCATTTTCCGCATCTGTGCTGTAAGCATTGCAGTACAAATCGTCATTGTCTGTAGGAGTAGCAGGCGTTATGTATACGCTTGGTCTTTCTGGAGGGGTATTCGTCCAAGAGCATGCGTAGCTACACGTTGTAGCTTGCACGCTAATCAGATTTAGAGAAACCAAAATAAAAACTATGCCTATTATCCCAACCTTCTTCTCCATATCTGACCACTTCATTTTTCAGGTTTTATGGATCTCTTCTTGGGTTAAATGTGCTTGTCATCACACAGTAACCATTTATGCAGCCTCTTGGGCAATAGCGTACTGCTATCCACCTGCCATCAGCTGTTCTGTATCCTTTGTGATAATAATCCTTACAGAACCAGCCTTCGCGATATAAAGTTTGGGTTCTTGTACTGCTGTACTGATTTGATGTTGAATAGCGTCTCTGGTAGTAGTTGTAGGTGTAATTGTATGTTACATTTACTCTGTTATTTACAGTAACTGTATTGTTGTTTCCAATTATATTTACACAGGCACCATTGCTGCAGCCATTCTGGCAATATATTATATTACCAAGATTACAATTGTTGTAGCGATATGCTGCATGTTTTGAATCCCTGCAAATCCATCCAGTAGTGCAGCGTGTCTGCTGTGTTCTATATGTTTGCTGGCTTTGCGTAGCTTTTGGCGGAATAGAATCAACATCGTTTTGTATCGTGCCACCATATCCGATACAGGATCCACTGTAGCATATTTCCCCTGCTCCGCACGTTTTAACATAATGCCTTTTCACTGTGTTGTTACAATAATGCTCTTCAACCCATACCTGCTTTCCCACACAGTAATACCTGCGGCTCTCTACTGTTGGCGTTGCAGCTGCTCGAGGATAGGTTCTACTAGGCTGATAACTTAACTGAGAACTCACAGGCTCTGGCATGCAGTAGCCGTTTGCACACCCATTGAAGCAGTTGTGTATCTGTATCCCGTATGTTCTTCCATATGGATCTCGATAAAGCTGCCAAAGGTTTCCATTCTTGCAGTAAGGTGTTCCTAAAAGCAACGGCCTTTTTTGACAGTTCCAGCTTATGCTCAAATTACAGATGCTTATACGGTTCGGTTTCTCCACACAAAATCCACCCATGCACACAGTGTTATGGATACAGTTCTTCACAAAGTGCATGCTTGTTGTTCCATCCGTGTAATAATACCGTTTGTACACAGCGTTCCCTAAGCACAAAAGTTTTACAGTATAAGGCAAATTTTTTACTGGCACAAGCGGGCTGCTGTAGTTATATATTCGCGTTCCCTGAATCTGAATCCCTGCAAATGCTGTTGGTAGAAGCACCAAAATCAAAAATATTCCAAGGATTTTACCATTTACGTTCATTGGGTTTAGCCTCCTTCAGTTTTATTATAAGCAGCCAGAGGAGTATTATTGCAATAAGCGCAAGCAATATATTAAGCACTGTTGTGCTTTCTTGCAAAAACGCAGCGACAGTCATTATTGAAAATGTGTTTTTTGCCTGCTCTTGCGTTTGTTCAGGTTGCTCAGCCGGCATTTCTTCCTGTGGAATTCCAACCATTACTTTAATCTTCTTCGTTATAAATTCATCTCCGAGCTTTGCAACAATAGTAAGCATATAATATTTTCTTATAGCTTCTTCGCTTGGACTTAAAAATAGAATGAAGTTTGCACTTTCTCCTGCATTCAGCTCAGCAGGCGCATTTTTTATATCGCAGAGAATTTCCTCCGGACAATAAACGCTTATCTCAACGCTTTTAGTATCAAGAGCACTGTTGATTATCTCGTAGCTTACCTCTCTTGGCCCATCCATAAAAATAGTGCTCGGGCCTTTTATTTCGCTCGCGTATGCGCCTGTAAGAAGCACACACAAAGCTAAAACCACTAAAAATCTGCTATTCATAAAAGCCCCCTATTCACTAATTAACTCTTTCTCATTAATATATGTGCATGCCATTATATAAAAACCTTTCTATTGGCAAAAAATAGCCTAAAAACTTCAAATAATTGCATTTTTAACAAGTTCTGCTTTCACAAGCTCAAAGATTTTTTCATGGCCAGCAGTAATGCAAAGGCATCATCCGGGTCGTAGCCAATATCAGTATCTAAAATAATGTGTTTTACCACCCTAAACAACTGCCTTCAATAAATCTGATTTTGTAATGATACCAATAATTTTCCCCTTTCTTGCAACGAGCAACGCTTGTTCATGCTCAAGCAAGCATGCTAATGTGCTAAAGCTTGTGTTCGGTGCAATTACTGGCAAAGACTCCTGCATTATGTCCTTTACTCTTGCTTTTTTCAGGTCTGTTCCTTTTTGCATGCTTTCAATTATCGCTCTTTCGGTTACTGTTCCGATGCTTTTTCCATTTTCTATCACGGGCAATTGTGAGAAAGCATATTTTTCCATGAGCTTTGCAGCTTTAACCACACTATCATTTTCTTTCACGCTTACAACGTGCTTGCTCATTATCTCTCCCGCATTTCTTTCTTCCGATTTGCTCAGCGATTCTAAAGCATCAAATATTCGCTTTGTTTTCTCATAGTTTGGCATTATTTTGCCAGATTCGATTTTGGCTATGAGCGATTGTGAAACGTTAGCGAGCTTCGCTAGCTCAGCCTGCGTTAATCCAAGCCTCTTTCGCATCTTCTTTATTTTAGCAAGCTCCGGCAGCATAAAAACACCTCAATGCCAAATGTTTCTGTACAGTTCTATTTTCAAAAATTGTTCGTAAAATTTATTAAGCGAGCGGCTGGAATGCTCAAACAGCGGGAAAAAATTTATGCATGCTCTGTTAGCTTCTGATTGCTTTCCATACTGAAAGAAGCTGCCTATCAAAACTTGCTGGTTCTGAGCTTTCAATAAGTGAAAAGTAGATTACACATGCGTCAAAGAAGGATATCTTTTTTGAGAGCGAAAGGTAAAAATTAACAAGCTTATTGAAATCTTCCGAAACTATCTCAAATACATCTGAATTAAAAAGAAATTTCCACACCTCTTTCATTTTAGCATAACCCAATTTGTATGCAACAACGGTAAGTGTTTCTTTTGTTATATCCTCCGGTACAAGGAACTTATCTTCAGCCTCAAAAATTTCCACAGCCTCTTTATGGTGCTTATCTACGGGAATAAAGAGAGAAACTAGAAAGGATGAGTCAGCAGCCCTCATTTCTCCACACCATAGAGAATTTCATCTACACGTTCGCTTATGTTTTCCTTCTTCCTACGAGCTGTCTGCCTTTCGATTTTCTCTATCCAGTTCAGCACATCCTTTTTTGCATATCTCTTAGCAGAATGTCTTTCAATAAGAGACAGTATCGCCTTGCTAAAACTATACTCCTTCTTTATCTTCTTCAGCTTTCTGTATGCATCATCAGAAATTGTTATAACCTTCGGCATAGAGAAAATAAATGCATGTAAATGTATTTAAATTTATGCGATAGGGGCCGCTGTTAACTTATTTGACATAAAAATTAGCTATTTCTGTTTTCACAAATCACATTTTATGGGGGCTTGCTGAGGTTCTATCAACGGTCGCTGGAGGTGATAAGAACCCGCTGGAGGTTCCTATTCCAATTAGAATATTTTTTTCAAGAAATATGATTAAAAATCTATGTGTGCCAAAAAGAATAATAGCTGTTTTTGGATCTAAACTTTGGAGGTTTTACTATGCCAAATGGAAAATATCTCTTTACCTCGGAATCAATGACTGAGGGGCACCCTGATAAAGTTTGTGACCAAATCTCTGATGCCGTACTTGATGAAATATTAAAGCAGGATAAATATGCAAGAGTTGCCTGTGAAACAATGGCCGGAATGGGTTTTATCCTTGTCACAGGCGAAATAACAACTCACGCAAAATATGATGTGCAAAAAATAGTACGGAACGTACTTGAAAAAGTTGGCTATATAAAGCCAGAATATGGTTTTGATTACAAATCTGTTGGCGTACTCACAAGCATTCATGAACAGAGCCCGGATATTGCAATGGGGGTTAATAAGGGTAAAGAAGGCTTTGGCGCCGGCGACCAAGGGATGATGTGCGGTTATGCAACTAACGAAACGCAAGAACTAATGCCTGCAGCAATTCTCTTTGCGCACAAATTGGCGATGCGTTTAACAGAGGTACGAAAGAAGAAAATATTGCCTTACCTAAGGCCTGATGGTAAAACCCAGGTAACGGTTGAATTTGAAGGTAATAAAGTTAAGCGTATTGATGCGGTTGTGGTTGCTGCTCAGCACGACCCAGATGTGGAGCTTGAAAAGCTGAGGGAAGATATAAAGGAAAGCGTGATAGAACCTGTATGTGGCAACTATCTGGATAAGGATACAAAGTACTATATAAACAACACCGGTCGCTTTGTGCTTGGTGGCCCGATAGCTGATGCAGGCTGCACAGGCCGCAAGATTATTGCTGATACCTATGGCGGCATAAGCAAGCATGGCGGCGGCGCTTTTTCAGGCAAGGACCCAACAAAAGTGGATAGAAGCGCAGCTTATATGGCTCGCTATATTGCAAAGAATATTGTTGCTGCTGATTTGGCGGAGAGATGCGAGATTCAGCTGGCGTATGTAATTGGCGGCAGAGAACCTCTCTCTATTTTTATAGATACCTTTGGCACGAATAAGATTCCAGAAGGAAAGATAAGAGAGCTTATAACAAAAAACTTTGATTTAAGCCCGAGTGGCATAATAGACACTCTTGATTTACTAAGGCCAATTTATAGCAAAACTGCTTGCTACGGCCATTTCGGTCGCGAATTACCAGAGTTCACATGGGAGCGCACAGATGTGGCTGAAACATTAGCAAAGCAGGCAGGGCTATAATGCTTATTATTAGCCAAACCCCAAAGGAAGAGAAATTAACTGAAAATTTCTATTATTCCTCTGAAAAATCTGCCAATATTTAATGTAATATCTGTAAAAAGATCGCTTCCTTTGCATCTATTCTCTACAAACTGTATCAGCCCGTTTAAAGTTTTTAGGTTGGCAGCTTCCTCAAATTGGGTCTCGCATATCATGCTCGCATTTTTGAAGCCGCCTTTTTCAATTTCTACTTTTTCTCCAAAGTTAATTCCAGCTGTTGCTAATTCATTGCTGCCATCATACACGACAAAGTTAACTTTCTTACCTTTCAGATACGAAGGTATTGTATATTCTCCATGAATTAGCGACTCTATTTTAGTCTGGAAAATATCATATTTTTCATATCTTTCTAGCAGCTTTTTTGCTCTTTCTAGGTCTTTCTCCCTTAGCGTTGTCTTTGGGAATTGCTTAAAATTCCAACAATCACAATACCAGCAATACTCTACCAGTTTTTCACCAGCATACCTCTCCTCATAATAGCCCCAAAATTCCTCATCAGGCCCCAGCTCTTTTAATCTGGTTTCCTTTTCATAAATCTGCAAAAATTTGCACTCCTTGCCCCCTTTTTTACATAGCTTCTCCAAAATATTGTACCATCCCCACCACCATCTTGTTACCTTCCACTCAGCGGCTTTCTGGCGGATTTCCAATTTTTTCTTTTCATCCTCGCTTACCCATTCTGCTTTAAGGAATTCTTCCTCCTGCGGGGTTATACCCTCACTAAAAATACCTTTAATACAGAATATTTTTTCTTTTTTTAAATCCGGGCGTTCCTCAGCCAATTTTTCTTTAAGGGATTTTCCTGCGCAATTCCACGCCTGGCAGGAGAAATCACAGGTAAAATGAGAGTATTGCACAGCGTTGTTTTCCTCAAGCGACCTAACCTCTTTGTCCACAACCCTGCTGTTTATATAGACGAGGTCGTCAGCAAGAAAGCCGTTTTCCTCTCTTGTTTCAGGAGGGTCGCAGTTATAATTTCCTGAAATATACCCTTCGTAAAACATTGAAACATTTTTGTTTCTATATGTTCCCTTTCCCGCAATTGTCTGAAAAACAACCCAATTCTGGAAGCCAGATTTTGAACATTCCAGAACTACTTTGCTTTGCTCAATAACACACTGCCTTCTTATATCATAAGGCCAGTTATTATAATTCCCAATATTTTCCCTTATCAAAGATTGAGAGCCAACATCGTAAACAGTCCATGCTTGGGTTGATGTAGCCATTAATATGAAATACAGCAGGATTAGCAACATAACCAATTTCTTGTTTCCCATTGCATCATATAGCCCTATTCATCTTTTAATAAGTTCTTTTTGAGGTAGACTATCTTTTTTGTTACTTGCCAAGTTATCCGAGTTTCTCAGCCAATATACCGGCAGAGCAACCCAGTTAGCAATTTTCGGGTTTTCACTGTTCTTTCTCCACCTTTTTTATTTCTTTATTATATTATTACATTACTTATGCTTGAAGACTTCATTGAGGTAAACGAGCTTAAAGCGAAAATTATTAATAAACCGATAGTGAATTCTAATTCCGCGCGCTGCGAGCTAATAATTCGCAAGCCTACCACATTAAAACCTTTATTGCTTGTGCATCTTTGCAAGGATTCTATTAATTTGAAGAAAATCGCAAAGATGTTTACAGATGAGCTCAGAATTCCAGAAGCAAGGGAAACTTTTTTCGTTACTGGCTATAAAAAAGAGTATTTGCCACCAATTTCAATATATGGGGTGATTATCATAATGGATAAAAAGGCTGCTCGCAAAGAAAAGCTTTACTTTCTCGTAGATGAAGAGCGCACACTAATGATAACACCACAAGAGATAATAAAAGCAAATGAAGAATGCCTTATTGAGGATATCACCAGGTGATGTTTTGTTTTTAGATATGCATGTGCACACTATTTATTCCGGGCATGGGAGCTTGCGTGTAAAGGATATTTTCAAAATATATAGGGCAAAAGGAATAGTGCCTGCGATAACAGAGCATAATACAGCAAAGCCTTGGAAAGAAGCGGAGCACTATTCTAAGAAGTATGGTTTGCCTTTTATAAAGGGCGAAGAGATAAAAGTCTATCATAATGGCAAACTAGTTGGCGAGCTTTTAGGCTTTTTTATGAATGAAGAAATCACCTCAGGAAATATTTTTGAAGTAATTGATCGCCTGCGCGAACAGCAAGCTTTGATTTCGGTTGCGCATCCTTTCGATGTGCTGCGCAAACCATTACTTAAAGGCTTTCTTATGCTCAATGAGATAAAAAACAAAGTTGATGCTATTGAGATCTTTAACAGCAGATGTTGGCTTTCCTCAGCGAATGAAAAAGCGAAGCATTATGCAGAAAAAAATAAGCTTGCCTTTACAGCAGGTACAGATGCGCATTTTCCATTTGAATTAGGAAGCGCATTTTTAATAGTTGACGCTAACAGCGTCGAAGAAGTTAGGAGAAAGATACTCGCCAAGAAATGTTCCTATTGGGGAAAGCGCAATGGTTTGAGGGTGCATTTATACACGCAGTTAGCTAAGCTTGGATTTTTTAAGTGATTCTTATGGAGGAACCTTTTGAAAGAGTGAAGCTTGCAGATAAGGAAATTCTGCTTCTAGGCACTGCTCACGTAAGCGAAAAAAGTGTTGATAAGGTGCTTGAGCTCATCGAGGAGGAAAAGCCAGATTGCATTGCTCTGGAGCTTGATAGAGCAAGGTTTGAGCAGCTTGTAAAGGAGAAGGTATGGCGCGAAGCAAATGTTTTTGAGGTTGTGCGAGAGGGAAAAACCCACTTGTTGCTTTTCAATTTGGTTCTCTCGAGCATGCAGAGAAAGCTTGGTAAGCAGCTTGGTGTTAAACCTGGCAGCGAGATGTTAGCAGCTGCAAAGGCAGCAGAACAGAAGGGCATTCCAATAGCGCTTGTAGACCGCGATATAAGAGTTACGATGAAGCGCGCGTTAGCTGCAATGAGCATTTTTGAGAAATTAAAACTATTATTTCAGCTATTGCTCTATTCGCTTGGCTTTGGCGAAAAGATAACTAAAGAAGAGGTTGAAAAGCTCAAGAGCAAAGATACTTTAAGCATGCTTATTCAGGAATTGGCCAAGGCTTTTCCATCAATAAAAACTGTCCTTGTGGATGAACGCGACCAATACATTGCACATAAACTCAAAACCCTAAAAGCAAAAAAGATATTAGCAATTATTGGTGCAGGCCACCTATATGGTATAAAAGAAAACCTGAAAAGAGATGTTGATATTGCTAAGCTTAAGCAGGAACCAAAATCGCGGAATTATTTGCTTTTCCTAAAGGTTTTGCTTCCACTCCTTTTAATTCTGCTTGTTTCTGTCGGTGTATACTTTAAAGGAGCACAATTTGCCCTTAACGCTTTTTTTGTGTGGTTTTGTGTAAATGCAACCTTTTCATCACTTGGCGCGATAATTGCAGGAGCGCACTGGAAAAGCGTTCTAGCTGCTTTTATTTCTGCCCCTTTAACTTCGCTGCATCCTGCCTTAGCAGCTGGCTGGTTTGCAGGTATTGTGGAAGCAAGAGTTAGGCCTGTGCGCGTGCTCGATTTAGAAGACTTGAATAAAATAGATTCATTAAAAGATTTTCAAAGAAATCGCTTTGCACATGTTTTGCTTGTTACAGCACTCGTAAATGCAGGCTCTACAATAGCTACTTTTCTTTCGCTTTACCTAATTGCCGCAATGCTTTGATCGGTATATTATTCTACCACTGTGCCAGGAGCAACGTTGTCTGCAATAGTAACTAAAGCATATCCGCCTTTGTTATCCTTGGCTGCAAGGAGCATAGCTTCACTCTTTACACCTGCGATTACTGCTGGCTCTAAGTTAGCTACCACAATCACGTTTTTGCCAGTGAGCTCGTCTTTTGTATAGAATGGCTTTATGCCAGCAACAATCTGCCTTTGCTCGTTGCCTAAATCGATCTTTATTTTATAGAGTTTATCTTTGCCTGATATATCCTCAACCTCAAGGATTTTAGCCACTTTAAGTTCCACCTTCTTAAAGTCGGCAAAGCTGATCAATAAAACCACCTCACTCTATAGCTTTATGTCCCGCATCTTTTTTTAAATATGGTAGTATCTTGCCCTTGCGTTCAGCTTCTTCTATAAGCTTCTTAGCATAAAGGATTCTTTGTGCGCCGCCAATTATGGTCATTATAATCAGAAGCCAGAGCATCAGGCGCAGAGTTTCCACCCCAAGTATTGATGGTACAAATGCTGCTAAAAATAGGAAAGAAATTATGAGTACAAATTTGTCAGCATGTTCGCCTATAGCGGGCCAATCCCGATTGTCCGTTATTATAACCAGCGCTACGCGAGGCTTTGCATAGCTTTCCATAAATGCAAATGCGAGTGCAAATACACTTTCAATTGGGAAATGAAATGCAAAAGAAGCAAGCAGAATCATTTCTACATATTTATCCATCATTGTTTCAAAGTAATTGCCGAAGTAGCTTTTCTTTTTAGTGAGTTCTGCGACTGCCCCATCTATAAAGTCCATTGTAATAGCGAGCAGGGCAAATATGCTCGCAAGCAAATAATTGCCGCTATAGATAAAATAGCCCGCTACTAGCGCAAGAGGGATTCCTAAAAAGGAAACTATATTTGGATGAACGCCTAGCACAGCAAAAGGTTTCGCGAGCATAAATGCGAGCTTCTTTGTTTTGTCCCTCAGCCTACCTAACATGTTTGCGCCTCGCAGCTTTTATAAAATGCAGGAATAGCGGATCCGGTTTTAATGGCTTGGAAGTAAATTCTGGGTGGTATTGACATGCCATGTAAAATTTATGCCTTGGAAGCTCCAATATCTGCATTACTCGTTTATCTGGGGCTTTACCAGAAAACACCATTCCGTGCTTCGATAATATTTCAATATATTCTGGGTTTAGCTCATAGCGATGTCTGAAACGCCTTCTTATAAAGCTCTGTTTTCCATGAATTCTATGAGCTATTGTGCCTGGTATAAGCTCAACGTCGTGGCCGCCTAAGCGCATCGTCGCTCCTAAACCACTTATCTGCTTTTGCTCAGGTAAGAGATCTATTACTGCATGCTTGCATTTTGGCTCGATTTCTGTGCTGTTTGCTCCTTTAAGCTTACAGACACTCCTTGCAAACGCTATCACAGCCACCTGGAAACCCAAACATAATCCGAGGTAAGGAATATCTTTTTTTCTGCAATAATCTGCAACGGCAATTTTGCCTTCTATGCCTCGCTTTCCAAAGCCGCCGGGAACAATAATTCCATCATAGTTTTTAAGCGATGCAATCTTTCTTGGTTCTCGTTCCAGTTTAGTAGTGTCAATCCAGCAGGTTTCTATACGTGTATTTAGTACGCCTTCACAATGTTCGAGAGCTTTCAATATACTGATGTACGCATCTTTTACATTAGTGTACTTTCCAGCTATTGCTATTTTCACGCTAGGTGCTTTTTTTGATACCCGATTTTTCTTTGTCCATTCCATAAGCTCCTTGTTATCTGGCTTAAACTTCCCCTCTATTCTTAACACTTCCAGTATTTTTTCATCCAGCTCTTTTTTTCTCAAAGCAAGTGGCAACTCATATATTTTATCAATATCTTCAACACCAATAACGCGTTCAACAGGAACATTGCTATTCAAGCTTATCTTTTCCTTTATTACCTTTGGTATTGGAGTATGCGACCTGCATACAATTATATCCGGCTGAATTCCTAAAGAAAGAAGCCTTCTTATGCCAAGCTGTGCAGCCTTGCTTTTATGTTCTCCCAAGCTCGGCGGTTCTATTATATATGTTGCATTTAAGAAACAAACATTATGTGAGCCTTCTTCATACATCAGCTCGCGCATAGCTTCCAAAGCGAACATATTTTCATAGTCGCCAACCGTGCCACCAATTTCTATTACGACAATATCTGGCTTCTTTTTTACAGCGAGCTCTCTCACAAAGCGCTTTATTTCGCCGGTAACATGAGGGATAAATTGAACATCTCTACCTAAATAAGTTCCCTTGCGCTCCTTCTCCACAATGGTTTTATAAATCAGCCCGCTAGTGATAAAATTTTCTCTGCCAAGGTTTTTATCTAAGAACCTTTCGTAAGAACCAAGGTCCATATCGGTTTCTGTTCCATCATCAAGCACAAAGACTTCGCCGTGCCTAAATGGATTTAGTGTGCCAGCATCTACATTAAGATATGCCTCGAGCTTCATTGGCTCAACATTCATGTTGCGATTGGCAAAAAGCTTGCAGAGGGAGCTTGTGAGCATACCTTTGCCAATGCCGCTCATAACAGAGCCCGTAACAACTAGGTACTTAGTCATACCTGCCTTATAGCCCTTCGGCACTGGCGTGTAGAATTCGGTAGAGCTTATATTGGCGATGTTTTCCAGAAGTGTTTTGCCTTTCATCAAAGCCCCACCATATGTAATAGACTTGTTTTTTTAAAACTTGTGCTGTTTTTCAGCTCGCATGGGCTAAAGGTTTTTATTCCTTATTCCTTTTTAATATTAAACCTATGTCATCGCGCAATGTGGTAATTAAACGCTTGGTTCTTGATGTAATGAAGCCACACAAGCCAGATATTGTTGATTTGGGCAAACAAATTTCCTCTTTACCTGGGATAAGTGGCTGTAATTTGACTGTGCTGGAAATAGATAAGAGCGTTGAGAATGTTAAGATTACAATAGAAGGCGATAATATAAGTGCCAAAGAGGTCGAAAAGGTCCTTGAAGAAAATGGTGCCACAGTACATTCAATCGATAAGGTTTCTATTGGTAGGCCAGGTGCGAAGATTGTTGAAGAGGCAAAATATGAGCACTGAGGAGGCTGATTTTTTATTAACCTAAAAGAACTTCATAAAATAAATCTTGATGCAAATGTATACTCTATTTTAAGGCGCTATTTTGCAATGAACGCATTTGATGGAGCAGTTACCACGCTAGGCATAGTAATGGGCTTTTTTATTGCAGATGTTTCGGATGCACGCGTTGTTTTGCTTACAGTGTTTGCAACAGCGTTTGCGCTTTTCATCTCTGGCTTTTGGTCCGCATATATTACGGAAAAGGCAGAGCGCATACGCGATATAATTGAGCTAGAGAAGAAGCTTTTGCACACACTGAAAAACTCAAGGATGGCAAAGGCAACAAAACTTATTGCTCTCGAAGCAGCCATTGTAAATGGCTTTTCATCAGCATTGGTTGCGCTTTTTATAATAATTCCTTTTTTCCTTGCCCAGAATTCTTTCATACCTTTGTTGCTCGCTTTCTATCTTTCCATTTCCTTAGCTTTGTTTGTTTTGGTTTTCCTAGGTGCATTCTTAGCTGCTCTTTCACACCAAAGTAAACTTATATTAGCAACCAAAATGCTCTTCGCTGGTTTATTAGCAATAGGGTTTTCCTTACTTCTCGAAGCACTTTGAAGCCTTTTACATTATATAAAAATTCTTTGCACATTCTGTTATAATGTGCTATTGAACTAACTAATGGATTTATTTCTTGGTTTAAACAGAACGAAGTAGTACCTATTCTAAAACAGTTCCTTTCTCCAGAAGATTATTATGCCCATTGCAGATAATAAGGCTGAAATAAGCATGGTTATAAGGAATGCATGCTCTGAATGCTGAAATGGCAAAGCGATATTCATCCCATAGATGCTAGCTATAAGCGTTGGAATCATTAAGATTATTGTAACTGAAGTAAGAAGCTTCATAACCCTATTTAAATTATTGGAAATAATAGAAGCAAAAGCATCCATCATTCCACTGAGTATATTTGAATAAATATCAGCCATCTGCATCGCTTGTTCATATTCATACCTAACGTCTTCGAGAAGCTCGCGGTCTTCTTCATACTTCGTAAACACCTTGTCCCTTGTAAGCTTAGATATTATGAGCAGATTTGATCTAAGCGAAGTAGTGAAATAAACAAGTGATTTTTCAAGGTTGAGAAGCTTCACAAGTTCTTCATTCTTCATCGATTTTTCAAGGTCTTGTTGTATTATGTGGCTTAGCTTATTGATAGATTTAAGATAGTTGAGATAAAGGCGAGAGGAAACTAAAAGGAGTTTTAGCACAGTTTGAATCTTTTTGCCAGTGTTTATCTTGCCCTTCTTGAGTTCTTCTATGACATCGTTTTTTATCGTGCAAAAGGTTATGAGATGTCTCTTGGAGAGTATTATCCCTAATGGAATCGTAAAGTATTCAGGCTCGGCCATTCTTTTTTGGGGTGTTCTAATAAGAATAAAAAGTTCTCCATCAAGCCGCTCTATTTTTGGTACTTCGTCAGCATCATGCATATACTCTATTATCTCATCTGCTCCCTTTGTTAGGGCGCGCAGCCTCTTTAGGTCAGCATTGTTTGGTTCAGCTATGTTTATCCAAGTGCCATTTGTGGCTTCAGAAACTCTTTTCAACTTTCCATTAATTGTTTTATATATTTCAAGCATGCTATCACAATGCAATATTTTTTAAAAGCGATTTGCTAAAGAAATCGCCTTGCCAGGCTAGTTTCGTGCTCTAATCCTCGAATCAATTCCTTCTTTAGTACCTTTTCTGGCATAAATAGCTTCTCTGCGATTTTAGCTGCTTTTATTGCCTTCTCTTCGCTTCCACAGGTGTATATGTCCATTGCGACATAGCCGAATTCTGGCCATGTGTGCACTGAAATATGTGATTCTTCAAGAAGTACTATGCCAGTAACACCGTATGGCTTAAACTGGTGATATGCTTCGCTGATTCTATTGATGTTCGCTTTGCGGATTATTTCGTCAAAGATGTGCTTTACGCTTGGTACATGAGCAATTAACTCTGCTGGGCACCCATATAACTCCATTATTATATGCATGCCCATCGTCATCGTTATCACCCATAACAGCTCACCACCGCTAAAACAAAAAGAAAAAATGAAAATAAAGCTTTACTAAAAATTACTGCAAAATCCTTTTTAAAGTTAATTGAAACCCATTTTTCCTTTTCAGGACTATCTATAATTAATGAAAAATAAAAAAATAAAGGGGCTGATGCCCTTTATTCTGGAGTTGGTAGCTCCGCCTCTAAGCTTTCCTCCTGGCTCTCCATTTCGGAAAGCATTTTATCAAGCTCTTGTTCTAACACTTGTTCCCCTGTTTTTACCTGTTCAGTAGGGCTTGTTGTGGGAGTGGGCGTAACATTGCCTCCATTTTCCCCTGGTTTAGGTAGAGTCAAAACTGCAAGAACTGCTAATACTGCTATAACAATCACTGCAATTACTGCAATCAACAGCTTATTTTGTGCTATTGCTACTGCCATCTTTCATCACCCGCCAACAATTTCACTAAGCGCCTCTTCACACTCTTCTTTTGTTT
>JAGGVE010000042.1 GCA_021163505.1 Candidatus Iainarchaeum sp. | reverse complement strand
GAAAAAACAGACAAAGGCATCTTGGTGTTTGAAATATCCTGTACAAATTGTAATGAAACCAGCAATTATCTAAAGGTTTATGCAAAAGTTTCCTAAACTACTCTGTAGAGTAAGGCAAGCCCAAAAATAATTGCAAATATAAAGTAAAGCGCGAAGGTCACTTCTTCTCTTTTTACTTTATTTAAAAGCAGATAGTTTAATGTTCCGAAGAATGCTCCAATAATACTTAAATATAGGAAACCCAAAAGAGCAGGCGCGATAATAAAGGAAACAGAAGAGAGTAAAGCAACAGCTTTCAATCCTTTCTTATATCCCAATAATACTGGCAGGGTTTTAATGCCTTCATTTCCATCCCTTTCCCTATCTTTAAGATCTTTAATGTTTGCCGCAAGTGAAAAAGTAATGAAAACAACTATGCCCGCGCCTAGAGGAATTTTACTTATGTATGGAAGCTGACTTAAAAAACCTATGCCAGAGGCAAGCACGGAGATGAGTCCAATCACTAAATTATTCAGAAAACCCAACTTTTTGAGACGGAATGGGGGAATGGAATAATACAACCCCATAACAATAGCAAGAAATAGAAAAACCATTGCAGAAGTGTTGATAAGTGCTGCGAAAAAGAGTGAAAAGAATAGCAAACCATAGCCAATTTTTTCGTATTGGTGTTTTTTGATATTTTTAGGGATATAATTATCGTAGATGTTATTATAAACTAAGCAGAATTCAAAGGCAAAAAATATTGAAAGCAAAGCTGCAAAAAGAGATTTTAAATTAAATGAAAGGGTTGGGAATATGTAAACTGCAAATAGTGCCCCTAGTGCTGTTACGCCCATATAATGTCCTGCACGCAAAAGCTTCAAATTCTGTAAAAATGCTTTCGCGATTTTTCTATCGTATAAATATAGCCATGCGATGCTCTGCACAACAGCCAAACATAGAAGAAATAGAATAGTTAATATTGCTACTTCATGGTTGAATGATTGTTCTAAACCAAAAAGCAAGGCAAGCCCAAGGGGAAATGAAGCATAAAATGTGCCGGCTAAATAAAATAGAAATACAGCGACAATCGCCTTTCTAATTGAATTATTTCTGATGAACACATAGAAGAAAATAAGCACTATGGCAAGCCATATGGCTAAGCTTTCTCCGGGTGTTATTATAGATTTTCCATATAAACCACCGAAGGTTAAAAGAACGCCTAATACACTACCGGTGCTCATACAGTAGGCTAAAATAAAGCCTTTTCCGCCCGAAACTAAAAAATCAACCAATGGAACAATTAGCAGTAAAAAAGAAAACAAAAATACGGCTCTTGTTATTTTTTCTATTTTTTCTTTTGTGGTGAAAAATAAAATAAGAGCGATTGTAATTAAAAAATTAAAATACCAAAACGGCCAATGAACTAGGAGATGTATTAATTTTGGAAAGCGATGCGAATGTTCTAAAAAGCCCTCAAGAATTCCTCGCAGGATAAAAATCCCATAAAGATAGCAGAGCCAATGTAAGAACGATGCTCTTGTGCTTTCTATTTTTTCAACAAATTTTTTACCTTGCTTCAAAATCTTTTTGGTTAAAAAACGCATAAACTAAATAGCGCAAAACTGCTTATAATATTTTCTTCAAAAATCAGTTATTCAATCAATTCTATTTCAACATGCACTTTGTCAGGCACTTCAACGCGCATTATTCTGCGTAAGGTTCTTTCGTCGGATTGTATATCAATTATTCTTTTATGTATGCGCATCTGCCACCTTTCGTATGTTTCTGTTCCACCACCGGACATTCCTCGGCGCGTAGCAACCAAAATCTTTTTTGTAGGCAGTGGCACCGGACCAGCAAACTTTGCCCCTGTGCGTTTAGCTATCTCTATTATACTATTGCTGACCTCTTGGAGCAGTTTATAATCCGGACTTGAAAGTTTTATACGTGCTTTCTGCATTTCCACCACTGTTATTTTTTCTATGGAATAAAAAATATTAAAAAATAAAAATGAGAGGCGTTACTTCTTTGGAGTAACGCTTATTACCATGCCCGCTGCTACTGTCTGGCCCATATCTCTTATTGCAAACCTGCCTAACTGTGGGAATTTCTTGTACTCTTCCACAACCACAGGTTTCAATGGCTTCACCTTCACTACTGCGGCATCACCGGTCTTTATGAACTTTGGATTTTCTTCAACAACCTGGCCTGTTTTTGGATCTATCTTTTTCTGAATCTCAACTATCTTGCATGAAAGCTGTGCGGTGTGTATATGGAATACTGGTGTATAGTTTACAGTAATTGCAGTTGGGTGATTTAGCACAACTATCTGCGCTACAAATTCTTCAGCAACCGTTGGTGGATTGTCCGGATGTCCTACTACGTCACCGCGCTGTATATCGTCCTTGCCAATGCCCCTTATGTTAAAGCCAATGTTGTCACCTGGAATCGCTTGCTGCAGTGCTTGGTGGTGCATCTCAATAGATTTCACTTCGCCTGTTTTGCCTACAGGCATTATTATTACTTTGTCACCTGGCTTCAGTACGCCGGTTTCAACTCTGCCAACCGGAACTGTGCCAACGCCTTTGATATTGTATACATCTTGAACCGGAATCCTCAATGGTTTGTCCGTTGGTAATGGAGGAGCCTGTAGTTCATCAAGAGCCTCTATCAAGGTTGGACCGTCCCACCATTCCAAAGCGCCTTTCCCTTTTACAACATTATCGCCTTTCCATGCTGAAACTGGAATAAACTTTAGCTGATCTTCCTTGTAACCTATTGTTGTTAAGAGCTTCTTTACCTCATTTCTCAAGGTCTCAAAGCGCCCCTTATCATAGTTGACTTCGTCCATCTTGTTTATTGCTACGATCATCTGCTTAATACCCATAACCTGTGCTAAGAACGCATGCTCTTTTGTTTGAGGCTTTATGCCTTCCTTAGCAGCAACAACGAGCACAGCGGCATCAGCTTGACTTGTGCCCGTAATCATGTTTTTTATGAAGTCTTTGTGACCTGGTGCGTCAATTATAGTAAACGCATTTTTCTTACCTTCAAACTTTTTATATGCAAGATCTATGGTAAGACCACGCTTCCTTTCCTCTTTAAGTCTGTCCATCACATAAGCAAATACAAATGTCCCTTTGCCAAGCTCTTTTGCCTCGGCCTCAAGCCTTCTGTACTCTTGTTCGCTCAGAGCACCAGAATCGTAGAGAAGTCTACCTACTAGCGTTGATTTTCCGTGATCAACGTGGCCTATAAATATCAGATTTAGATGCTTTTTTTCAGCCATAGCCATACCCTCCTTCTTTACTTTTATACCTCCAAAAGTTTTATAAACGTGCGAGAATGCTGAATATATATTAGGAACCATTAAATTTAAATATCCTTAACTTTTCGGTATTTAACTTAGGAAATAATCTGGACTTTTTGGTTCCGGTTCTAACCCTTTGCGAGTTCTCACTTCTTTTATCACTTCCTTCTGCATGAATTCTGGCAGAGGCTTATAGTCGTAGAACTCTGCTGTCCAGATTGCCCTGCCTTGCGTAGCTGAACGCATAGCAGAGCTAAACCCAATGAGCTCTTTCACTGGTGCAATGGCAATTATTATTGTGGTATCCCCCTCTGCTTTAATTTCCTCAATTGAAGCTCTTCTCTGCTGCAACTCTTTTGTTACAGCACCCATATATTCCTGCGGAACACTTATAAACAACTTTTGCCTTGGCTCCAAAAGCACAGGCTTTGCGCTAAGCATACAAGCATAGATTGTTCGGGTAATTGCAGGCAACACTTGTGCGGGACCTCTGTGTATAGCATCTTCGTGAAGTTTTGCATCTTGGAGCCTTACTAAAACTCCTAAGCACTTTTCTTTTGCTAACGGTCCTTCATTCATTGCGTCCACAAAGCCCTGGCATACAAGCTCTTTAATCTCTTGGATTGCCTGTATGCCGCGAGTATTATCTATAAGTATACAGTTGTTATGAACCCACCATACGCGCTTAGCATCATCACTACTTAAACCGATCTCCTCAAGCTTTGCAATCTTATCAACATCTTTTTTCCTTATCTTTCCCTCAATCTTTGCTTCTATAAGCTTGTTAAGCATCTCTTCGCCCAATGGTTCAGCGCTAAGTAAAAATTGATTGTGCTTGTTTGGGCTTTTTCCAGTAAGTGCTGGGCTCTTGCCCATTATAGTTTCCCGGTATACTACAATGGGATTGCTCATTTCAATCGGCACACCGTTGTCCACTTCAATTCTATACTTTGTAACCTCAAGATGCAATTCGCCCATTCCACTGAGCAGGTGCTCGCCAGTTTCCTGATTTATTGTTGCGACTATATTTGGATCTTCTTTAGTTATTTTGTTTAGCACTTCTATTAGCTTTGGCAGGTCAGCTGTACGCTTGGCTTCAATACTCACAGTTATTACAGGCTCAGCAGAGCTCTTAAATGACTCAAATGGTTGCATTTCCATGCTAGCTATTGTTTCGCCAACGCGAACGTCTCTAAGGCCAATAAGCGCAGCGATATTGCCTGCTGGCACATCCTCAACATTTACGCGCTCTGGTCCCATATAAAGAGAAACTTGCTGAATACTTGCTTCGCGCTTCGAATTTATCATTTTTACCTTGACTCCTCTTTTCACAGTGCCTGAGAATACTCTGCCAGTGGCTATCTCGCCTGCATGCGGATCCACTGTCACATCAGTGATCATCATAGCCAATGGCCCGTTTTCATCACAGTTTAACATAGCTTTGCCAGCCTCGCTTTCCAGGTCGCCTGTCCACATTTCCGGGATTCTGTATTTTTGAGCCTCTACCGGGCTTGGCAAGTGTACAATAACCATCTCCATTATTGCTCTATAAAGCGGACTTTTCTTTGAAAGCTCTTCTTGAGTTCCACTCTTACAGTGCTTATAGACCTCCTTAAAGCTCACACCGGTTTTCTTCATTTGCGGAACGGAAACAGCCCACTTGTATAGCGCAGAGCCGAAAGCAACGCTACCGTCTTCAACCCTGACCTGCCACTTATCCTTAAATTTTTCAGGTGCATATTTTCTTATAAGCAAATTAACCTTTGCTATAACTTTAAGCAAGCGCTCTTGCATCTCCTTTTCATCAACTTTGAGCTCGTTGATCAGCCTATCAACCTTGTTCACAAATAGAACTGGTTTACAATTTTCTCGCAGAGCTTGTCTCAATACAGTTTCTGTCTGAGGCATTACGCCCTCGACGGCATCTACTAATACAATTACTCCATCAACTGCGCGCATAGCTCTTATTACATCTCCACCAAAATCTACATGTCCAGGAGTATCGATGAGGTTTATGAGGTATGCATTATCCTCATATTTGTAAACAACAGAGATGTTGGCTGCATTTATAGTTATGCCGCGCTCCTGCTCCAATTCGTAAAAGTCCATAAGAAGCTGCTTTCCAGCAAGTTCCTCGCTCATAAGCCCAACAGCAGCTATAATAGAATCTGTCATCGTGGTTTTTCCGTGGTCAATGTGGGCAACTATCCCAATATTTCTTATATTCTCCTTATTTCGCATCATTTCCTGTGCTAACTTCACCATTTCCTCTCTTCTGCCCATAGAATCACCTTTATCTGCTGCTAGCAGCTATACGCTCTACCTCATTCCTACGCTTTACAGCATAGCTCTTAGCATCTTCCTCGCTAGCAAGTATTATTTCCTCAGCAAGAGCTTCTTCAGCACTTTTCTTAGTATTGAATGAGTTTGCAAAAGCAGCGAGAGCAAGGTTTTTTAGAGCTTCGTCGAGTCTCCTTAAAGGAGCCACATCAACGCTCTGGGTATAGAATAAGCCCCCTTTTCTAAACCTCGTAACATCTTCTCTCGGAGCAGAATTTTCAATAGCCCTTATGAGCACTTCAATTGGGTTTTTGTTTGTTTTCTTTTCTATAATTTCAAATGCTTTTTCAACTATGCGCATCGCTTGCAACTTTTTGCCTGTTGAACCGCGCCCTCTAATAAATTTACCACTAAGCTTCCTTTTTCCCTGTCCGCTTCTCATCATTTTGTTTATAAGACGCTCCACTATTGGTATCTTCGCTTTGCCAAAGCGTTCTTTTGCTTTGCCCCCAAACGAATGTGGAATAATCTTTGATTCTAGCTGTATGTAGCGAGCTAAGCCAGGGTCGCGGATTTCTATGCCATTTGCTTCCCATTTCCCAAAGACCTTTGTCATAAACATTACCTCTTCATCTTCTCCTGCCTGCCTGTTCTTAGCATTTCTAAGCTCTGGTTATTTACCTTTATAACCTTGTATTTCACTCCCCAGAGGTCGCCTTTTGGCCCATGTTTTCTCCCACCAAGGCCTTCTATGAGCACTTCATCGTGCTCATCAATATATTTTATTGCACCGTCGCCAGGTGCAAATGCAGTAACCTGCTTACCATTCTTTATTAGCTGCACGCGAACGCATTTACGTATTGCTGAGTTTGGTTGCCTTGCTTCTACACCACGCTTTTCCAAAACGATTGCTCGCGCCTGTGGAGCACCTTCGAGCGGGTCAAGCCTTTTATTCTTACGTCTAAGCACTCTTCGTTTATAGTTTGGATCCTTCCAACGCCATCTTCTCCTATCTTCTTCAAGCTTTCTTGCAGCAAATTCGCCTCGCGCCATCTTCACACCTTTAGAACCTCAAATCTTCTATATTATAATTTCTTTGAGCTAATTTTTTAATTCTTTTAAATTTTGCTAGCTGGTCCATGATCTTTCTCTTATCTGCTGATTCTAATTTTATTTGAGCATTATTCCCCCTTACTTCCACACCAAGGATTGCCACATCAGGAAATGCACTTTTTATAAACTCCTCAATTTTTTCATAGTAGGGGTATATTTCAACCTTTTTTCCGAATGTTTTTGCAAGCAACTTTGCTTTAATTCCTTTTCTCCCTATCGCTTTACCTAAAAGCTCCGGCTTCACAAGGAAAATAACCGTGCCATTATCAATGAGGCAATCCCTCGCGATTACTCCTGTTATGGAGTCAAACTTATTTATGTAGAATATTTCTTCCTGCGTGAGTTTCATTTCTTTTCACTGCTTTTTTTTGTAATCTCTAGTATCTTGCTTTTTCCTGGGTCTAATATAAGCATTACCGATACCGCATGCGGTTTACCACAAAGCGCACCAAGCGCCAAAGAACTTTTCTCGAAATCGAAGCAGGGAATTTCGGAAAGTTCTGCACAATACTTTAACTTTTCTTTCTTTTCACTTTTTAGGTTGTCGCTTACAATTAATAATTTGCCAATACCTTTTAAAACGTTTTTTTCACACTCCCTGAACCCAAACAGCACCTTGCCGGTATCAACCGCTCTGCGTATTTCTTTTTCTATGTTCATAGCGATCACTCCCTCATTACAAGTTCAACTCTGCCCGTGCCGACCTTCACAGGCAACCCAACAATAAGATTTTCCACTACGCCTTGCAACGGCTCGCGCTCACCATACAATGCAGAATCAAAGAGATGCTTCACCGTTTCTTCGAACGCCGCTCTTGCAAATGGCGACTGCTTTAGGCGCATTATGCCTGTTCTAACTGTGCCACGTATTTCGCCTGTGAAAGTGAGCAAATCAGCGAGGACCAATAGGTGCCTCAGATCAACCCTTATTCTGTTTTCGCTCAGTGTTTTATGCAGCTCATCTACTATTGCTCTTCTGCCTGCTTCTATCCCAAGCACCTTTGAGATCTCCATAATATCATTGGTGGTTGTTCTGTAAGGGTCAATCTCTTTCCTCTTAAGAACTGCTTTTAAGTTTGTTCCAAGGGTTTTGATTATATATTCTCCATTTTCCTCTACTACTATGGTCTTTTCTATGCCACTTATTCCTTGCAGTCTTTTTCTCATTATCTTAAGCACTTCGCTCCTTAGTTTAAGAAGTGAGTACTCCTTTGGGAAATGAATAATAAGTTTATTGGTCCTTTTCATTACCTTGCCTTTCTTCACAGCTTCCTTTATTCTACTAAGAAGCACTTCTTTATCGAGATTACGTTCTGCAACCTTCTCATCGATTATTTCTATTTCAGCGGTTTTCTTCAAAAAGTCTTCTTTCACCTTTGCAACATCCTCTGTTCTAACATCTACTAAATCGCGCGCAAACTCTTCAGCCTTTTTCTTATTGTGTCTTATTTTTTCATTTAGGTAAATAGTCATGCTCGCATATTTTGTTTTGCTCCTTCCATCAACTATTTCCTCGACTCTTTGAATTCCTGAGCCAACACTGACTTCCAATGCACCTGCATAATGCTTTGTTCTTAGCGTTAGCTGCGTTCCTGGCTCGCCAAGCGACTGTGCAGCTATTATGCCAACTGCTTCGCAAGGCTCAACCACAACTTTTGCGTATTCCTTTTTAGCTTCCTCAATAAGTTTTTTGATCTTTTCTTCGCTGAGTTTTTTCTTCTCAGCTATTTCAAATATGCTATCCCATACCTTTTCCGGTAGGTTGCCTCGCAAATCAGCAAAGCGATCCTTTAATGTAATCTCCTTCTTTTCCTTTTTATCCTCTTTCTTAACCTCTTTAGCAGTAGTTTTCTTTTTTGGAGCCTTGCCCTTATTTTTCTTTCTGCTTGGCATCTGCAGCACCTTTCTCAATTCTTTCCAAAATCTCCTCTACATCTATTGCTTTGCCCAATCTACTTTTCATTGGGAAAACGCCATCGTCGCCATACAGGCATTGTACAATGTGCTTGGAACTTGTTCTCACTGTAAGGTCATAGTCAACATAAAGATCTTTCAAGGCGTTCGCAAGCCTTCTATATAGATAACCAGAAACCTTTGTACTTACGCCTGTGTCTACCTCGCCCTGCCTACCGCCTATCGCATGGAAGAAGTATTCTTCAGCATCCATTCCTTGCATAAAGTTCTGTGTTATAAAACCATGAGCTTTTATGCCAACGTCGCCCTCTCTTTCTAACGGCAGTACTCTGCCATGGTATCCTCTTTTAGGCCTACCTTCTCTAACTGCTGCCTGTCCCCAGAAGCCGCTTATATTCATAAGGTTTGCACTGCTTCCTCTCGAACCTGATACTATCATAATATTCGAGTTTAGCTCTGGTTCATCTTGCAGAACAGTTCTGACTTTTTCATTTAATATTTGGGCTTCCACTTTTTGCTTTATTTCAGATGTTAAGCGCATAATATATATCTCAAAGCTCTCTTCAAGGTTTCTGCCAGGTATAAGCTGCAATTTCTTTTCTTTGTATTTTTTAACAAGTTCTTTGCCTTTCACCATACATTCTTTTATTGCCTCAGCAGCCGCTTTATGTATCTTTTCGCTTACTTCAAACTCCTTTAAACCAACAGTTAGGCCTTTTATAGTTAGCAGATCTGAGGTAATTCTACTCATAACATCGTAGAATCTTCTTACTACTTCTGGCGGATAATTCCTTGCTAAAGCATCAACAAGCTTTCCTTTGCCTTCACCTAAAGAGTTTTCATCTATTACGCCTCTTACAAGAACGCCATTTTTAATGGTTACGCAATAAGGGCATTCTTCGCCCTTACACTTATAATTTGGATCCGTCTTCTCAAGAACTTCACACATTCTGGATTTGTAGTGCATATTTAAGTCTTTAGGCAATAGCTGGCTGAATATAAGCTTTCCTGAATATTTGTTGCCTCTGTCTGGCTTTGGAATTTCTTTTAGACCCATTTCATAGAAATACTGATACGCTTTTTCCTTGTCAAATTCTGTTTGATCCATTGTTAGTATGAATGCCCCGCTTATTCCATCTTCATCAAGCACAACTATTGGTGCTCCGTAGCGCGGGCTTATTATATTCTTTTCCACAAGCATCAATTCGCGAGCTTCTGCTTGGCCTTCTTCAGTTTGCGGCACATGTATGTTCATTTCATCGCCGTCAAAGTCAGCGTTGTATGGTTTACAAACAATTGGATTTATTTTGAGTGTTTTTTCCGGCATTATCCTTACCATATGAGCCATCATTGATATTCTGTGCAATGAGGGCTGCCTGTTGAAAAGTACGACATCACCGTTTTGCAACATCCTTTCCACGACATAGCCTACATCAAGTTCACTAAGTATGTCCTGTTTATTCTCAGCAGTTACGCGCTTCTTTATGCCATCAGGCCTTATGACAGTTATTACTTTGTTCTCCTTTATTAGCTTCTTCAGCTTGGTTTTATTCCATGTAGTTACTCTTTCTTGCACTGTGAGCTCTTTAGCTATAGATTCTGGAATGCCAACCTCGTTTATTGAAATATAAGGATCAGGCGTAATGGTTGAGCGCGCCGCAAAGTTTACGCGCTTCCCAGTGAGGTTATACCTAAATCGCCCGCGCTTCCCCTTAAGCCTGTCACTTAATGTTTGTAAGGGTCTGCCTGAGCGATGCTTCGCTGGCGGTACGCCTGCGCTTTGATTATCAAAGTAAGTAGTAACATGATATTGCAGTAAATCCCAGAGATCTTCAATTATAAGCTGGGGTGCCCCAGCTTCAATATTATCCCTCAACCTTTCGTTTATCCTTATTATATCCACAAGTTTGTGCGTTAAATCATCCTCTGATTTTAGGCCACTCTCGAGTGTTATTGAAGGCCTTATATTTATTGGAGGAATTGGAAGCACGGTTAGCACGAACCACTCCGGCCTTACAATCTTCGGATCCAAGCCAAAGAATTTGAGTTCTTCATTTGGAATTCTTTCAAGCCATTCTCTTATTTCAGTAGGATAAATCCTCTGTTTGTCAAGGTAGAAGTTTGTTGGCCTATCAACCGTTATCTTTCCCTTTGTTGCTCCGCAATGCGGGCATTTCTTTACCTTCTTTGCTTTTGCCTTAAGCTTTTTTATTATAGTATCTCTTCCTTTGCCAAGCTCTTTTTCTATCTCTTTAAGTGCTTTTTCAGATAGCACTATTCTTCCACACTTTTGACAGGTAGTGAGCAGCATATCCTCAATAACTTTTGCAAATTTTACGTGAATAACAGGCCTTACAAGTTCTAATGAGCCAAAATGCCCAGGACAATGTTTCATTGTCTGCCCGCAGGTTTTACAGCGTAAGCCAGGGTTTATTACTCCGAGATGGGGATCCATAAGCCCTTCTTCCATTGGGTAGCCATCTCTATCATAGGTTTCAGCGGTCTTTATTTCAATAGCACTCATCTTTCTTATTATATCTGGGCTTAGGACCCTGAAATCAATTGAGCCTATTCTCTTTTGCAACATTTTTAAACACCTATGCTTTATCAACCAAATTCAGTTTTGGATATATACAGAGCGCCTTCAGCTCATCTAAGAGCAGCTTAAATGCATAACTCATTTCCACTGGATAGACCTTGGAACTCCCACAGACAGGGCAGTACTTCTTATTCCTTATTCTATCATTCACCGCAACTATGCCACATTTTTCGCAGATATATTCTGTTACCTTGTCTGAATCTTCAACGATCTTCTCTTGCAGTAGCAAGCTTGCACCATGGCCTATTAGTGTTTCACCTTCCATCTCACCAAAGCGCAGGCCGCCTTCTTTCTCTTTGCCTTCAGTTGGCTGCCTTGTTAGTATTTGCACAGGCCCTTTTGACCTTGCCTGAATCTTATGGGCAACCATATGATAAAGCCTTCTGTAAGCGATAACGCCAGTGAACACTCTGCCTTCTATGCGCTTTCCAGTTATTCCATCGTAGAATACTTCCATCCCATCAGGCCTCAAGCCATGCTCTAAGAGAATTTTCTCCAATTCTGGTTCCTCGATATTGTTAAATGGCGTAGCATCTATCTGCTCAGCTTTCATACAGGCTGCTTTGCCTGCAAGCATCTCAAGTAAGTGCCCTACTGTCATTCTGCTTGGTATCGAGTGTGGGTTAAGTATAAGGTCAGGTTTGGTTCCGTTAACTGTGAAAGGCATATCTTCCTCCGGCACTATTGCACCGACAACGCCTTTTTGCCCATGCCTAGATGAAAATTTATCGCCTACCTCAGGCATACGATCGCTTCTAATCTTTATCTTTACAATTGTATCGCCTTGCGATCCTTGCGTGAGCATTACTCTATCAACATAACCTTCCATCTCTTTACGCACAGTAACTGAAGCTTCTCTTCGGCGCTCGCGCACGACACCAAATTCAGCAATCTCCTCAAGGAACCTTGGCGGAGAGGTTTTTCCTATAACAACCTGCTTGCCTTTTATATGTGATTCTACTTCCGCTAAGCCATCTTCACCAAGCGCTTTGTAGGCTTCTTCGCCTAAGTAGCCGACTGTTTCTTCGTTTGGCACTTCAAATTTATCCTTCTGGCCACCTGGATAGCGCGTCTGTGTTGATTCATATGTTCTAAAATATGAAAGCCTGCCTAAGCATCTTTCGATAGCGCCTTTATTTATAACAACAGCATCGAGCGTATTAAAGCCATAATAAGGAAGTATTGCAACAACAAAGTTTTGCACCTGCGGCCTTCTATCAAGGTTAAGTAAATCCATTGTTTTTGTTTTTACAAGTGATTTCTGTGGATAGTGAAGCAGGTAAGCTTCAGTATCTGTACGCATTCTGAAGTTGCTCTGCCCAAAACCGACAGCTTGCTTAAACATCTTCGCTCCGTGCAATGCTTTTCCGCTTAGGTTGTGGCTCAGAAATGGGATCATGCTTGTGATAATACTAAGTATTCCGACAGGGTTTATTTCAAGGTGCGTATGCTCTGGTGTTAGCTCTTCAGGCCTTTCAGCAATAAATGCATTTTCTTCCTCTTCAGCGTCCAAAAACTCAATAATTCCCTGCTCAACCAAATCTTCCCAAGTTAGTTCGCCCCTCTTAATTTTTTCGATATGTCTTTCGGTTAGTTTGGGCTTTCCATTTTCAACAACAATTAATGGCCTTTGTACACGACCAGAATCAGTGTTTATGTATACTTCATTCGTGCGTTTATTGTAAGCAATATTCACCTGAGTGTCTAATATGTTATTGCGCCTTGCTTTTATAAGCTCTTTAGTAAGCGCTTCAGGATTCGGATGAAAGCCCATAAGCTTTCCATTAACATAAACCTTGGCTCTTTCCTTCGCCATTTTACTCCAACCTCACGCCCTTTTCTTTTAGAAGTTTCTCTACAGCTTCTTCAGGATATTCTGTTGTGACTCTCGATAGCAAAGCCAAATTTTTCACTAAGCCACACTGTGGGCCATCGGGGGTTTCTATTGGGCAGAAGCGACCCCAATGTGTGCCATGCACGTCTCTTGCCTCATAAAGCTCGCGATTCTTATTTAGCGGGCTCTTCACCTTTCTTATATCTGTAAGAGGGCTTAAGTAGTTCACGCGATCCATAAATTTGCTTACGCCTGTGGCTCTGCCAATCCAGTTGCCTGTTGCCATCGCAAAGCGTATGCGCTCAGTTATTGCATCGGGCCTAACTATTGTGCTTATATTCAGCTTTCTGCGCCTTGTAACGGTTCTATCGATCTGGAACTTTAAGTCCTTTATAAAATATTTGAACGCATACCTGAATAGGTGCTCCATAAGCTTTCCTGAGAGCTCGAGGCGTTTATTAGCATAATGGTCCTTATCATCTTCTTCTCTAAGGGCATAAGCGGTCTCAATCGCTTTAGTAGCCATCATCCCAAGATAGAATGCCTTTGCCAACCTATCCGCCTTGCTTTGTCCAATGTGCGGAAGCAAGAAACCATCTATTACTTCCTGCGCTCTCCTAAGCCTATAATCGATCACCTGTCCTGGGGCTACACTTTTGCCTATTTTATCAAGCGCTTCTTTCTCGCTCATTATTTCGGTATTTTCCCAGTTTAGCAGTACATCGTTTTCTACCTCTGCTTCGCTATAGGTGAAAGCTGAGCGTATCTCTTCGAGAGTATCCATCCCGAGAGCTTTCATAAGCACAAATAGCTTTAGCTTCTTTGGTGAGCTTGGGAAATTAACATAAAGCATTCCATTAGCCTTTCTTGTAATGCGCACTCTGCCTTTAAAAGCACCGCTTGTGCTTATAACTTCAACTACGATGTCGCCTGCCGCATTTTTCTCTGAAACCATCACTCTATCAGAGCACAGCACTTCTTGCGTCATTAATACTTTCTCAGAACCGTTTATTATGAAATAACCACCGAAGTCAGCCGGGTCTTCACCCATTTCAATTAGTTCTTCTTCGCTCTTACCGTAAAGCCAGCATTTCTTTGATTTAAGCATTATGGGCAAATCGCCAACATAAGTAGTTTTCACATCCTGCTCAATGTCTCTGCGAAACAGTTTCATATCAAGATAGATCGGGCCTGCATATGTCATGTTCCTTATGCGTGCTTCCATGGGCCAGAAATCTGTTCTTGGTGAGCCATCCGCCTCGACTATTCTTGGCCTGAGCACCTGTATGTTATCTATTTCAACCCGCACCTCTTCAATCTTTGGCACAATAACCTGGTTTTCATTTACAATCTGTGGCAATTTTTCATCAACAAATTGATTGAAGCTTTTTATTTCCTGCTCAGCAATACTTTTACCTCTAAAGAAGGATTCTATAAGTGGCCAAGTATCCATCCGCTCACCTTACAACTCTATAATAAAGGCTTTTGCCTGCGGTTGGCGAATCTCGCTCTATTTCTATAATGTCCCCTGGCTTTGCTTTAAGCTTTTTTATTGCGGGATCAGACTTTAGGATGATAGGCAACATTTCTTTTGTTGCATGCAACCTCTTTAAAATTTCTTCTTCCCTCTCTTTCGGTACAATGCTGTGCTTTGGAACTAGAAAATGCCTTCTTTCTTCCACAATATCGCCTACCTACCGAACGATGTAGGTTATTCAAAAATCGCCACACGCATAGCTAAGCAAATTTTTTTCCTAATCTAATCTTTATTGAGGGAAACCATTTTAAATCTTACCTAATTGCCCTTATATTCCTTTTTCGAATATAGTTTGCTATCCCGCCTGTTTTACTTATCTGCTGTTCTTTTTTAATATATTTTTATTATAGAGTATTATTATGATCGCTAGAGCATATGTTACACTGATTGAATCTTCGTTGCCTTTTTTGCAAGAAGGCATCTTCGCGCAAAAGTTTTTGGGCTCTTCCCTTGGCAGCTATATATTATTTCTTTTTTCTATAATAGTTTTTTTTATCATCGGCAAGCTCTTTATGTTTGTTTTTAAGCGCTATGTGCGTAGTCTGGCTGTAAAAACAAGGAACAAGTTTGATGATATTGTAGTAGAAGTGCTTTCCACGCCGCTAATCTGGCTATTTATTCTAATTGGTATTTATTTTGGTTTAAGGTTCTTAAGTATTGAATCCAGTGCTTTGGCCAGTGTTGATTTTATTATTTCCTCAGTGGCAATTCTCTTTATTGCTTGGATTTTTTGGCGTTTGGTAGATTCAATTATAAAGTTTTATCTGATGCCTCTCGCGAGAAAAACAGCCACGCAGCTTGATGATCAACTCATTTCATTCTCAAGGAATGTTGCAAAGGCAGCAATAGTTATAATAACGCTTTCAATGATTCTCTCTAAGTTAGGTTATGATATTACTGCTTTGGTTACAAGCTTGGGCATAGGCAGCTTAGCGTTTGCATTTGCTGCTAAGGAAACAATAACCGATATTTTTGGCGGCGTTTCCATACTTACATCGCAGCCCTTTGTTATTGGCGATAAGGTAAAGATAGGAAGCAGCATAGGCATAGTTCATGAAATTGGTTTAACTCACACTCGCTTGCTCACAGAAGAAAACTACTTAATTACGATACCAAACCGTAAAGTTGCTAACTCAGAAGTAGTTAATATGAGCATTCGGGCTAAAAAGCTCAAGAAAAAATAGCTTAGCGCTTGCCTACTTTCCTATTTCTACTCCTTCTGATATAAACGACCCTTGCGCTGTAGAGTATGAAGAATGCTATTGCAGTTGCAGCTGCCGCCATAAGATATTCACCCAAAGCAACAGCCAAGCCAATTGCCGCAACAACCCAGAGATCAGCAGCAGTTGTTAAACCACTAACCTTATTTTCAGAGCGAAATATTGCGCCAGCACCCAAAAACCCTATGCCGGTTACGATGCCTGCTGCAATTCGCGAAGGCTCAACGCGCGCATCTAAAAGCCCAAAGCCGATAGAGGCTAATGTGAATATACAAGCACCCAAGCTCACAAGCGAATGCGTTCTTATGCCTGCGGGCTTATTCTTCGCTTCTCTCTCAAAACCAATAATTGCGCCAAGAATAGCAGCTAGCACTAATCTTAAGATTAACTCAATCTCGCCTATGTACATATGAGCCCCTTATACTTTATTCTTAAACTCCTTCCGCTCCTTCAGCCAAACCTCTTTAAATTCAGCAATTTCCTTTTCGCTTAAGCCAAGCTCCCTGAGTTTTGCTGCATGTTCCTCAAAGCTCATCTCCATATAATGCTTTCGCCATGCTTTCATTTCTTCTGTTTCTGGAAGGGGCCTCCCTTCTCTTATTCTTATGCGAGGCATAGTAAATTAAAAAGAGAATTGAATAATTTATATTCTTTTCTGTTCCAGGAGCTTTGCAATTGTATTATTCAACAGCTTTTTATGTAGCTGCATGCTGCGTTATGCTTTCTTTGCTCCCTTCTTTTCTCTCCTTCATCGTCTTTATTGCCTTTTCAAGGTAATCCATCTTTACTTTGATTTCCTCTAGGTTCTTTCGCATTGCCTCTCGTATTGCCTGCATTCCTGCTTCTCTACAAACTGCTTCTATATCCGCTCCGCTGAACCCTTCGGTGAGTTCTGCAAGCTTCTTTAGGCTCACATCCTTCGCAAGAGGCATGTTGCGAGTATGTACTTTGAATATTTCATAGCGCGCTTTCTCATCAGGCATCGGTATCTCTATGTGCAAATCAATACGTCCTGGTCTTAGCAATGCCGGGTCAATTAAATCAGGCCTATTTGTAGCAGCTATCACAATCACCTTTTCAAGCTCTTCTATTCCATCGATCTCTGTAAGCAACTGATTTATTACTCGCTCTGTGGCATCTGTAAGGCTTGAACCTCTTACCTGACTTATTGCATCAAACTCATCAAAGAACACTATACTTGGCGCCACCTGCCTTGCCCTTCTGAATATTTTTCTCACATTGCGCTCGCTCTCGCCAACCCATTTGCTGATAATCTCTGGGCCTTTCACAGCTATGAAGTTCGCTTCGCTTTCATTAGCTACTGCCTTTGCTAAAAGAGTTTTACCACAGCCTGGAGGCCCATAAAGGAGTATTCCCTTTGGCGGCTTTATCCCAGCTTTCTTAAACAGCTCCGGCCTTTTTAGGGGCCATTCTATCGCTTCGCGCAATTGCTTTTTAACCTTTTCTAAGCCACCAATATCGCTCCACCTTGTTTTTGGCCTTTGTATCATAACCTCGCGCATCGCGCTTGGCTCAATCTTTCTGTACGCTTCCAAAAAATCATGCATTGTTACTTCTATTTTTTCCAACACTTCAGTAGGTACTTTTTCCTCATATTTCTTGAGCTCAGGCAGATATTTCTTAAGTGCTTTCATTGCAGCCTCCTTACAGAGCATCTCCAGGTCAGCGCCTGTGTAGCCTATAGTCATCTCAGCGAGCCTATCCAAATCAACATCTTTAGATAGAGGCATTCCTCGCGTGTGTATCTGTAATATTTCTTTGCGCGCCTTTTGACCTGGCACATTGATTGCTATTTCTCTATCGAAACGTCCAGGCCTTCTTAAGGCTTCATCCAGCGCTTCAGGCCTATTTGTAGCAGCTATCACCACTACTTGCCCTCTGCTTTTAAGCCCATCCATCAAAGTGAGTAGCTGGGCAACAACTCTGCGCTCCACTTCACCAGTAACCTCTTCGCGCTTCGGAGCAATAGCATCTATTTCATCTATGAAGATAACACTCGGTGCATTCTTTTCCGCTTCATCAAATATATCACGCAAGCGCTTTTCTGATTCTCCGTACCACTTGCTCATGATCTCAGGCCCGTTTATCGCGTAGAAGTTCGCTTCGCTTTCATTAGCTACTGCTTTTGCTAAAAGAGTTTTACCACAGCCTGGAGGCCCAGTAAGCAGCACACCTTTCGGCGGCGTTATGCCAATTCTTTCGAAAACCTCGGGATGCTTCATAGGCAGCTCAACCATTTCTCTTATCATTGCAATTTCTTCCTTCAGGCCGCCTATATCTTCATAAGTGACCTCCGGGATTCGCATTGCTTCAGCTTTAACCTGCTTCTCAGAAACAATTAATCGCGTGCTTTCAGTAATCTTTACTGGGCCTTTTGGCTGAGTTTTTGTTACCACATAGTGCAAAGTAGTGCCCATCACATCTATCGCTAGCTTCGTATTCTTCAATACAATCTTGTCAATAAGCTTCTCGTGGAAATAATGCGTTGGATCACCCGAAAATCGCACTGCTTCAATTGGAGCTATTACCACTTCTTTCGCTTCTTCTGGCTCGATTTTCTTTACCTCAACTCTGTCGCCAACAGAAACGCCAGCGTTATGCCTGAGTATAGCATCCATTCTAATTATTCCGCGACCTTCATCTTCGCTGCGAGCACGCCACACTATTGCTACTGCATCACCCTTGCCTTTAATTATTACAGCATCTCCTGCCACCAAACCGAGCTCTTCAAACGCTTTTGAATCAAGCCTAACCACACCTCTGCCCACATCCATTTTGTAAGCATCAGAAACAATGAGCGTTATGCCTTTCTCCTCGCCTTTTTCCTTTTTCTTTCCACTCACAGAACCACCTCATAAAACCTCACAAATCTACTCCATTAGTACACTACTTCACTTCGATCCTCGTCCTTCTCTCAAAATCTTTCTCAAATACTAATTCAAGCACTCCGTTTTTGAATGTTTTTTGCACTGGCTGCCCTTTCACAGCAGCAGGCAGCCTTATTGCGCGATAGTAGCCCCCATAAGCGCTTTCGCTTCTTTTTGGGTGCTCCGCTTTTACTATAAGCCTGTAAGGTTCAACTCTGAGCTCAATATCTTTTTCCTCTGCTCCGGGAAGCTCCACTGTAACAAACACCCTGCCATTATTTTCCCATACATCATACACTGGAGCAACGTAGCCTGCATAGCGAGTCTCTCTTATTTCTGTTTCTGGCCAGCTCTCCCTAAACATTCTCTCAAACTCATCAAAGAAATCATCGAACATTCAAATCACCTTAACATAGCTCTTTTAACCAATTTTTCTAAATAAAGAAAAAAAGAAATTTACTTTATCTTTATGCGCCTCTTGCTAGGTTCCTTTGCTTTGGTTTTTGGCACTCTGATTTCCAGTATTCCATTCTTATATTCTGCTTCGGCTTTTTCTGGTATTGCGTTCTCTGGCAATGCTATGTATTTGTAGAAGCCAGCGTAGTTCCTTTCGATTCTGTAAAATCCCTTTTTATGCTCCTTTGTTTCCTCCTTGCGCATCGCTTTGATCTCTAAGCCATGATCAACCACATTTATTTCTATATCCTCTTTGTTTACGCCTGGCAGTTCTATGCTTGCATATACTGCATTTTCTGTTTCCCACGTATCTGCGAGCGGTTGCCTTATACTGCTTTCAAAGTGCTCTTCAAACGGCTCACTTTCAAAGAAACCTGCAACCATCCTATTGAGATGCCTTTGCATTCTTCGCATCTCTTCAAACGGATCCAAAAAGCGCCTTGGCAAGCTACCACCTCCTTAATTATTTCTCCCCTTTTCTATAAATTTTTTACTTGAGTCTAAGTGTCTAAGTTTCTTAGACATATTCAATATTCTATAGACAAAATTTTAAAAATCTTTTTCATCAAATCCTTTATTATGCCAAGCGCGAGGTTTTCTGTTAGAATAAATTATATTGAGAGACCCCATTCTGATGATTTTGAGCGCTATGTTGGCTGGCTTTGCGATTCCTTGGGTTTATGCACACATGATTGTGATAGCGCTCGCGAGATACTAATACAGATTATAAAATCAAAAAACGGAATAAGCTCAACAGAGCTGAGCAGAATGCTTAATAAATCCCGTGGTGCAGTAATAAACCAGCTCAATAAGCTTATGGAAAGTGGCCTAATTGTTAAAAATGGAAGGTTCTATAGGCTTAGAGCAAGTACTGTAGAGAGAACTCTTGAAGAACTCTATGAAGATGTTGAGCGCACCTTCACAAAGTTTATGAAGATTGCCGAGCTGATCGATGAACAGTTAAGAAAGATTTAAATATCTCCTTGCACATTTAGATTTGCCTTTAATTGGTGCTTAAATGCTTGCACTTAGCCTCATTGGTGAAAGATTCTCCAAAATAAACGCATAATTGTGGCTGTGAGCAGTAAAGGCGGCGTTGGAAAAGCCGTTCATGCACTTTGCAGCGAATTCCCGCCTAATAGATTTTTATATAAAAAGGCTACGAAGTTTTCTAAATATTGTTTCCATCTGCCAGCCAAATAAGTGCAGTATTGCAGCTATAAGGCTTTCTATGCTGTTCATTCTAACCGGCGTGCTTTTTGGTTTCTCTTTTTTGAGCTTCTTCCCCTGGGATGTTCTTTGTGCTTTCTCCTTGTGTTTCTTGCAAAATTGTGGTAAGTGGTTAGTGGCATTTGCGAGTTCCACTTACTACCTGCCACCAACCACCTGCTCTTTTCGGTACAATCCCGCCTCCCGGATTTGCACCGGGGACCTCTCGGTAACCGCCCACCGCCATAACAAGGCAGCCGGTTTTTTGGAGCCTACAGCCGAGCGTTCTAGCTACTAAACTAAGGCGGGATGGAACTCTAATATTAATTAATTTACAGGCAATGCTATTTAATTTTTTATGTTTTAGAGGCTGCAGGTCGATTTAGGCTGTAACAAAAAGCCTTAATAATGAGAAAACCCCCTCTCTTTTTGTGGCGAAAACCCCTTTTATCTCAATAGGAATCTCAGTAAGGAATGAAGAGAAAAACATAGCACACTGCTTGCGTGGCATTCTAAGGCAGGATATTCTCCAGGCTTTGCCACCAGATCGGAAAGAAATTATTGTTTGCGATAATTCAAGCACAGATCGAACAAGGGAAATAGTGAAAAAATTTCAGAAACAGCATGCAGAAATAAAGCTTGTCTCCTCCGGAGCCAAAAGCAAGGCAGCGGGGATAAATAAAATAATGGAAGTTGCAAACCCAAAAGCAAGAATTGTTTGCTTTTTTGATGGGGATGTTGTCCCAAAGAGAGATACTGTCAGAACTTTAGTAGATTTTCTGCACAGGCACAAAGAATATAATATTGCTTCAGGCAAGGTTTTACTTTCTCCAATGGCCTCGCGTGCTAGACTGAAAGTGGCAAATAATTTTAGATACCCGATGAATATATTTGCCAAGATTTTTTTAAAGGGCAAAACCAAAAAACCAAAAACCACTGGCATAAGCGGTGCAGTTTTTGCGATAAGGAAGAAAGCGTTCAGACCCATACCCCCCAACATAATAAGGGATGACTTCTATTTGTCTCTGGCAGTAGATAGAATCGCGATGGTTGAAAAAGCGGTCGTTTATCACAGGGCAAAGACAAAGGAAAGGCTGCTTGCGAGCGAAGAAAGAGCGAGGATCGGGCGCTTACAGCTTGAAGAATTGTTCGATAAGCGAAAGGTGCGCAAGATTGATAAGGAGCGTTATAAAAGATTATTTGAAATGAGGAAACTTGCCCCCATCGAACAGTTGCATTACCCTCTTTTTATCACATACGTTAAAGCGAAACAAGCGCTTCAGGAAATAAGGGCCAGAAGAAAATACTCCAAAATAAAGCACAAGCTTGATGGTAGCTTTAATACGGGTCCCCTGAAAACTCACAGAAAACCTAAATGAATTATTTAACTTTTTTGCCAAGCTTCTTTACAAGCTTTAATGAAGGAGTCTCCACTTCAGAGTAATCTATCTTATATCCAGCTTTTTTCAATGCGTAACGCAGTGCAAAGACCTTTGCAAGCTCCTCAAATTCCTTTACAACCTTCTTATCAAGGGTTTTACGATTCTTTATAGCTTGCCTTATTACCCTCCTAACTGTTGCATTTTCTAGCACTTTTAAAGGCTCTTCACTACTAATATCATCAATTGCCTTTTTTATGGTTTCAAAATCAATCTCTTCCGCAAGGAAGTCTTCAATCTTTCTGTTAGCGCTCATCGCAAGCGAAATTAAAAATTCAGCTACCTCTCTTGGTTCAGTGGCTTTTTCCACCTTGAGCTTCTTCACAGAAACCCAGTCGCCGAGTTTTGCTATGAATTGTATGCCTTCAAAGCCTTCCATAAAAACACCTCACTTAGCTTCTTTTATCAACCGCATCTTTTCTATTACTTCATCAACATTAACATCTGTATCGATGCAGCCAGCCCTTGTAAGCAAAACTGCTTGCGGGGCCACTTTAGTGCCTTTTAAACTATCGAATGCAAGTATCGCTTCCTTGTAGCAACATACACCAAGTACAGCTTTAGGCCTGTATTTTTTTATCAATTCCATAACTATGCTGCCCCCTGGGCACACAAAAGCACCCTTGTAGCCAAGTTTCTTTGCCTCTTTTATTAATGGATCTATTTTACATTTTCCACACTCTGTGCATTGTAAGCCTTCATCTGTGTAAGGTGCTTTACACTCCTTTGAGTTTCTTAGGCAGTGGGGTAGGAGAAGCACCCTTTCTTTATAAGGGGTTCTTTTGTAAGCCATTTCATTGAGCTTGTTGCGAAATTCAACATGCGTATATTCGATCCAGCGCTCGCTTAAACCAAGCTTCTTTGCTATAGCTTCGCTAGCAGTTGCGAAGTTTATATGGGTGCCGCTGTCTATCGCTTTAGCTACAGCCTCTTTTATTTTTTCTCTTATTTCATCCAATTTTATCAACCTTCTCCGAATAAGCCCGGGGCGGGATTCGAACCCGCGATCTGCAGATTACAAGTCTGCTGCATTGCCGCTATGCTACCCGGGCCGCTATATTTGAAAATGGTTGTTGAATATTTATATTCCTTTCTATATTTTTCTTGGAAAAGAAGAAAAATCGTATTCAACAACCTTTTAATGCGTTAAAGAATGTTTTATTTTTATATAGAAGTGATAAAAATAGGTTACTGGAAGGAGCCAGCAAGCATTAACATCTTTTTTGCCTCTATATACTGCTTTCTTTTATCGGCGCTTCTTATTGCATCTGCCAACTTTTTCTTACGCAATTCTATGTATTCATTCATAAGTTCTTTTATCTCTTCTTCTACCTCGCTCACTTTCAGTCCAGAATATGCTGCAATATCCCCAAGTATCTCTTCGTTTAGATAGGCATTCTTTATGTTACTTATTCGGAATTGAGCTTCTTTTATTAGCAGATCTAACTGATCTTCATCGTATTTGCCCAGGTCCTGCATAGCGGCAGCATTTAGCAGAAGCATGTATTGGATTACTACGCCGGAGGCAATCTCCTTTTTTGCAAGTTCCTGTTCTCTTTCTTTGGTGTCTGCCTTTTGCATCTCTTCAAAGTAAACATTTTCTTTTTCTGCGAGCCACTCGAGATCACCAAGCATGGAATAATACGCTTGCAGCTCGAGCACCTCTTCAGAGTTATTTAAGTCAATATAATCCAAGCTTGGAGTCAATCCCTTGGCATCACTGACTATTGATTGTATCTGCTTATGTATTTGCGAAGAAAGCCGTTTGTAGTATGAAAGGCCTCTTACGGGAACCTGTGTTGCTATGTAGAGATAAACCGATAAAAGAATGAATATTGCTGCAACAAGCCCAATTATTACTTTTTCATTGTAAAGCCGCTCAGTAGGTCTTTTTTGTTTTTTCATTCAATCATCTTTAATTACTTCACTTGCAAATAGAAAAATTAGGAAAAATAATAAAAAAAGGATTTATGCGACAGAACCATTTACTTGGCTGTTGTGCCTTTTGGTGTGCTGGCAAGCCTATAGATTTCAAGCAAAGCCACTATCAATGCAGCTGGTGCAACGAATGCAACTATATTGGCAACTATCGAAGCCAGATAGGTACCCACCGGAGCTATTACTTTGTCTATGATTTCTAAGTCTGCGCTGCCAACAAGCATCAGGGCAATAGTAGCCATCAAGAACCCTGGAATCTCTTTATCACCTATGTTAAGAAAGCCCACTATCAAGCCTAAGATTACTAGAACTAAAGTAATCCATGCAGCCTGCTCTGCCAGCATTGGTGCAAAGATTCCGCCCAAAATCGCTATTAGCACACCGATGATAAATGCCCAGCTCCCTATTGTCTGATCCATTTTTCAAAACCTCCTGGATTTTTATAGTATTTTATATGTTCATGCTCATTTATAAATCTTACTTTTTCCAATTTTTATCGTTTATGAACGAAAGATTGTCTTTTTTGGAAAAATTGGGCAAAGTATTTGTGCATGAAAGAGCATTTATTGAAGGCAAGGTTGAGCTAGGGGAAAATGTAAGTGTCTGGCCCTTTGCCGTTTTACGCGGCGATGAGGGAACTATAAAAATCGGTAAAAACACGAGCATTCAAGATTGCTGCGTTTTGCATGGAAGTGTTCTCATAGGAAAAAATGTAACTGTTGGGCATGCTGCAGTTATTCACAATGCAAAAATAGGCTCGAACGTTTTGATTGGAATGAATGCCACAATATTGGATAACGCTGAGGTCGAGGATTAGGTTATTGTTGCTGCTGGCTCAGTTGTTAAACCAAATTCCGTACTTGAATCCGGTTACCTGTACGCAGGCAATCCTGCGAAAAAGAAAAGGAAGTTAACGAAAGCAGATAGAGAGCTTATAGTCAACTCCTATAAAGAATATCTTAAAAAAATAAAAGAGCGGATCCATAGGCTATAACAATTCTTTTGCTTTTTCCAGCGTGCTAATTATTATTTTTGAAGCCCTTTCAATGCTTTCAGCCCATGAAAACACTCCTTCTTCATGCCCTAACGTAACAATAATTCCTTCTACGTCTAAACTAAACTCTTTAAAAGCCTTTGCAAGTTCTTTTGCGAGAGCAACACTGCCGTAACCTGCTTTTTCGCTTGTATAAGGCAAACCAAGCTTTTTGCTAGCTGCAAAAATCTCTTTCGAATGTGAATGCACAACAGCATTTATTTTTTCATTTTGCTCGTAAATACTTGCATGGCTGAGCGTCTCGCTGCTTGGCTTTATTTTGCCAAGCGCCCTGACAAAATTTTTCTCAATGTCGCATTTTTCAATAAAACAATATTTTTCGCAAGGCAGTTTTGCAATAGATCCAGTTTGCGACCCGGTTATAACAAACCCTTTCTTTGCATTCCATTCAATGCGCTTGCTTACATTCCCATAACCAATGTCCTTCATCTTCCCGCTTTTATACACTCCAATAAGTTTGTTTGCAAATAACCTATCACGCCATTCCATAAGGTCAGAAAAAAGCTCGCAGGGCAGCTTAGCTTTGATTAGTTTGTAGTTGAATTTTATTACTCCTTCCTTCAAATTGCTCATATCAAGACCAAAAATCGCCTTATATTTTTAGAATGCCCCGGCCGGGATTCGAACCCGGGTTACCAGCTTGAGAGGCTGGGGTGCTCTCGGCAATAGTTTGCATTCCAATAAAAGCAAACCATTTTAACCGGCTACACTACCGGGGCTCAATATTGAATTCTTGCAGGTATAATTTAAAAAATACTTGCTCAAAAAATTTTTATTCAACCTATGAAGAGATTGGCCGCTGCTGAGCGCATGATGAAGATTTTGAGTGCTGAGGTTGAACCTTTGTTTTGATAAAAGATAAAAAAATAATTATTACACTTTATTTCTTACTAACCGATGAGGAAACAGCTGAGCATTGAGCGCTTGCAATGAAATAGATTATGAGTTCCGAGGTTAGTTCTTTGCTTTCTTTTTGAACGCTGTTTTCATTCCAAAAACAATGCAGAAGATTCCTATAAGCGTCTTTGCTACTCCATAAACAGCCACAACTGTAAATATCGCTTGCAAGGTTTGTAAAAATCCTTCTGTTCCCAAAGCACCTTCAAAATACGTTGCTTCTTGTGCCACATCTGCAAGCGCTTGCGAGGCCACTGTTGAAACCCACAACCCGGAAAAGAAAGCCACAATTCCTTCGATTCCAAATATTACTCCAACAAGCAGCAGCGCAAGCCCAACCTGTTTTTCATATTTTTCCACAAAATCACCTTCTTTAGAATGCCAGAGCCG
>JAGGVE010000006.1 GCA_021163505.1 Candidatus Iainarchaeum sp. | reverse complement strand
GTTCTCTGCATTTAGAGCATATAGCTCTGTTGCAGAGTTCTTCAAGGTGTTCTTTTACTGCCACAACCACTGCAAATACCATGAGAGCTTGCACAGAACTCCGTTGGAACAGAGAACACTGCAGCAGACAATCAAATCTTTATCCCTACTAACTTGACATTACCCTTTATTTGGAACCTGATTGCAAATCAAACAGTTGGCATGCAAAGTGTGCTCTGTTATTTCCCTAACTCTGTTGTTCATATCTTTTCGAAGCTGATAAATATTTCCTCATCCATGAATTTTACTTTGCCAGTGATTTTGCCCTTTTGAACACCTATCTGCACGCTCTTGGCTCTAACCTCTTCGCCTATTTTTTGCGAATACTTTTTCAGCACCTTTTCTGCCTTTGCACCTGCTTTTAGAGTCAAAGCAATATATTCCTTTACATTGAAAGCATTCTTTTTTCTCAGATTTTGTACTGCTCTCACAACCTCTCTAACCATTGCTTCCTCCAATAGTGATTCATCAAGATGCTTGTTTACATACACCTTGCCGCCTTTAAATTCTACTTCCAAGTAATCTTCAGAGACCTTTTCTCCCTCGCTTACTTTAGCAACATCGCGGACATTTGCAAGGCACATTATGATGCCTTTTGTATTTTCGATATTAGTGCTGCATTTAACCAGCACCTTGCCAAGAGGCCATCTGAGCTTTATTCCCATCTGATGTCTGCCCGCAAGAATGCCTTTTATTATTTCTTTAGCGCACTCAACCTCCTTTTCTAAGCTTTTGTTTATCCTCTCTTTTTTAGCCTTGGGCCATTCTGATTCGAATATCGATCCTACTTTGCCTTCCTCTTTTTTAATTATGCTTTTAAGTTCCTGGTACATGTATTCGGATATGAATGGAGTAATTGGAGCAAGAAGCTTTGTTACCGTTAACAGAGCCTCATATAATACCGAGAGCGCAGCCTGTTTGCTCTTCTTTTCGGCATTTACCCATGTTCTATCTCGTATCTTTTTTATATAGGTTCTGCTTAGATCTTCTATTATAAAATTCACCAGTGCTTTCCCTGCTTTGTTGAATTGGAACTTTTCTAAGCTATCTGTAACTTCCTCAACAAGGGTATTTATTCTAGATAAAAGCCATGCGTCCTCTACCTCTAGATTCTCAAACTTTAATTCAAATTTCTCTGCATAGGTCCTAAAAAACTGGAAAGAATTCCATAGAACATTTAATGCCTTCTTTATCTCCTTTGCGGTATCAAAGCTAAAGTTTTGTTGCTTCCATGGCGGAGTTTCCCAGCAAAAATAAAGTCTTAAAACATCTGCTCCGAGAGTCTGTAAGGCTTCATCTGCCCAGATAACGTTGCCTTTAGACTTGCTCATTTTATTTCCTTTTTCATCGAGTACCCAACCATTCATCGCCACCGCGTTATATGGTGCTCTATTAAAGACTGCTACTGAGGTAAACATAAGACTATAAAACCAGCCCCGTATCTGATCCTGGCTTTCATCTATGAGGTCCACAGGCCAAAGCTTTTCAAAGAGATCTTTATTTTTGTAAGGGTAGCCCAAACTTGCCCATGGTGCCACTCCAGAATCAAACCACACATCTACTATATCGGGTACGCGATGCATAACGCTGTTACATCTGTTACATTTCAATTTTATCTTATCCACCACATTTTTGTGGAGGTCTAATTCTTCAGGAATTTTTTCCGTTGCTTTTTCTCTGAGCTCTTTAACAGACCCTATTACTTCCGTATTGCCGCATTTTTCGCACACCCATATAGGCAGCGGAATCCCCCAATACCTCTGCCTTGAAATGCACCAGTCGATGGCTTCTTTTAGCCAGTTTCTAAAGCGTTCTTTTCCAAATTCAGGAAGCCACCTTACTTTTTCGTTCTCTTCAAGCATGCGTTCTTTTATCTTATCCACTGAGAAAAACCATTGCTTAGTAAGTCTGAAGATGAGCGGTGCTTTGCAGCGCCAGCACAAAGGATAAGAATGTTCGATCTGTCCGGAGTAAAGTAAAAGCCCAGCGGCATCAAGTTTGTTTATTATAGTTTTATCAGCATCTTTTACAAACATTCCTTTGAGTTCTCCTGCCTCTTCTGTAAATCTTCCTTCATCGTCTACTGGAGAAATCGCGGGCAGCTTGTAATGCTGGCCAATATAATAGTCTTCCGGTCCATGGCCTGGGGCCACATGCACCGCCCCGGAGCCTTCCTCTGCATTTACAAAATCAAATGATTCTTCCTTTGTTTTCTCATCATTTTCCAATACAGCATGCTTATATGATTTTGATTTTAGAACGGGTATGGACAGTATTATTTTATGGGCATTCTTTTGTTCCCTTAATTTTTGTTGCACAGGCACCTGCATTACTGGCAGATACTTTAACCCTTCAAGTTCTTTACCGGGGAATTCTTCCACTATTTCATACTCCAACCCGCATAGCTCTTTTATAACCTCCTCAGCCCTTTCTTTGGAGATTATCAGATATTCTTCGCCGACTTTGGCTTTTACATACATTGCGTCAGGGCTTACGGCAATCGCTACGTTGCTCAGTAATGTCCATGGAGTTGTTGTGAATATAAGAATATACTCGTTTTTCTTCCCTTCAATTGGAAACTTAACGTAGATGTAAGGGTCTTTAACATTTGCGTAACTATCCGTGACCTCATAACCGGAAAGTGCCGTTTCGCAGTGTGGGCACCAGTAGGTTGGTTTTTCTCCTAAATAGAGCATACCCTTTTCAGCAATCTGTTTTACTGTCCACCATGCGGACTCTATATAATAATTTTTAAGTGTCATGTAGGGTTCTACATAGCCGCGCCATGCCCCCGCCTTTTTATATATCTCCAGCCAAGTCTTTTCGTTACCGAGTGCTTTTTTTCTGCACTCTTCTATAAATCTATCAACACCCAATTTTTCGATATCCTTTTTGGATTTTATTCCGAGTTCTTTCTCCACCTTGTTTTCTATTGGCAGGCCGTGGCAATCAAAGCCTGGCTGAAACCATACGAAGTAGCCTTGCATAAGCTTAAATTTGCTCCATATATCTTTCAGCGTAGTTGTCTTTATGTGTCCTATGTGTGGCTCGGCATTTACGTAAGGGGGCCCATCAAGAAGGTAGAATTTCTTTTTATCCATCTTTACTTCTATAAGTTTTTGCGGTATCTGGTTGTTTTCCCAGAATTTGCGTATTTCATTCTCTATTAAACTAGCTTCATATGTAGCCATGTTGCGAGAATGCTCATTCTCCAAATTGCTCTTTCGCATGGTGACACCAATATCCAGAAAAACCTATAGAAGCCAGCGGTTTTAATGTTAAATCTAAGTTTATTATCTAGTTAAGTATAAAAAAGTTTTTAATGGCATTAATCCTCAAAAACGAAGCGCTCAGCCTCATATATATTGCTCACTTCAATAACCTGCATTCCATACTGCTCAAACATTGCTTCGTTTAAATCAATTATCTTCGGTTCGTAGTAGATACGCCTAAAAACAAAGCCAGGGCCCCTTTTTTCAGTTTCTTTTTTCTCATACACTACAGCATTTCTCTGCCCCTTTGGAACTATAAACAGCTTCATGCCCGCTTCACCAGCGGCCCTTGCTTTCTCCGCAACTGCACCTATCTGCCCTATGGAGCCATTTGGTTGGATTGTGCCTGTTATTGCAACATCGCTTCGCACCTTCTTGTGTTCAATTGCGGCAATTGTGGCTATGCACAATGCAGCGCCTGCTGAAGGACCGCCAACTAATTGAGCTTTGCCTGCTTCGATAGTGTATATAACGTCCTGCTTCGCCAAGCTCTTTCCAGTAACGCTTTCGGCAACTTCTTTGGCAATCTCCATTGAATACTGCGTATCGGGTTCAATAAATGGGTTGGTATTTAGAAGAACTCTTCCTTTGCCAGGCTTTATTTCAACCTCTCCTTTTCCAACAACACCAATTCCCTCATTCGAAACAGCAACTATGTTTATGCTTGCAGAGTATTCGCCTGCAGAGAGCGGTATTTTCGTTGTGCTTTGCTTCTTCATCGTCTGTTCATTGAGCGCTTGCGGGTATATCAGTAGAATGCCAAAGGTCATTCCCACAAATAAGAAGAGCAGCGCATAAAGTATCGGTAATATCTTGTTTTCCATATAACCACCATGCTGAGCTATAAAAAGTTTTTGAAGAATTAAATCCCAAAAGTAGAAATAAAAAGAAATATTTTTACGCATTTTGCAACTGGGCTCTTTCTTCAATCTTTTTCTTTGCTTTTTTCAGCGTAAATATCATTTCACGCTCTCTTTCCTCAAGCCTGAACCTTATGTACTTTTCCAAGCTCTCCATCTTTGGAATAACTCTCTTCTCCAGAGAGTTAACCTTGCGCCTTGTTTTAGTTATTTCAAAAGCAAGTTTCTCCAGGGATGCTTCTTTCTCGGCAAGCTTCACAAGCTTTTCAAGTGCTTCTTCAAACAGGCTTGCAGATTCATCTACCGCTGAGCCAGAGTCTGTTATGCAGTAGCCTCTTTCCAAAATATTTCGCTTTATATTCTGAGCTTCAATTATTGGAACGCGAGCCCCCATTATATTCCTTTCACCAAACGCAACACTTAGCTTGGTGTTTCTCGCGCTTGCTGATGCGAACTCAGCCACTTTTAACCTGCCAAACTGTGCCTGCGCTATTGCCAGCGTAAGGTATGCTTTATCAAGCAGCTGCTCAACTTCTTTGCGTAGCTGCTTGGCGTTCTTCAGCTCTTTGTAAAACTCGCTAAATAGCGCATCCCTTTTCTCTTTAAGCAGGCGATGCCCTTTCTTAGCTAAGCGAATGCGCTGCCTTAGCTTTAATAGCTCCATTCTTGTAGGTTTTATATTCTCAAGCATCTGCTTTACCTTTTCTCCTTTGTTTTATGGAGATATTTCTCTATAAACTCAGATCTTATGCGCTTTAGTTCTCTTTCCGGCAGCATCTTGAATAGATCCCATGCGATACTTAGGGTTTCTTCAATGCTTCTATCCTCTTCGTAGCCTTGCTGCACAAAGCGCTTTTCAAATTCTTCAGCGAAGCGCAGGAATTTTCTATCTCTCTCAGTTAATGCTTCTTCGCCGACTACAGCAACCAAATCCTTTTTATCCATTCCTTCGGCGTAGGCAGCATAGAGCTGGTTTGATACATCTGCATGGTCCTCTCTGGTTTTGCCTTTGCCTATACCGTGGTTCATCAATCTACTCAGCGAAGGTCTAACGTCTATGGGCGGATATATTCCTGCTCTGTGCAGCGCTCTGCTGAGCACTATCTGTCCTTCTGTTATGTAGCCGGTGTTATCTGGAATCGGATGCGTTTTATCGTCATCAGGCATGGAAAGTATTGGCAGCTGCGTAATTGAACCCTTTTTGCCCTTTATCCTGCCAGCTCGTTCATATATTGTAGCTAGGTCTGTATACATGTATCCAGGATAGCCGCGGCGCCCCGGCACTTCTTCGCGGGCAGAACTTATCTCGCGTAAAGCTTCACAATAGTTTGTCATATCTGTGAGTATCACAAGCACATGCATATCCTTTTCGAATGCTAAATATTCTGCTGCTGTCAATGCAATCCTTGGCGTAATTATTCGCTCAATTGCTGGGTCATCAGCATAGTTCAGGAACATAACAACCCTTTCTAAAGCACCGGTTCTTTCAAATTCCTCTTTAAAGAAGTTTGCTTCTTCATGCGTAGCCCCCATGGAAGCAAACACTATTGCAAACTTTTCCTCTTTGCCTAAAACCCTTGCCTGTCTTGCGATCTGTGCGGCAAGCTTATTGTGAGGCAATCCAGCTCCGCTGAATATTGGCAGCTTCTGTCCCCTGACAAGTGTATTCATACCGTCTATTGCGCTTATACCTGTCTGTATGAAGTCGCTTGGATTATCTCTGCTCGTTGGATTTATTGGCATTCCATTTATATCAAGCTCTTTCTCAGCGATTATTTCTGGGCCAGAGTCAATGGGCTTTCCAATGCCATTAAATATTCTGCCAAGCATATCTAAGCTTACCTTGAGCTTTGCGGTTTCGCCAAGAAACTTTACTTTGGATTTTTTAATATCGATGCCTGCTGTGCCCTCAAACACCTGCACAACTGCTATATCCTCGGTAACTTCAAGCACCTGCCCATTTTTTTCGCTGCCATCAGGGAGCTTTATTCTAACGAGCTCCTGGTAGCATACGTTTTTCGTGTTTTTGACAAATACTAATGGGCCAGCGATGCGCTCGATAGTGTTGTATTCCTTAATCATTTGCCCACCTCCGCGAAACCCTTACTCTCTTCTATCCCGAGCTTTGCCACCTCCTTCTTTATCAGCTCTTTTATCTTTGGTACTTCCTTTAGCACATCATCTTTTGCCAGGTACTTCAGTCGAGCGATGCGCTCAATGGATTTGAATGTTTCGATCTTGCTTGTATCTATCACCTCAAGCTTATTCGCTTCATCATAGAAGAACAGAATCAATTCAATTATTGCAAGCTGCTTTTCCAACGGACAGTAAGAATCTATCTCATGGAACGCATTCTGCTGCAAAAAGTCTTCGCGAATCATTCGCGCAACTTCAAGGGTTAAGCGCTCTCTTTCAGGCAAAGCATCCGGGCCAATAATTTGCACTATCTCCTGAAGCTCTGCCTCCTTCTGCAGTAAAGCCATTGCTCTTTTTCTCAACTTTGGCCACCTTTCCTCTACATTGTTTGCAAGCCACTTATCTATTTGCTCCGTATAGAGCGAATAGGATGTGAGCCAGTTGATTGCAGGAAAATGCCTTCTTTCAGCAAGTTTTGCATCCAAAGCCCAGAACACCTTTGTAACTCTTAATGTGTTTTGTGTTACCGGCTCTGAGAAGTCGCCGCCTGGCGGCGATACTGCGCCTATAACGCTTATAGAGCCGAGTTTGCCAGCGAGGGTTTTTACTCTGCCGGCTCTTTCGTAAAATTCGGCTATTCTGGTTCCTAAGTATGCTGGATAACCTTCTTCGCCCGGCATTTCCTCCAAACGCGAAGAAACCTCGCGCAAAGCTTCTGCCCATCTCGAGGTTGAATCAGCCATTATTGCAACATTAAAGCCCTGGTCGCGGTAGTACTCTGCTATAGTCATGCCTGTGTAGATAGAAGCTTCACGGGCAGCAACCGGCATATTCGAAGTATTAGCTATAAGCACGGTTCTTTGCATCAGCGGTTTTCCTGTTTTTGGATCGGTTAGCTTTGGAAATTCTGTTAGCACATCAGTCATTTCGTTGCCGCGCTCGCCGCAACCAACGTAAACAATTATTTCAGCATCGGCCCATTTCGCTAACTGGTGCTGCATCACTGTGTTATGTAGCAATAAGGGGGTTGTACCTCCAACAAAATTATGCGTTTCAGGCACAGTGATATCATATACCGGGCTTTTTTTGTTTATTACCTTCACTTCATCAATTCTGTCGCAGAAAACATACTCTAAAGCATCTGCTAGCTGTTTTAAATGAGAAGCAACTTTTATTTTATTGGCTATTCTCAGGAAAGTCTTTGCAGTTAAATTCTGGTTTGTATAATAACCGGCTGTGCTAATTCCTTCTTTTTCTAGTTCGAAAGGTTTAACAGCTCCTAAGATTTTTCTAAATAACCTTGGGCTCATCGGAATGATGTCTGTAAAGTTATAGAATTTTTCCTTATTGAAATATGCGGCAATTTTAATTGCTTCTCTGGCCGGTATGGATATTCGAAAATATTTGCATTTATTAATACATCTTTCTCTTGTTCTGTATAGCACACCGAGCCTCTGTAACAGGTAAGAAAGTCCTGTTAACATCTGCTCACTTGCAGTTACTATTTCAATCTCGTTTTTACCTATGTGCCCATCGCATTCTATATAGGCGATTAAAAAGCTTCTTATGACGCTTTCTGGTGAGGAGATAAGTCCATCTGGAAGCCTTGCATACTTGGATTTTTTTCTAAGGGGGTAACCGAGCTGAGCAAGAAACCTAACCAGCGCTCTGCTATGGGCCCTTATTGCTTCAACCGTTCTTGCACAGTACTCCTCTGCTTCTAAGCCGAATAATTTCTTTAGCAGGTGTTTAACGCGCATTCTCAGCTCTTTATTTTTATTATAGAATTCCACAGTGGCTTTCCCCTTGACGCTCCCATCCGCAAGCAAATAACCTAACAGCTCTGATAATTCCTCATCTAAGTACTTGGGCACAGTTATTGCTTTTGCCTGCCTCTCGACCTTGATTTTTTTCACTGCAAGCTTTATGTTTGCAAGCTTAAACAGCTTTTTGCAGAACTCAAGCGTGGGTTTGTTCTTTTTCAAATAGAAACCAAGCAATACATCATAAGAAACGCCAAGCAGCTTGGCCAGTTTCTTTTTCGTTATCTTTTCCTTCCTTATGATTTTTTCAATCGCTTTTGGTACTTGTTCAGCAACCTCTTTGTCAGCAACCCTGCATTCAAATTCCACTTTTAGTTCTTTATAGGAGTCTCCTAGAGAGAGCTTCCTTGGCGCGAGGATGAAATCGCCTTCTTTTAACCTCTCCGCCGGTGTTTCAACAACCCTAAGCTCGGAGTCGATTTTCAATAACTTATGTGCTGGCGTGAGTTTTACCCACCTTCCAGACCTTGTTTTTATCTCAATCAACCTATCGGTGTGCCCTCTATATACATGCGTAGCTATAGACTCTTTGATAGTTTTGCCATCAAATGTTTGTATCGTTAGCGGTGTTTCCAGCTCTATTAGTGTTTCGTTTTCGTTTTCAACCAGTTTTTTACCCTTCTTCTCTGCATATTTGAACACCTCTCGAATTGGCTTAAGCTCATTGTTTACCAGTACTGGGGTCTCTCCAGTGATGCATTTTCCAGAGCCGAAAGGCCCGGGGATGCTTGCAGTGCCGCCTTTTGGAATTGGAAATAGAAAATCAACGATGCGCTGCCCGGTTATTAAAGGCTCAGCAGGCGTGAGCTTCTCAATGTAAGGCCTTGGTTTTTTTACAGGCCATTTTTGCATCAAAGTTATCTTTTTTCCATTTACTTCTGCAATAGTATCCTCAACAGTATAATCTCCTTCTTTCAGGCCCTTTATTGTACCATTTACTCCTAAAGGCACTATTATTCTATGCTCGATTGTTTCCGTTTCCTTCACAGTACCAATAATTTGACCTTCCTTTACCTTTGTTCCATTCTTAACAACAGGCTTGAAGTGCCACTTCTTCTTTCTATCAAGAGCGGGTTCCTCAACCCCGCGAGGTACAAAAGCGCCATGCTTAGCACTTACCACATCCAAGGGCCTTTGAATACCATCATATATGCTGCCCAATAAACCTGGACCAAGTTCAACGCTTAAGGGCATACCTGTGCTGTAAACAGGCTCGCCAGGTTTTAAGCCAGAGGTTTCTTCATAAACCTGTATTGTTGCAACATCTTTGTTTATTCTAATGACTTCGCCAACCAGCTTTGCATTTCCAACCCTTACAACTTCGTTTAGCTTAACGCCGAGCATATTCTTCGCTTCTATCACTGGCCCCGAAATCTTACTTATTACACCAGGCATCATACCACCTCAAGCATTTATTGTTTTTCACCTGTTGCGCGTTTTATTATCGTTTCGAATATGCTTTTTTCAAAACCCTTACCTTTGCAAGGTATTTCAACTATCGCAGGCTTGTTGTGAAATTCAATAAATCTTATTATCTCATCTCTTATCGGTTCGCAGGAATTGTCTATTATAAGCAAGCATATGTTTTCGCTAGCTGTAAGCTCTTTGAACTGCCTTGTTAGATCAACGATGTTATTTGCGGCTTCAACGCAATTCTTTACGCCAGCCAATCTAAAACCAAGCACAGTGCTTTTATTTCCTAAAACCGCAACCTCCATTTTATGCACCTATGAAAAGTTCCTTTATCTTTTCTTTGGGTAAGCCCTCCTTAACACAGTTCAATATCATCCCTATGCATTTTATCTCGTGCTCTTTGAGCAGCAAATAACAAACTAAGGGCGTTAAGCCAAAAGGTTGTTTTAATGATATCGAGTTTATTCTGCCCACATAATATTCCGCTAGCGCTTTTTCAAATATGTACAGGCTCTTTTCGCTTTGGTAAGCTCTCAGAGCATCATTCATAATAGCATAGTATGGTGTTCCCTGCAGAGCATTTATTGCACTCTGCAAATCGCTCGCTTCTGCAAGTGTTTCTAGCATCGTTTCGTTTAAATAAAAACCCTTGCCAACCAGAAGCCGCTTTACGTCCTTTTCGGGAATAGCTTCAGCTATGCAACGCAGCACAGTCTTTATGTTAATTATATCTGCTTGAATGCCAAACAGTTCCTTTAAATAAACAGGATCATTCATTATGCCTGCTTTTTTGGCAATGCTCTCAATTGCACCTGCATTTAAGAGCTTTTCATAAAGATACTTGTCCAATGCCCTTTCTATTGTGCTTATATTTGCGTCGCTTGACACATACTCGAGCACTTTCCCATAGGGAGTCATCTTGAGAAGCTCCAGGGTTTCCTCCACGCTTTCGGCCTCGTTTAGGCGCTGCAAAAACGCCTGGGACATCTGGCTTGGGAGCAGATAGGAAACTGGCTCCTTCGTGATTTTAGATGCTAAAATCCTTTTTATGTTTTCAATATCGTAGCGGGAATCCATAAACGCAAACAATGGTTTGGCTTTCCTTGGGCTCATCTCCATAACTTTTTTGTAATCATCCGCAAGATTAATGCTAAGCGCCTGCTCAATTTCCTCTATGCTTTCTTTGCCTGCAACATACTGCTCATAAGCGCTGCCTTCAAATGCTGCAATAACATCGCTAACAGAGTAACTTTCAGCGAGCTCCTTTAGCTTGTTTTGCCTGAGCATCCTGCCAGACATAACTCTGACCCTTGTGCCTGCATATGCAAAAGAAGCTATTGCCAAGCTCTTCCTTGCAAAATAGAAAACAAATATTAACGCAATCGCAAGCATGCTTAGCAGTATGTAAGTGTAGTTATTCCCTAGCAACCTCAAAAACTCAATCGCAAAGTCAAAAGCCATGCTACCACTATATTTTAGCTAAAAAACCTTCTCACCAATTCACGCTTTATCTCCTGCTTGCGCTCCTTTACAAGCTCTGCAAAATCGTTGCTTATGCTGACGCTTTTGTCCGAAGCTTCAACTATTGTGCCTGCTTGCAAATTGCCATTTACAATCCTTATCTTCTTGCCCTTTATTTTACCTAATCTCAGCTTTGTTTTGTCGCGTTTCGAAACAAGCACATTAACTTTGTTGCTCGGGGTCTCTTCTATCGCTTGTTTGGTTACTTTATTTAGGATGCTAGCGTACTGTCTGTATTTTCTTATGCTATTTAGGTCATTCAATGCCTGCCCAATAGCTTCTTCAAGTAACCTATCAAGCGTTGCTACCCTTTCTTTCCTTGCCTTCAGCCTTGCTTCGGCAATTATTCTCTGCTTCTCTGTCTCTGCTTTTTTCTTGGCTTCTTCCAGAATCTTTGCCCTCTCGGCTCTTGCTCGTTTTTTTGCATCTGCAAGTATTCTTTCCTCTTCTCTTGCAGCTTCTCGCATAATGCTGGCTACTCTCGCTTTCATTTCTGCCTTTATCTTTCTCATTAACCTTTTCATATTGCTGCCCCTTGCTTATTTTAGTGCGCGAACGGTGCGCCCAATGCAACCAGGAATATTATCACAATCGCTATCACAAAGCCATAGATTGCTTGTGTCTCTGGCAAAGCAACTAGCGTAAGCAGCTTACCAAACGAATAATCCTTCTCGCTTACGCCGCCAATTGCTGCAGCTGCCGCTGTGCCCTGGCCTATAGCTGATAAGCCTGCGGCTATGCCTATTGCAATTCCAGCACCCACTATGGTTAGACCTAAACCGGTTGCTAAAGCCGGATCCATCTAATCCACCTCCACAGTATATTTTCTTTTTGCGTAAAACGGCCTGAATTCTTTGCCGCTACCTTCAAAGAAATATGAGAAGAACTCAACACAATGCAATCGTAATGGGTGAATGAATGAGCTTAAAATATTGAATACAAAGTTTGCGAAGTGCGCAAACACGAGAAAAACAATCATTATTGCAAAGCCAATATAAGGAATTGCTAATAGCATTTTTGCTAGGATGTTTATCGCCATCGCTATAGCGAACGTAGCTAAGCTCAAAGCCATCAGCCTTAAGTAAGAGAGCGCATTTCCTAGAAAGCTAGTGATTTTCATCAAGCCGAGAGGACCTGAGTTTAGCATAAGCAGGATTGCGGCTAAAGCTACCAATATTAGGCCAGCTATGTAAGATACAGGCGAATAGTTTAAGAGTAAGAGCAAAGCTCCAGGCTGGATAAGAAGGAAAGGTAACTTTTCGGTTAAGGCAAGCTTGTACTGCTGCCTTTTTATCGCCTCAGCTAAACCCAGAATTATACCAATATTAAGGTGAAATAAACCAAGAGCCAATACTCCTATCATAAAAAGAAGCGTTGCGCTGCTTCCATCAGGCATCTTGCCAAGAGGGTCAAGCAACGCAACATTTTTTATGCTCTCGCCAAGCAGATCTCCAAAAAATGAACCAAACACTAAACCAAATATTATTGTAGTTATGCTTCCATGTAATAGTATCTTTGATAGAGCTTCGTAACTCTCAGATTTTTTCGCAACTGTTTTTAGCAGGAATATGCTAAATGCTAATAGCATTAGACCGTAGCCAGCATCGCTGAATGCTAAGCCAAAAAATATGGGAAACGCTATCGCTATCAGGGGTGTTGGATCAAAGGAATTATAGCTTGGCAAACCATACATCTTCAGTATCATCTCATACGGTTTCACAAAGCCAGGGTTTTCCAGCGCAACAGGCGCTTCGTCCTCGCTAAAAGGAAGTTCTTCAGCATAAAAGCAATTCTTAGTGGTTTTTTTGAGTATCTCTATAAATCGCTTTTTGTACTTTGCTGGCACGAATACATCAAAATTTGCCGTAGCTTGAGTTTTTCCAAACGCTAGCATAGCATCCTGCCTTGCCTTTTCAATCTCCAGCAGTTCAAGGGTTGCTAACAAAAACCGCTTGTTCTTTTCAAGAAGCGCTTGCCCCTTTTTCCATAGCTTATACTTTTTTTCTTCCAAAGCAGTGATCTCTTTTTTTATTTTCCTAATATGCTCTGTTACTTTGCCGCGCTTTTCTGGTGCCATTATTCGCTCAAAACCAAGCTTTCGAAGCTTTCTCAGGAGTTCTTCCGCATGCGTTTTTTCGATTGAAATTATAAAGATAACCTCTTTTTCACCAACTTTGCTAAGTATGATTCCTTGGCTTTTTTTCACTTCTTTTTCAATGGGTTCTGCGAGCTCCGCTGGCACCTTCCCAACTAGCACCTCAATTGTTTCATAGCCGTAAAGTAATTCTAGCTCTATATCTAGCGCTTCTAAGCTCTGTAGAATCCGCAGCTCTTCTTTCAGCTCAGCAATATTTTCACTAAGCGCTTTTAATTCCTTATCGAGTTTTTCCGCTTCTCTGCAAAGCGGTTCAAGCCTTTCCTTTATAAGTGTCTCAATATCCTTGAATCCCTTAATCTTTAGCTTTTTCACATTTTCCTTCTTAATAAACGCTAGCGCTTGCTCAATTATGTTTTGGCTTTTTTCGAATTGTGAGAGTATTGAAAGTGAACGCCTAACTTTTGTAATGTTATATGCGAGAAATTTTGACTTCTCGCTTGCATCGAATTGCTCTAAGTCGCGTTCCTTTGTGTTTACCTCTCTTATTTCAGCAAGTGGAACTTTATGCAAATTCGCGATTACATTTTCAAGGTCTTTGAGATGCACAATAACAGTGAACTTATCGAACCTAACGGGTTTGAACATTTAGCAACCACTCAAATACCGCTTCTTTCATCTTTTGCATATTTCTTCCCGCTTTATTTTCAATTCGCTTGCATTCCATTCCGCTACTTGCAAGTATTTTTTTCGCTTCTTTCATTGCTTCTTTTCGTGCTTCTTCAATGAGCTTCTGTGCTTCTTTCATTGCCTGCAATTTCTTTTCTTCAATTAGTTTTGCTGCCTTTTCTTTTGCCTCTGCAACCCTTTGTTCTTTCTCATGCTGTGCTTTCTCTATTCTGGTTCTTGCATCTGCCTCCAATGTTTTGAGTTCGTGCAAAACTTTCATTCATTCACCGAGCAAAATTTGCTTGAGATTTTGAGGATAATATGAGAAAAAGCAGAAGTTTTTTAAATCTTTACGCAAACGCGCTTTTTTCTGCAGATTTTTACAATTTTTTATATTCCAGACTTTTTACGATAGGTTTAAATAATCCAAAATATTTTTTATTGTGCGAGGAACATGGTTAAAGGCCAACGTTTTTCTGGAAGAAAAAAGATTCGGGATATTAGGAGGATTGTCGAAGAAGCTTCAGCTAAGTATAAATTAGGAAGAAAAATGCCGATAAAAACAAGGCTTTTTGCAAGAGCTTGGCGTTTGCGCAATTACACGGCCTCATTGAAAAGGCACACGCCACTTAAAGCCAAAAATGTGTTGGAGTTTTATTCTTATTATCTTCCAGCAGTCAGACATGCTTTAAGGAAGCCGAGGGCTGGGCCTGTTGTTGTTGCAATTGGTGGCATTGCAGGCTCTGGAAAAACCACGCTTGCTAAGCAACTTGCTGAAGTTACTAAAAGGCTTCATGCAGGCAGGGAGCTCAAGGTTCTTACGATCTCTTTGGATTCTTATTTCCTGCCTCGAGCAGAGGTTGAGATAAAAGACAGGCATGGAAGAGTTATTAGGAAAGAAAGGCGCATTGGAGTTGAGCAAACTCCCAGCGGAGAGTTCAGAGGCGGTCGCAGGATCGATGGCGAGTTCGATAATCCTAAAGCTTCAGACTTGAGGAAAGCCATTGCTGATCTTGAAAATTTTAAAAAAGGAAAAAAGGTTACGCTTCGCGAGAGAGATGTTGTTACTGGGAAAATTTCATATAGAACGATAGACCCTAGAAAATACGATGTTATAATAGTGGAAGGGCTTTTTACCTTGCATGCGCCGCTTGCTTCTAAAGCGGATGTTAGAATTGGCCTGGCAAGCACAATAGGTCAGCAGTTTCTTGCGAGGTCAAGGAGAGATATTGAAGAAAGAAAACGCGCACCAAATGGAGTAGCCACAAAATTTATAGAGAGAGCCCCTTATCAAAGGGCGTTTGTTTTACCTACGCTTGTGAATGCTGATATACTGATAGATGTTACTAATTTTAGAAAATCGAAATATGCAAGGGCAATGCCAGTGCGCGATGCTATGTACCGAACCAGTTTTGAGGAACTTTTGCAGGATCTCGGACTAGTTTCGGATTATCGAAGGCATCCCGGGTGGAAAAAAAGAACTGGCAACGGAAAAACGCCAGGGTTAATTCCTGGCAGAACGTATGCCGAAAGGAAAGCTTGGCTTGAAGAGGCCATAAAAAATCGATCCCCAAAGAATATTAAAATTATCAGGAATACGCTCCTTAGAGATGCGGATACTGCTCTTCGAGAAAGCTGTGCAGAAGCGCTCGGAATGCTAAAAGACAAAGGGTCATTCGAAGCCCTTAAGGAAGCAATATTTGAAGACCCTTCCTGGGGAGTAAGGGAGGCAGCGATCAAAGCATTGTGGGAAAGTCAAACTCCAGAAAAGTATATTCCGGTGCTGGCCGAAGTATTAATAAGGGGCGGACCAGAAAAATTGAAAGCAGTTTATATCCTTTACTCCTCTGACTTCTGGGATGACAAAAGCGGAGTGCCTGATCGCAAATGGGCCAGTTTAATTCCTAACTTTAACAAAGTCCCTCATCTGCCTGACATTATAAAAGAGATTAAAGAAAAGCGCTGGCCAATGCTATCATGTATTGAGGACTGGAAACCTGAACCATAAAGCCACAATCCCAGCAAGCTTTAAAATTAATCTATACTTTCTTTTAATATGCTAAATTTAAAAAATTTGCTTGCAGAGAGCATAGCTAAAAAGCTTGATGTTCCTAAAGAAGAAATAATAAAACTAATTGAGGTTCCTCCGAGCGAAGAGCTGGGCGACTATGCATTGGCTTGCTTTGCACTTGCAAAAAGGCTCAAAAAGAAGCCTGTTGAAATTGCTAACGAATTAAGCAAGACACTTTCATTGCCAGATGGCTTTGCCAAAATGCAAGGCGCTGGCCCCTACCTCAACTTCTTTATAGACCATGCGTTTTTAGCAGAACGTGTTATTAACGAGGTGATAAGCAAGCGCGATAGCTATGGTGCTAGCAATATTGGCAAAGGAAAGCGCGTTATGGTTGAATACTCACAACCAAATACAAACAAACCTTTGCACATTGGCCACTTAAGAAATGATAGCATCGGCATGGCCATTAGTAACATATTTGAATTTTGTGGCTATGATGTTATTAGAGCCAATCTGATGAACGATCGCGGCATTCACATATGCCAGGCGATGCTCGCTTACCAGCTTTTTGGAAATAATGAAACGCCTGAAACAGCAAGCGTTAAGGGCGATAAGCTTGTTGGGAAATACTATGTACTTTTCCACCAGAAATCCAAAGAAGACCCAAAGCTTCATGAGATGGCACGTGAACTTTTGCGCAAATGGGAGGCAAAGGACCCCGAAACCCTTGCTTTGTGGAAGAAGCTTCGCGACTGGGTTATAGAGGGTTTTAAGCAAACATATAAGCGTTTTGGTTCGCACTTTGATGTGATCTTCTTTGAATCGGATTTCTACTATAAGGTAAAGCCGATAATTGAAGAAGGTCTGGCCAAAGGGGTTTTTTATAAGGATGAGAAAGGTGCGATAGTTGCAAAGCTCGCTCCACTTCCAGATAAGGTTGTTTTGCGTGAAGATGGCACAAGCATTTACATTTCTAATGACTTAGTGCTCACAAAGCACAAGGTTGAGCATTACAAGCTTGATTTGAATATATTTGTTGTTGCGAGCGAGCAGGACCTTTACTTCAAGCAACTGTTCAGAATATTTGAGCTTTTGGGTTATAAGTGGCATAACATAAATGAACACCTTAGCTATGGTCTTGTTTTGCTGCGCGAGGGCAAACTTAAAAGCAGGGAAGGCAAGGTGATAGATGCTGATGACTTCATAGATAGTGTTACTGAGCTTGCAAAGCGGGAAATACTTAAGAGAACCAAGCTGAGCAAAGAAGAGCTTGAAAGCAGAGCGCTCGCTATTGCTTTAGCAGCAATAAAGTTTTCCATGCTGAGAGTTGACCCAAAGAAAAATATTTTATTTGAGCCTGAAAAGAGCGTTTCATTTGAGGGAAGCACAGGGCCCTATATACAATACACATATGCAAGAGCAAAAAGCATATTGAGGAAAGCAAATGAAGATTATTCGCAGGCGAAATTTTCTTTGCTTAGCAGCGACTCCGAAAAAGCGCTTGTCAAAAAACTTTTTGTGTTTCCTGATATAGTGCAAAACGCGCTCAGCGAAAGAAAGCCAAATCTTATTTGCAATTACCTCATCGAGCTTTGCGAGCTTTTCAATTCCTTCTACCACGAGCTTCCGGTGCTCAAAGCAGAGCAGGAGCTGAGGAAAGCCAGGTTAGCGCTTGTTGATGCGGTTAGCACGGTTGTAGCAAATGGGCTGCGCTTGCTAAATATCCCAGTACTTGAGGAGATGTGATGATACTTAAAATAAAGAAGCGCGCGAAGAAGAAAGCCAAGAAGAAGAAAGAGGAAAAGGAGGAGCAGCTGGAGGAGCTTACAAAGCGCGTTGCAAAGCAGTTCGCTACGCCGGATGTTGTGCTCGTGAAGCATGCAATAGCTTTTATTAGAAGCAAGCTTGCTTCAAAAGAGTTTGCGCTTATAAAGAAAGCCTATTCCTTTTCGAAGAAGAAGCACAGCAAGCAGAAGCGCTTTTCAGGTGAGCCTTATTTTAACCATCTTATTTCAACAGCCTTAATTCTAAGCGACTATGATGTGGATGCAAAAACAATTGCTGCTGCTTTACTGCATGATATTCTTGAGGATACAAATGTAAAAAAGAAAGAGCTTGAGCGAGAATTTGGTAGCGAAGTAGCTGAGCTTGTGTATGCGCTCACTAAAGTTTCGTCTGAGAACACAAACAAACACGCATATTTGAGGAAGCTCCTTAACTATGCTTCAAAAGATGAACGCGTTTTACTTATAAAGCTCGCTGATAAACTCCACAACTTACGCACAATAGAGTATTTGCCTGTTAAGAAAAGGAAGGAAATTTGTAAGCAAGCGCTTGAGTTTTACGCGCCTTTAGCGGAGCAGTTTGGTTTGAAAAATATGCAGCATGAAATCGAAGATATCTGCTTTGCACAGCTTTGGCCGAAGGAGTTCAAGAAGCTCAAGAAAGAGCTTGAAAAGCGTTATATGGAAAAAGATGCAGAGATAGATGAAGCGATAGAGATGTTAAAAAAGAAGCTTGTAAGAAAACCCTTTGCTAGCTTCATTTTTAAGAAGGAGAAAAAGCACCTATATCATTATTTCAGAAAAATCAAAGAGGGTAAAACCCTTGAAGAACTTTACGATTACATTGCGCTTGTAATTGTTGCAAGCAGTGAAGATGCATGTTATGAAGCATTAAAAGCGGTGCATAGTATGTTCTATCCAATGCCAAGGAAGTTTAAGGATTACATCGCACTGCCTTCAGGGCATTATAAGGCTTTGCATACTTCTGTAATTGGGCCCAAGGGGGCGCCAATAAAAGTTTACATTCGCACAAGGGAAACAGACGAGTTTGAGGAGAAAGGCATCGCTTACTGGTTAAAAGCTAAGAAGAAACCTAGCGAACTTCTAAAGCTTAGAGAGCTTGCAAAGGCGGATGAAAGCGAATTTGAGGAAGCACTTAAGACAGATTATCTGGAACGAGAGCTTGCCGTGTTTGATAGCTTTGGCAAACCTATTTTTATGCCGCGCGGCTCCACCGTGCTTGATTTTTCTTTTAAAGTAGATTCTGTAATGGCCCCGAAAACAGCATGCGCCAGGGTTAATGGCAAGCTTGTGCCAATATGGCACGAATTGAGGCCTGGCGACCGCGTAGAGCTTATGTATGCAAAAGATAGTCAAATTATGAGCGATTGGCTTAACTTTGCAAAATGCTATGAAACAAAGCAAGCTATTCGTGCTTTAGTTGAGCCTGAAGAGAAACCTATAAAAGCGAAGCTAAGAATAGAAGCTGAGACTCTGGATGCAATTCTAAAGTCTCTAAGAAGTGCAGCAAAGCTGGGCTTTATAAGGAAGTTTTCAGTGGATAATTCGGGGAAAATAGTTAAGGCGTCTTTTGAAATAGAGCTTAAGAACTCAACGATGGAAAGAGAGCTTATTGAAATTCTCTCTAATATTGGTGGAATCGCGAGTATTTCTTCCGCATAGCTGGTTTCTTCAATTACTCCATATAAATCGCAGGTTTAAAGGGCAAGGCGTTTTTTGCTTTCCCTTTCGGATCGTATTCTGTTTTTTCCTCTTTTTCTATAAGTACTTCGCAACCGAATGTTTTTTCTAAAAATGGCTTTGCCTCTTTCAGCACCTCGAATTCGTCTATCTCTTTTTTCCCTTTAAGCTCAATTATTCTGCTTGCCAGCTGTTTTGCAACATTTGCCGCTAAGTTTCCTTTGCTTTTTATTTTACCATCACTCATTGCAATTTTTATCGCTTCGCTTGCATTCGGCTCAGAAAGCTTCTGTTGCAAGAGCTCAAGCAGGCGGTACTTCCAAGCGCTTGCGGTGTAAAGCACAATCCTATTTGGCTTTTCAAGTTTAGCAAGCTTCTTCACCTGGTTTATATCTGCAACGATGTTCATTATCAGCTCTTCTCCCTGCTCCGCTTTAGCATCAGTTTCAAGCCTTTCAGGCAGCTTGGCTTTGAACACAGATTCTTTATTGCCAATCTTGTGCCAGAGCTCTTCAGCTATGTGCGGCATAAATGGTGCTATGCACAGCGCAAAGTTCTTTACGAAGTAGTAGTTCAGTTCCTTGCTTGTTTTCATTTTTCTTTTATTATACCATGCAAGGTCCTTCATAAGCTGGAAAGAAATTGCCTGCAACGCTCTTCTCAGCTCGATATTTTCCATTGCTTGCGTATACTCCTTTATTTTACTATTTATTCTGCTCCAGAACCATTTCTCTATGCAATCCATTTTTTCAAGCTTTAGTTTTTCACTACTTACGTTTTTTGCTATACTAAATATTTCCTCTATGAATCGTTTTAGCCTTGAGATGCCTTTTTCGACCTCACGTTGCTGCCAGTTCATTTCTTCCCATGGCTCAACAAAGTTCATCAAGAAGAACCTTACAAAGTCGCTGCCAAGTAACTCACACAAATCGTTTATCAAAACAACATTCCCTTTTGAACTGCTCATCTTGCGGCCTTCGAGCACTACCATGCCCAAATTCAATGTGCCAAGCTGCCTTTTCTCTGGCGGGAATATTGCAGTATGCTGGAATATAGAAAAGGACATGTGGTTGGGTATAAGCTCAATTGCGCTAATGTTATATGCTAAGGGATACCAATAATCGAAGCTTTCTCTCATCTCCCTCAAGAGCTTTTCATCTATTCCATATTTTTTCGCAAGCTCGCTAACGTTTCCTTTGTTCAAGAATATATAATCAAACACTTCTTCTTCAAGCTTTTCTGCAGGCACATTTTTTATCAAATGCGCAATAGTGAAGTAAGCCATATATATTGTCGAATCAGCGAGCGGCTCCAGCACCAATTCTTTCTGCCATGGAAATCTTGTGCCAAGACCTTTCGAGCGCGTGCATGGTTTATCCTCAAGCCATTCAAATACATTTTCATATTGTGTTCTGAAAAGCTCGGGCACTATGCGCATTTTTGCTAATGTTTTTTTAGCTTCTTCCTTCCATTTTGGATCCGAATATGCCACAAACCACTGGTCCTCGAGCACACGAACCACTACGCTAGCGCCGCACCTGCACACAACCCTGCCTTCAAGTTCGTAAAATTTTGTTGCTTTGCGCTTTTCAATAAGCTCCTTTTTCACAAGCTCCTTTGCCTTATTCACAGGCATATTAGCATACTTGCCACAGTTTTCATTCATTATTCCTTTGTGGAACCCTAGTTTATAAACAAGCTTTTTGGCTTCCTCAAGCTTTTCTTCTTCGCGCTGGTTCTTTATTTTGAGCTCTTTACAAACCTTAATAGCTGCGAGCTCGCCTAACTCAGGTGTTTTTATTATTGGGATTGGTTCAATTGCTTTGACCTTTTCAACATCCAAGTGGTATTTTTTCATGAGCTCTTCATCGTTTTGCAGATCTCTAAGCGCAATATAATCTATAGGCGCATCGCTTGGCACAGAAGTAACAATACCTGTGCCTGTTTTTGGGTCACAAAAGCTTGCAGGCAGCACTGGAATCTTCTTTTCAATACCTGGCGCCAAAACCTCTTTTCCTATAAGCTCGGAGCCTTTTACTGTTCCAATCTTCTCAATACCTGGCTTCTGATGTTGAAACTTTTCGAAAAACTCCTTGCTTGCGATCCATTCTTCCTTACCAACCTTTATTATTACATACTCCAAATCAGGCCTTATCCAAATATTCGTTTGCCCAAATACAGTTTCAGGCCTTAGGGTAGCTGCCACAAGATATTCTCCGCTTTGCAGCCTGAATTTTAATAGCGTAAATTCCTGAATGCCTAATCCTTCGCCTTCGCTCAGATCATGATCCCCAACAGGGTTTCTGCAATTAGGGCAATACCGAACTGGATAATGGCCTTTTCTTATGTAGCCCTTTGCATAAAGCTTCTTATATTGCCACTCTATGAAGCGTTGATACTGCTTATCTATCGTTTTCAGTTCGCGGCGCCAATCGATTCCCAAGCCAAGCTTCTTAAAGCCTGCTTTATAGCCATATTTAGCTTTATTTATCATATACTCTACAAAGCTTTCAGGGCTTGCAGTTAGATATTTTAAATCTTCTTTTGGGATGTGGAAGCGTTCAGTAAACATCTTTACAGTTTTTTCATCGCCTCTCTGCAATGCTTCAACTGCGGCTATAACTGGCGTTCCAGAAACATGCCACCCCATAGGCATTAACACATTCTTCCCTTTGAGCATATTGTATTTTGCAATAATATCGCTAACCGTATATGTGCGTGCATGTCCAATATGCATTGCGCCGCTTGGATATGGGTAAGCTGCCTGTATGTAAAACGCTTGCTTATTTTTATCTATCTCAGGCTCAAATACTTTCTGTTCAGCCCAGTACCTCTGCCACTTTTCCTC
>JAGGVE010000029.1 GCA_021163505.1 Candidatus Iainarchaeum sp. | reverse complement strand
TTTTCCTTATAAATTCTTTTATCTTTTCGCATTCTTGCTGTATAACACCATGCTTTTCAGCTCTCTTTCCAAGTCTTTTATGGAATAGCTAGATGTGAATCCCTTTCCAATCAGGTATTGCTGCATCTCCCACAGAGTAAGCCCGGCTCTGCGGGCAGCTTCAGAGAAAGTTATTTTGCCAGCCAAGTAATCCTCCGCTGCTTTTTTCTTCATAAACTCCAAGTAGCCCAGCATTAGAAGTTTTCTTATTATGGTACTTCTGTCCTCGCGCTCTTCAGCACCGAGCTTTTCAACCTGCCGCAATAGTTTTTGCGGCAATCTCACCCCAATTGCTTTTTCCATTTTTCACCCTCCATTAAAATCCTATCAATAATGGCCTCACTAAACCAGCCAATCTCCCTTAACATTTCTAAGCTTTCCTTGAATTTTGTTTCATCAATAACTCCCTTAATAAACAGCACCAGCACTATAGCCGGTGTTCCTATAATCCTTAGACCTAAAAGCATTCTCTTTTTCCTTACATTATCATCATCGGTAGCTATGCATTCTATTCCTTCTTGCCAGCAGAGGGAAACAGCTTCTGCTTCCCCATGCTGAATATTGAGATCATTGGCTTTTTTCAGGTATTCTTTTTCCGAAATCCGCTTAACCAGCATCTTTTTATTTTTTATCAAATCCTCGACAATTGTAACTTCCGCGCATCCTTTCTTTTTGCCAGCTAAAACTTCGCAATAGACCAATCGAGGGAGTATGGCTTTGTTAAAATAGTCACAGCACTTCTCCAGTAACGTCAGCTTTGCAAGGTGTATAACTGCCATAGAATCTAGCACTATCATCGTAGTATATTGTGCACATTGTTTATTTAAACCTTTCGAACCTATAAATCTTCAAATAATGCGGCTTATTTGTTTCGAAAACGAGCTGCAAGCGATCTTTATTTTTCTCGATGAATTCTTTTATTTTTTCACGTTCTTTTTCAATGACATGCTGCCTGGCACTTTCTCTGCCTGAGCGATTACCGTACCTAAGCTCAAGCACATAGGTTTTATCATCGATGAATTGTTCTATCGAAAGATTCTGTGGATTTCCTGCCAGCCCCTGCTCAAGATCTATATTCAAATAACGCCTTTTTGGAAACATTCCATTTAGGAAGTACATGCAATCATCGCTGCTTCCAATTATCAAAGCGTTTTCAGGTGTATTTGCATATATCTGCTCAAACACAGCTCTTCTTTCATTGAGGAATTTTGCATGTATATGAGAAGCGAATATTATGCCTGCAAATAGCAGCACAATAAATAACCAATAGCCAGCTAGCAGAAGCTTTTCTTTACTCTTATATTTTTCCAAAATTTTTTGCAGGAATAAACCGTAAGGAATTATGAGCATTCCTGCTAGAGGCAAAGCGTAGCGCATACGCAATGGAAGCGTAAACAAGGAGATGTCAAAGTGGAATGGGTTGTAGCGTGCTGCAAAGAAAAGGTAAGCTATTGAAAATAAAGCAAATTCTAATTTAAAATTAAATTTGCGCAGCAAATAAGGGCTCGCAAACATTAAAGGATAAAGTAGAAGAAGCATTGTTATGCAGAAGATTATTGAAACAACATCTGCACCAAATATTGTAGAGTACAAAAGCCCTGTGCCCGAATGGCCATAACCCGTACCTACTGGGCTCCCGTAAGCAAAAGTGTTAAATAAAACTATCGCAAAAAGAACAGGCAAGAAGCCAGCGAGCACGAAAAGAAGCTTTTTTCGGTTTTTTATAAGCAATGCTAAAAGAATTGCTCCTATGCCTAAGGCAGCATCATAGCGTGCTAACATTGCTAAACCTAAAAATACGCCGCTCAAAACCCAGTGCTTTTCTTTATTTGAGAGGTAGAAATAAAAGGCTGCTAGAAAGCCTGTTAAAACCAAGATGCCTGCATACAGAGTTCTGCTCTGCCAGAAAATTACCGGATAGAAAAGATACAGTAAAGCAAAAATTTGATTTATTTTTAATTTTTTAAATATGAGCAAAAGCAAGGCAAAATTGAGCAGGTGTATAATCAGGCCGGAAAGCATAACTGCGTTGAATCCAAAGAAAGTGAAGGGGATTAAAAACAAAGGCCTACCAATGTAATGGCCATAAACATAGCCGTTGTTTGTGTAAAGGCCTGCGTTGCATACATTTAATGGATCTTTTTCGCCAAGCTGAAAATGCCTGAACTGCAATGCTTTTGCCAAAATGTGCTGCTCATCGCTTGAGGAGTAGAAGGAAGGGAAAAAGAAGAAATAGACAAGCAAATATGCAGCTACAATTATGTAAATTAGAAAATTGCTTTTTAGCCCATTGGGGATAAAATTAGGCATATCTAAAAAGAAAGGGGGTTAAAATTTATTATTTATGCCTTTCACTATAAACTATGAAGAATACTAAAAAGGCAGTTATCGGCTATCTTCTCGGTCTGCTTTTAATAATTGGCCTGTTCTTTTACATTGGCATAGATAAGGTTGCTGGTGCACTTTCGCAGTTTCAGATAATCTATCTAGTTCCTGCAGTAATTTTGTTTTTAGCTGTGCTTTGTCTGAATGCTTTAAATCTTAAAATAATGTACATGCCGGTTGCAAATATACCTTATCTCACTTTGCTCAAGAAATACGCGGTAAGCTGGAGTTTGGGCACTATTCTGCCAAGCAGAGCAGGGGAGTTTTCCTTGGCCTATTTTTTAAAGGACAGAGTTCCGATAGGAAAGAGTACTGCGATACTTGTGCTTGACAAGCTTGTGTCATTAGCTGTATTTTCTTTCTTTTCCATCCTTGGAATGCTCTATTTTTTTGGGTTTAGAGAAGCCTTCCAGCTGTTTTTAGTTTTGGCTGTGCTCGGCTTTTTGCTCTTTTTCTCCCTTTGGTCAGAAAAAATAAGGGGCCTGATAAAAAAAACCGTTCTTGCAAGGGTAAAGCATCATTTTACAGGGTTTTCCAAAACATTCCGTGCATATCTAAAAAATGAGAAAAAAATTATTTTTGCAAACTTTTGCTTTACACTGATGCGGCTGTTCCTGCAGGCAGCACTCTTATTATTTCTTTTTGCAGGTTTTGGAGCAACCGCAAACCTATTTATACTGATTTATATAATTCCCATAATTACCATTTTAGGTCTGCTTCCTTTTACTCCAAATGGTTTGGGAGTAAGGCAGGTTTCATTGGTTTTCTTCATGGGCCTTTTAGGAATAAGTACTGCAAAAACAGCGGGCACAACCATTATTTCATTCTTAATTGAGTACTGCTTTGCAATTGTTGTTATAATATTTTTAGGAATGCACGAAGTAAAAAGACACCATGAAAGAGAGAAGGCACCTGATAAAATTGAGGAGCCTACACAATACAAAAAACAAAAGCTAAAACTTATGTTATCTTGTGGTGTGATAACTAACCCAAAACAAAAAATCAAACCTATTTTAGAAATAGAAGAATTTAGAGATAGAAAGCTTGTTGGGATTTGCGGTTTAGTAAAAAGACATTTTATTTTCCCAACATTGTTTTTAGCTGTAGATGAGAAGTATAG